>CALMZX010000021.1 GCA_937870685.1 uncultured Alphaproteobacteria bacterium
ACGACAATGATGGATGTCCATACAGCAGCGGGACCCGCATCCCCCTCCACCCGTCACGGCCCGCTTCAGGCGGGCCGCCCACACTGCTCTCACCATGGTTGGCCCGCGTGAAGCGGGCCATGACGAAGGTGGGAGGAGGAGCGTTTGAATGCCAATTTGTTCGTCAGCCCGGCGCAGGCCGGGCCGGTGCTTGATGTATTCGCCCCACCAGTTGCGCAAGGACAGAAACATCATGTGTTTCCCGCAGATTGAGACTTCAGCAAGAGCCTGGGCCCGGCCTGCGCCGGGCTGACGGAAATGTGGGGAATTTCCGTCTTCTTGCCGCTCCGTCCCAACCCTTACTTGCGCAGGTAGATCTCATTGGCGATCGAGACCTTGATTTCCTCGAAGGCGGCGGAGAGGTCCGTGTCATCGTCGGCGACGAAGAAGCTGTCGGCGTCGCTGGCGCAATTCTTCAGGCGGGCGCGGGTCGAGGTGTCGTAAAGGTCAAAGGCCAGTGTCACGATGCGGATGCCGTCGGCCTTGGCATTGTTGCAGAGCTTTTCCAGGTTCTTCTCGCCCTGTGCCACGTTGCGCGTGGTGCCGGGGCCGAAGGCTGGCTCGGTCTGCATGCCGTCGGTGAGAACGATCATGAACTTCTGGGTTTCGGTGTCGCTCTTCGGTGCGCCCTGGTCGAAGGGCAGGTTGTCGGAGAGCAGATGGTAGCCGAATTCGACGCCCAGCGCGATGTGCGTCCAGGCATAGGGCTTCATGGCGGCAAGCTGGGTTTTCACAGCAGCATCATCTGTGGTGAGCGGCTTGACGATGAGCTTGTTGGGGGCATAGCCGCCACAGTCTGAATCGGCGTGCTCCGGTGCCATGGCCTGGTTCCACTTGCTGGCGTCGCTGGCCGTGGGCGTAGCGCTGGTGAGGTTCTGGGGATACTTGCGGTCCTGGGTGCAGCCGGTCCAGTTGCCCGTGCCGGTGGCACCCTTCACATGGGCCTTGGGCAGCGTCACATAGACATGGTGTGAAAACGGCACGAGGCCGAACTTCACCTTGCCGGGGCTGGCGAGCGTCAGGTCGCTGACCAGCTTGGTGGCGGCGTCGCGCATGGCGACGTATTTCACCTTGCTGCCGGAGACTTCGCCCATGGAACCGGAATAATCGAGGACGAGGGCAATCTCGGCCTTCTTGTTTCCGGCAAGGCCCACTTCGGCGCCGCCGCTCACATTCATTTCCGGAACGCCCGCGAGTTTCATGATCGAGGTCGGAACGTCAACCGAGGCATTGGCGATGAAAACGCCATCTTCCACCTTGAATTCGCTGTCGATGTCATAGCCCGCCGCAGGGCCATCGGCGAGGTTGGCATCGAAAGCGGCCTCGGCGATGGTGGCGCGTTCGCTGTTGCTCTTGCCGGACGCGGCAGCACCGGCGATGGCGGCAGAATCGAGTGCTGCCTGCAGATGGGCCTTGGCGTTGGAGTAGCTGGCGTAGTCGATGGCCGCACCGGCGGCGAGCATGACCGGAATGGCGCTGATGGCAAACATGATGGCCGTGTCACCGCGCTGGCTGTTCCAGAACCGGCTGAGGGTCTTGCGAACGTTGATCATTTGGCCTGCTCCTGTTCCATTCCGGCACAATTTTCAGGGGCGTGCCGGTCTTGTGATGGAAAGGGAGCAAGCGGCGGTCCGCCTGCGGGCCTGCCGCGGCGGTGATGGCTCACAGGGTTGAGGAAGTGTTAACGGCCTGTATCAGAGCGGACGGCGGGCGCGCAGGGCCTGGGTCAGCGTGCCTTCGTCGAGGTAATCCAGTTCGCCGCCCACCGGCACGCCATGGGCCAGGCGCGTGGTGGCGATGTGCTTTTCCTTGAGGCGCTCGGTGATGTAGTGGGCCGTGGTCTGGCCTTCGACGGTGGCGTTGGTGGCGAGCACCACCTCTTTCACCGTGCCATCGCCGGCGCGCTCGAGGAGACCGCCGATCGACAGGTCCTCGGGGCGCACGCCGCCCAGCGCCGAGAGCGTGCCGCCCAGCACATGATAGAGGCCGGTCCAGGCCCCTGCCCGCTCAAGGGCCCAGAGGTCGCCCACATCCTCGATGACGCAGATGAGGCTGCGGTCGCGGCGCGGATCGCGGCAGATGGAACAGGGATCGACCGTGTCGACATTGCCGCAGGAGGAGCACTGCGTCACCTTGTGGCGGGCCTCGTCCAGCGCCAGCGTCAGGGGATCGAGCAGCTTCTCGCGGTTCTTGATCAGGTGCAGCACGGCGCGCCGGGCCGAGCGCGGCCCCAGACCCGGCAGGCGGGCCAGAAGCTGGATCAGCTTTTCGATTTCAGGCCCGGCCTGGCGCTTCATGCGTGACTCAGAACGGCAGCTTCAGGCCCGGCGGCAGTGGCAGGCCGCCGGTGACGGCTTTCATTTCTTCGGCTGCTGCCGCTTCGGCCTTGGCCTTGGCGTCGGCGTGGGCGGCGACGATCAGGTCTTCGAGAATGTCCTTCTCGTCCGCCTTCATCAGAGAGGCGTCGATGTCGATGCCGGAGAGCACGCCCTTGCCATTGAGCGTCACCTTGACGAGGCCGCCGCCGGATTGCCCGGTGACGGTGGTTGCTTCCAGCTTGGCCTGCATGTCAGTCATCTTCGACTGCATGGACTGGACCTGTTTCATGATGTCAGCGAGATTCTTCATCTGTCTCTTCCGGGGTGAAGGTGGGGAGGGGTTGCGGTTCCTTGACGCTCATGATCTCGGCGCCGGGAAAGGTCTTGAGGATGGCCTGAACGGCGGGGTTGGCGCGCGCCTCCTGCAGGGCCACGGCCTCGGCCGATTTGCGCTGCTTGAGCAGCGGCTCGGCACCGCCTTCGCGGGCCACCGTCACCAGGGTGCGGCGGCCGGTCCAGGCTTCGAGTTTGCGCATCAGTTCATTGGGCAGGCCCGCCGGGGCATCACGCTCCAGCGCGATTTCGATGCGCTGGGCGGTGACGGTGATGGGGCGGACAAAGCGTTCCAGTTCGCCCTTCAGCTTCACGTCGCGGCGTTCGCTGACATAGGCCACGAGACTGGCGAAATCCGTGAAGGCCACCGGTTCGCGCGGCGCTGCTGGCGGAGATGATGACGGTGCAGGCGAGACGGCGGCGGCAAGGGCCGCGCCGTTGCCGCCCACAGCCGATGCGCCGCTGCCTTCGCCGCGCAAGGGAAGCGGCTTTATGCTGGCTGACGCTGCGGCACCCGACCGAGCGATGCGCGCCAGTTCGTCGGCGGGCGGCATGTCAACGGCATGGGCCAAACGGATCAGCACCATCTCGGCCGCTTGCATGGGGTTGGAGGCGGTCGCGGTTTCCTGGATGCCCTTGAGCAACATCTGCCAGGCGCGCGAGAGTACGGGCACGGTGAGCCTGGCGGCAAATTCCAATCCGCGCGTTTTCTCGGCCTCGGTGCGCGAGCCATCCATCAGGGCGCTGTCCTTCACCATGCGAAGCCGCGTGACCCAGTGCACGAAGTCCGCCATGTCGGTGAGGATGGTTTCGGGGTCGCCGCCGCCTTCGAATTGCGTGGCAAGTTCGGCAAGCGCCCGGGCCGGGTCGCCGCCCATCACGGCATCGAACAGTTCGATCACACGGCTGCGGTCAATGAGGCCGAGCATGCCCGCCACATCATCGGCCTTCACGGTGCCGTCGCCATAGGCGATGGCCTGGTCGAGCAGCGAGAGGCCGTCGCGCACCGAGCCTTCCGCGGCGCGGGCGATCATGCGGAGCGCCTCGTCCTCGATGCCGGCGTTTTCCAGTTTGGCGATGCGGCCATAGTGCTGCATCAGCAGCGTGGCATCGAGCCGCTTCAGGTCGAAGCGCTGGCAGCGCGAGAGAATGGTGACGGGGACTTTGCGGATTTCCGTTGTGGCGAAGATGAACTTCACATGCGGCGGCGGTTCTTCCAATGTCTTGAGCAGCGCGTTGAAGGCGCTCTTGGAGAGCATGTGCACTTCGTCGATGATGTAGACCTTGATGCGCGCCTGCACCGGGGCATAGCGCACGGAGTCAATGATCTCGCGCATGTTGTCGACGCCGGTGTTGGAGGCGGCGTCCATCTCGATCACGTCCATGTGGCGCGATTCAAGGATGGCCTCGCACTGCGGCGTCATCTCAGGCATGTCGATGGCGGGCCCCGGCGGATAGTTCAGCGCCCGCGCGATGAGCCGCGCCGTCGTCGTCTTGCCGACACCGCGCACGCCCGTCAGCATATAGGCCTGGGCCACGCGCCCCGTGGCGAAGGCATTGGTGAGGGTGCGCACCAGCGCCTCCTGCCCGATCAGGGCGGAGAAATCCGTGGGCCGGTACTTGCGCGCCAGAACCCGGTAGGCCGGCATGGGAGGAGTGGCAGACATCGGGGATGGATTTAGGGAGTTTTGGGCCGGGATGAAAGCGCAGAAGCGCCGCGCTCCCCGCATCATGCCGCAGGGAGCAAGCCCAGCCCATCCCCCGCCTCCGCCCATCCCCCATCCCGTCACGGCCCGCTTCAGGCGGGCCGCTCATGGGCGTGGTGCGGAGATGGCCCGCGTGAAGCGGGCCATGACGGGTGTTGGAAGGAATGGACGGAACGACACACGATATCCCTCCTCCCTCCCCACAAGGGGGAGGGCCGGGGTGGTCTGGTGGTCTTGCAATAAGACTCCAGAACAGAACGCCCATCCCATCGCCTTCAACCCGCGCGCGCCACTCCGTCAGCCCGCATCCCCTACTCCGTCAGCCCGGCGCAGGCCGGGCCGGGGCTTTGGTGGGATTGAAGCACCTGCAAACATTCTCAGATGGTTTGGGTGAGCGATTGTGAAGCGAAGCCCTGGCCCGGCCTGCGCCGGGCTGACGGAATCAATGGAACTGAATGCTCCACTTCAACGTCCAGCACCACCCCCACCAGCCCCGCGCTCCCGCATCCTCCCTCCCCCTTGTGGGGAGGGCCGGGGTGGGGGTCTGGTGGTCTCACAGAACGTCAACGGCACAGAACGCCGAACGCCAGCGCAACCCCCACCCTGACCCTCCCCACAAGGGGGAGGGAAAAGAGGGAGCGAAACACTTTCGACTGTTGCGGGAAAAGTGGAAGGCTGGACGGCAACCCGTCAAGAGCTTGTTGGGGTGAGGCTGGCGCTCTCAGCGAAGGTCCAGTGGACCTTCGCCGCCAGCCGAACGCGCGGGAGCTGCCGACAGGCAGCGGGACCCGCGCCGGGGTTAGGGCATCCATGGAGGTGAACGCGCCCTGTCAACGTCCCGCCCGTCCTCCGATACGTCATGGCCCGCTTCACGCGGGCCATCTGCCCGACACGCCTATGGCTGGCCCGCCTGAAGCGGGCCATGACGGACGTGAAATATGGATGAGGGAATGAGAGGGGACAAAGTGGAAGGCTGGACGGCAACCCGTCAAAATCTCGTTGGGGCTGCTACCTTCCGGTCCTGACCCGGTTGGCGAGCATAACGCCTGCCACCAACCTTCCGCCGCCGCATATGGGGGAAGGAGGGGGAAAAGGCAAGTGGCGCGGGGTTACAGAGGCATTTCGATTGTTTTCATGATCCGGTCGGTCTCCGACAGGATCTTGATGATCTTCTGGTAGTGCTTGATGTCGTCGAAGGACAATTCCCGGCCCTTGCGGTCCTTCAACCATTTCTGGGCGGGCTGGTAGCCGCCGATATAGAAATTCCAGGCAATCTCCGGCACGCCGTCAAAGCCCTGTGTGTCATTGATGGCGACACGGCCCCCCTCATACTTCACCTTGCCGACAACACTGTCGCCCTGCCCTGTGAACTTGTAGGGCGTGGCACCAATCGCGGCATCTTCCATCAGGTGCAGCCTGCGCAATTCCGTGCCCTTGGCTGAGACATCCCAGAACACATCCGGCGAGGGCGGATAGGGCACGCGGGGGAAGTCGATCTTGAGAAACTCCCTGTAAGTCTCGCGATAGGCCGGGCAATGCAGCACGCCATAGATGTAGTCGAAGATCGCCACTTCATCGGGTGTCTTCAGCTTCCCCTCATGTCGAGGTGCTGCCGCAGCCGGCTTGGACGACTCGGTTGCTGCGCCGACAATTGCCTTCTGAATCTTGGTATCGAAGTTGACACGGCGGGTTTGGTCGAGGGAGCCTTCGGCGGGGTAGAGGTAGAGGGGGAAAACTGAATTTATGTCGTATGCTCCGAACGCTTTGTGTCCCGCAACTGACTTAACTGCAATTCCGCCAAAACCGTCTTTGGTTTGTGAAGGCGCACAGAGCGCCAAATTATTGTTGAACGCAAGATGCCGCATAACTTCGGTTCGCGGTCGGCATTGAAATCCTCTCGACGTGCCAGTGAAAAATGTCCATCGACAATCAAATGGACGATAGATCATTCGAACAATTCGATCCGATGACAAATTGGTTCTTGCATCAGTTTGCGCCCAAACAACGCGCCAGTCTTCCGCATCTTTCCCAAGCAAATACTTGTTTCTTGCATCCTCAACTGGCAATTTGATAAAGTCCTGCACTCGCTCCCAAAGAACGTTGCGATCCATATCAATCGCTAACTCGTCTCGCGCGGTGACGATGCCAACTGAGTTGTGTGGCATTAGCTCTTGAATTCCAAAACCAGCCCGGTAGGCACTCTCAAGATCAAAATCACGATTGACAAATGGATACTGAGGTTCGGCATTCGGCAGCAAATTTTTGGATACGTTCTTGCTGACTTCTTTCCAAAGTACGGCATACTTTTCCGAACGTTCGCCCCAAAGATCACCGTGAAAAATTTCTCCTAACCTATAGTCTTTGCTCGGTTTTGTCTGAAATTTGGCTGCCACAACAATTGCAACGCCCTGCATGATATCAAATACATTTTTGTCTGCTTTGCCATCGGACGAGATTTCTTTCTTATTGGCATTCCCATGCAAATCCAGCACCCAAATCTTGTCGAAAGTCTTCAGCAGGTGCCAGCGCATGCCGCGAAAGGTGGGGTTGTCGAGGTAACCGTGGTTGGTGATGAAACCCAGAACACCTTCACCGTTCTTCTCGATCAAGTGCTCGGCAAAGCGGATGAACTTGACGTAGTCATCATTGATCCATTTGGGATTGCGCTCTTTCAGTTTTTCTTTTCCGCCGGGTTCCTTCTTGTAGGCTTCCATCAAGCCCATGATCCAATCGCCCTTGTTGGCGCTTTCACCCGAATACGGAGGGTTGCCAATCACGCACATGATCGGCGTGTCGCGCTTGATGGTGTTGGCGTGGCGCGCCTCTTCTGAGAGTGGTTTTGCCCAGAACAGGTCCTGCACCTCGCGCTCGCCTTCTTCCAGCGAGTTGGTGAGGTACACGCCCATGCGTGGTGGATTGGCCGAGGGCTTGTAGCCCATGTCAGTCAGCATCATGTCCAACTTCATGTGGCACATGGCATAGCTTGCCATGAGCAACTCAAAGCCGTGCAGGCGCGGAATCAGGTCATTCTCGACGTAGCGCGACCATTGCCCTTCGGCCACGTCCTTCACCTTGGGGGCAATCTGCTTGATCACCTCAGCAAGGAACGTGCCTGTGCCTGCCGCCGGGTCAAGAATCTGGACGCGATGTACCTCGCGCTTGGTCTTGACGGGTTTGCCGTTCCTGGTTTCGCCGGTATCCCAATCAATGGTCACCTTGGAGGTGTCGGCCAGCCCCATGGGCAAGCCAAATTCGGTTTTCAGAACGTCATCCACAGCCCGCACGATGAAATTGACCACGGGTTCCGGCGTGTACCAGACACCACGCGCCTTGCGCTTGGCCGGATTGTATTCGGCAAGGAACGTTTCATAGAAATGAATGAATGGGTCGTTGCGCTGGGTGAACTTGCCGAAGTCCACAAACAGCTTGGGCAGGTCAGTTGCCTGAAAGATTTCCGCCAGCTCATCAATGGTGCGGCGGATGCGTTCGTCGAGGTTCGGTCCGGCAATGTAGGTGAAGAGGTAGCGCAGAAACGGATTGGACTTCGGCATTAGCTCCAGTGCTTCAACGCGGGAGAAACTCTCGAGTGTCTTGTCGTGAAGGCGAGCTCCGAACATGCCGTAGGCAATGGTCTCGGCGTAGATGTCGGCAAAATCCTCTGCCGACAGGTCGTGGATCAGCATCTTCTTGAAGGACTGGTATTGCCCCACAAGTTCGGTCTGAAGTTCGGCATCCTCCTTCAGCGAATTGAACAGGATGTCCTTGATGAGCACGGCCTTGCCCGCCATCATTTCCGCCAGCTTCTCTGCCGAGGTGATGGTTTGCAGACGCTCCGCGCAGAAGTCCTCAAGCTGGTGCGCCAGAACAGTGAACTGGTCGGGCTTGGACTGAATGCCCATGATGAAATCAGCGATGGAGATTTCGCGGACGAGTTCGCCCTTCTTGTAGAAGCGCCAGTCCAGTCCGTTGGTATACACAAGATTGGGCAGGGCCTTCACGTAGCGCTCGTGCTGCGCCTTGTTGAAGTCGCTCATACCCTTGGGGTTGATGCCGAGGCCCACGTCCTTGGCTTCGCAGTGGCCGATTGTGATGTCTGCGCCTTTGCCGGCGCTGCGCAGGAACACGAAGTCCGGGCGGCCCACCTTGATGCCCTTGGGTTCATTGATGGCGGTTACGTCCGGGGTGATTGATTTGAAAAGTTTTTCGAGGGCGGGGCGATAGGCGTGTTCCTGTGCCACACCGGATGCGAAAACCTTGCGCACCTCCTCAAGGTAGCCACCCACATCAATCGCCATCGCACGCCCCTTCAATTCTTCAGCCAACCCTACGCGATTCACCCCTTCCGTCAAAGTTGCAGGCGCAAGCGCCGGGTGGGCGAAGTGCAGCAGGGTGATCATGATCAACACAAACATCATCCCCCGACCCTAGCACCACTCCTTCCCCATGTCAATCTTTTATTCCTATTACAGGATTTTCAATATTTTGTGCCGCCAAATTCTTGCCTTGGCACATCTGGTAAGGCTCTGGCTTCGATTCCTTCGGGGGGTTCTGGCGTGCGGACGGTTCTGGCGGTTTTTCTCTGGCTTCTTGCTGGCCTTGTGCCCGCCTTGGCGCAGACGCTCACCTCCTCCAACGTGCAGGTCAACTGGCAGGTGGAGAACCGCTTCCGCCTGTTTGCCGATGCGAAGGATTTCCAGGCGCATGAGCGGGCGTGGAAGCAGTATCTCATCCATGTGGATGGACTCAACCTTGATGAGGGGGCGGAGGCGCGGCTCGTCGCCAACTCGTCGGTGCTCGGCACCGAGCATGTGCTCAACGACCGCTACATTCCCTTCACCCGGCACCTGCGCCGCAACTATGACTGGAAGGGCTGGGCGGCCGCGCAGGTGGGGCGGCTGTGCTGGGATGAAAAATCGCGCACCCATTCCGCCTGCGGCAGCAGCGAGGCCTATGTGGTTCCGAAAAGCCACCGGGTGAAGCTGTGGCTGACGCGGCGGGATTCCTCCGTGCTCATTTCCGAATACAATTGCGAATGGCGCGTCGATGGCGGCGCACCCGAGGTGAGCCCCTGCGACGAGGCGGTGACACTCGACATTCCGTGGCCCAAGGGCGCATCCGTCTCGGTGGCGGCGGAGGGCGAGAGCGGCATTTCCACCGACATTGAGGTGAAGGACCTGCTGATCGCAGGCCTGGGCGACAGCTTCGCCTCGGGCGAGGGCAACCCGGATGTGCCGGTGGCCTTCTCCGCCGATGCCCGCTTCCGCAATCTCTATCCGCGCCGGGCGCGCAATGACGGCAGCGGCAACGCCCAGTGGATGGATGAACTCTGCCACCGCTCGCTCTATGGTCACCAGCTGCGCGCGGCGCTGCAAGTCGCGGTCGAGAACCCACACGGCGCCGTCACCTTCCTCGGCTATGCCTGTTCGGGGGCGGCAGTGGATGAAGGCATCCTGGGCCCGCAGGAGCATGTGGAGTATGTGAGCCGCAACGGCCAGGTGCGGGTGGTGTCGGGTTCGGGCAAGGACACGCAGATGCGCTGGCTGCTGCGCGAGCTGTGCGTGGTGAAGCCGCAGGCGGAGAACGGCTTCTGGGTCTGCCCCGAGGGGCAATATCGCCGCCCGGTGGACCTGCTGCTGCTCTCGGTCGGCGGCAATGACATCGGTTTTTCCAGCCTCGTCACCTGGGCCACCTTGCGCGACAACACCACGTCGAAACTGGCCAAGTGGTTTGGCGCCACGGTGTCGCCCAAGCAGTTCGCCGCCAACATGCAGAACGACCTTCCGGGGGATTATGCGCGGCTGGCAAAGGCGATCGAACTTGGCGTGCCCTTGCGCGAGGATGGCGTGGGCTTTGATCCGTCGCGGGTGGTGCTGACAGCCTATCCGGACATTCTTGAAGATGAGAAGGGCCAGGTCTGCCCCGCCGGTGAGGAAGGGGTGGATGAGGACCTGTATCCGGCCAACCAGTCGCTCGATGTCTGGTCGTCGTGGCTGGTGGTCACGCCGGGCAAGCTCACGCGGGCGCATGAGCAGCTGGAAGGCCTGCACCGGCGCATGGGCGAACTGGCCGAAGACCATGGCTGGCGCTTTGCCGGCCGTGCCTACGAAGACCGGCCCTTCCGCGGGCACGGCTTCTGCGCCCGCAATGCCGCCGCGGGCAAGGATCCGGCTGAACAGCTGATGATGCCCTGCCTCGGCAAGGCGGCGCGCGACACGGCCACCTGCACGCAAAGCTGGTCCGGCAAGCAGCGCGACTGGCGGCCATACAATCCCGCGACGGAGAACTATCCCTACGCGCTGCGCCAGCGCTGGGTGCGCTCGTTCAATGATGCCTATCTCGCCATCAACCAGAAGGCCATCACACGTGACGGCTTTGTGGATGAGAAGGCATCGGAGTCGGTGTTCGTGGAAACGACAGGGGCCATGCATCCCTCGGCGGAAGGCCATGCCGCCATGGCTGATGCCATCCTGATGGATGTGCGGCCTGTGGTGGCGAAACTGCTGGGTGTGACGGAAGAGTGAGGCCAGGAGAAATGGGCAGGTGGACCGGTGGAGTCTAGGGAACACCACCGGCCCGGCCCAGCCACAGAGCGCCCCGTGTGACCGGGTAGCTGGCACAATCCCCTGACAGACCCGCTCTCGCCGCCGTTTCTGGGGACGGCAGCAAATTCAGATCTCGCCGATGGAATTGATGCAGTGGTCAACTCAAGTTGACAGGCTTCATATGATGCGCCGCACCTGAATTGTCAATCTATATTGTCAAAAAATGTGAGAATTTTACCCCCACAGCGCTTTCAACTGAGGTTTTCTGTGTATTTTCCGGCTCTTGACGCTTCAGATCAAACAGTATAACCGTCAACTATGGTTGATGAGATGGCTGACATTGGCGAATTTCTGGCCGAAGAGGCGCGCGACAACATCCGCACGCTGGTTTATCTCTTCGGGCAGGAGCTGGATGAGCGCATTTCGGCGTTCCGCCGCGACACGCCCTATGAGAACGTGCGCGCCTCCGACATCCGGGTGTTCGTGCAGGCCGCTGCCGGCACCGGCAGCATTTCCGGCATCGCGCGGCGCCTCGGCATTTCGCGCCAGGCGGTGCACATGTCGGCGCAGCGCCTCAAGGAACTGGGTGTCCTCGAAATGCAGGCCATCCAGGCCAGCCGCCGCGACATGACCCTGGCGCTCACCCAACAGGGCCGCAGCGCCATGAAACTCGCGGGCGAGCAGATCCGCAATCTTGAAGCCGAAATCAGTGAAGTGCTGGGGCCGGAAGGGCTTGAAACCCTGCGCAAGACCCTGCGTGTGCTGATCTCTCACAGCAAATCCAAGTCCGGCAACGGCGCGGAAAGGCTCACGCCACCGGCGTGAAATCCTCTTCCGGCCCGGATTTCATCAGTTCACGGATGATGTCGAAGCCCTTGCGCGTCTGGTGGCCGGATTGCGGCCCGCCAAAGCAGACGCGGATATGGCGGCTGACGCTGCCCTGCGTCAGATGAAAGGCCGTGCCCGGTGTCACCCGCACCTGGCGTGCCGCCAGCGCGCTGGCAAAGCGCCCCGGCGTCCAGTGCTGCGGCAGTTCCAGCCAGGCAAAGGGCGCGCCCGGCTCGCAGCGGAACACGCACGCCTTGAAACTTTCGAGAAAGGCGGCGCGGCGCGAAGCCAGTTCATTGCGCCCGCGGGTGAGAATGGAACCGGCCAGATCGGTTTCGATCCAGTAGCGGGCCAGTTCGCCGCTGAGCCCCACATTGCGCGAGGCCATGCTGCGGATATGGGCGCGCAAGCCGCGCTCCTGCCCCGCCGGCGTCACGACAATGCCGATGCGCAGGCCCGGTGCCAGCGTCTTGGACAGGCTGGTGATGTGGAAGGTGCGCTCCGGCGCCAGTGAAAAGAATGTCGGCGGCTGGGTGCGGTCGTCGAGCAGGCGGAAAATGTCATCCTCAAGAATGGTGATGTCATGTTTGCGCGCCACGGCCACGATGGCATCGCGGCGGCGGCGGCTCATGGTGTTGGTCGTGGGATTCTGCAGTGACGGCACAAGATAGAGGATGCGGGATCTGGTTTCGCGGGCGGCCCGGTCCAGCGCGTCAGGCAACAGCCCGTCATCGTCCATGGCAATTGGTACGGGGTTGAGGTGGGCGTTGCGGAAGGTGTTGCGCAGGAGGGCATAGTTCACTTCTTCCGCCATCACGCCCTCACCCGGCTGGGACAGCGCCTGCAGCACGGTGACGAGTCCGAGATGGGCCCCCGCCGTGATGAAGACCTGTTGCTCCTGGGCTTCAATGCCGCTGCGCTTCAGCCAGTTCACCGCCATGGCACGGTGCTGCGGAAAACCGTCGGGCGGCGCATAGTCCAGAAGATCGAGCTTGCGGGGATCGCGCATCACGCTGGCCAGTGCGGCATCAAACTCGTCCGCCGTGACCACGGGCGGCGCGATGGCGTGGCTGAGGTCGATCAGGCCCTCAACCTCCTGGGCTGGCTGCGGCAGGGGCGTGGAATGTTTCTGACGGCGGATGTAGCTGCCGCGCCCCACTTCGCCTGCCAGCAGGCCGCGCTCCTCCGCTTCCCGGTAGGCCCGCGTGACGGTGCCCAGCGTGACACCCAGCTTCCAGGCAAGATCACGCTGCGGCGGCAGGCGCACACCATCCGGCAGCGTCCCTCCCTCCACGTCGCGGGCGATGGCATCGGCAATGGCGAGATACAGGGGCTTGCTGCGGTCGAGAACGGGGGTCCAAATTGTCATGGTGACAATGTTCCGATTGAATGGATGATTGCCGCATTGTATCTACAGACAAGCAGGAATCAAGGGGGCAATTGCTGCCAAAACGCTAATACAATAGATACAATTGAGGTTCACCATGCGCGAGTACATTCTGGAACAGGCACAGTCCCGGCAGCCCCACGGCGGCCTCACGATGCTCGTCCGCATGGTCAAAAACTGGCGGGCACGGCGGCACCTGCGGCAGCTCGCGAGCCTCGATGACTATCTGTTGCGCGATGTCGGCCTGTCGCGTGAGGAACTGAGGGCCATGACGCGGCAGCCGCTCACGCTGGACACCCAATGGGAAGCGGACCGGCTGCGGCTGATCGCGTCGCGGGAGCGGACCGGCAGTTAGCCGCTTTGGTGAAGACAATGCACTGTCTCCGTCACCCCGGCGAAGGCCGGGGCAAGGCTGCTGGCTTTCGGACAGTCGCACCATCCGGGAAACAAGCCGAACGGTGTGTCGCGTCGATAGCCTCGCCCCGGCCTTCGCCGGGGTGACGAAAACGGGGATCCGCGTGTCTTACTTGTCCCGGAGCACCTTCTGGCGCTGCACACCGAGACCATCAATGCCAATCACCATCTCGTCACCTGGCTTGAGGAAGCGCTGCGGCTTCATGCCCATGCCCACGCCGGGCGGTGTTCCCGTGGTGATGATGTCGCCGGGCATGAGGGTGAAGAACTGCGAGAGATAGGCCACGATGTGGGCGACGCCAAAGACCATGGTCTTGGTGCTGCCGTCCTGCACACGCTTGCCGTTGAGTTCGAGCCAGAGGTGCAGGTTCTGCGGGTTCTTCACTTCATCTGACGTGACCAGCCACGGACCCACGGGGCCGAAGGTGTCATAGGACTTGCCCTTGGTCCACTGTCCTGCCCGCTCGGCCTGGAACTCACGTTCGCTCAGATCATTGATGGTGCAATAACCGGCGACATGTTTGAGGGCGTCAGCCTTCTTGATGTTCTTGGCCTTGGTGCCGATGATCACACCCAGTTCCACTTCCCAGTCCGACTTCTTGGACTTGGGCGGAATGGTCACGTCGTCGTTGGGGCCGGAGAGGCAGGAGACCTGCTTCGTAAAAACCACCGGCTCCGGCGGCACGGCCAATCCGCTCTCGGCGGCGTGGTCGGAATAATTGAGGCCGATGGCGATGAACTTCTGCGGGTTGGCCACACAGGCGCCGATGCGCGGCTTGCCCTTCACCAGCGGCAGCTTGTCCGGCTTGAGTTTGCGCAGCTTGTTGAGGCTCGCGGGCGAGAGCACATCGCCGCCGATATCGGCCACCACTTTGGAAAGGTCGCGGATGCGGCCTTCGCCATCCAGCATGCCGGGCTTTTCCTTGCCCTTGGGTCCGTAGCGCAGAAGTTTCATGTCAGTCGTCCCATTGTTGCGCTGAGGCATGCCAGCGCGGTTGATATCCGGATTGCAAAATGGCCGCGATTGCGGGCGGTGTCAAAAGCTTCGCCTGCATGGCGGGTGTGACGGGGACGGCATCCCCATAACCGGCGAAGTCCCAGCGCAGCAGCCTGCTGCCCCGTCGGGCATAAGCCGCACCATCCATCTCCACCATCACGCCATCGGCAACGGCGGCAGGGTCCACGGGCTCTGGCGCGGCGCGGCGCTCGGCATGCAAGGCCCTGTCAAAATCGGCGAGCTTGCGTGGACCGAGAAAGGCCTTCGCTTCGTCGCGGCGGCATTCAAAACAGGGCCGGTGCCCGGCAGCCAGCGCTGTCACCTCATCCAGAAAGAAAAGTTCGGTGTAGCTGTTGCCCCAAACCGCGCGATGGCGGCCCTTGAACTGCATCTCGCAGGCAATCCAGCGATTGCTGGCCCAGCGGCGTCGGCCCAGCGTCTGGTCATCGCGGTGAATACGCCCGCCGCGGTTTCCCATCAGCGTTCCCTTCGCCGGTGAAGCAACGAGATTGCCCCAGGGATCAACGCGGTTCTGCAGCGGCATCAGCGCGCCTTCCGGGTTGCCTTCTTCTCCGGCGGCGGAATGATGAAGGAGGGCGGCGGCATGAGCAGGTTGTGGCGGCCCACCTTCGTGATGTCGGTCTCGCCGCAGAGTGCCAGCGTGGTGTCCAACTCACTCTTGAGAATTTCGAGGGCGCGCGTCACGCCAGACTGGCCTGCCGCACCCAGGCCATAAATATAAGAGCGGCCGATGAAGGTGCCCTTGGCGCCCATGGCCATGGCCTTCATCACATCCATGCCGGTGCGGATGCCACTGTCGATGTAGACGTCGGTCTTGTGGCCGACGGCATCGACGATCGGGGCAAGCATGTCGATGGTGGCAGGTGCGCCATCCAGCTGGCGGCCACCATGGTTGGAAACGATGATTCCGTCCGAGCCCAGTTCGGCTGCCGTGATGGCGTCATCGACATCATTGATGCCCTTGAGCAGCAGCTTGCCACCCCATTCCTTGCGGATGAATTCCACCGATGACCAGTCCAGCGTCTGGTCAAACTGGCTGTTGGCCCAGTGCGAGAGATCTGCAATGTTCGCGACATCCTTCACGTGCCCCATGATGTTGCCGAAGGTGCGGTTCTTCGTGGCCAGCATGCCGAGGCACCAGCGCGGCTTGGTCATCATGTTGATGATGTTGGCCAGCGTCAGGCGCGGCGGGGTGGACAGGCCGTTGCGGATGTCCTTGTGGCGCTGGCCGAGGATCTGCAGGTCGAGCGTCAGCACCAGGGCCGAGCACTTCGCATCCTTGGCGCGCTGCACGAGACGGCGCACATAGTCGCGGTCGCGCATCACGTAGAGCTGGAACCAGAACGGCTTCGCCACCTTGCTTGCGACTTCCTCCAGCGAGCACACACTCATGGTGGAGAGCGTGAAGGGCACACCGAATTCCTGTGCGGCGCGGGCGGCGAGAATTTCACCGTCGGCATGCTGCATGCCGGTCGAGCCCACCGGAGCGAGCGCCACGGGCATGGCCACCTCTTCGCCCAGCATGGTGGATTTCAGCGAGCGCCCCGAGATGTTGCGGGCCACACGCTGGCGCAGGCGGTACTTCGCGAAGGCCGTGGTGTTCTCGATGAAGGTACCAGTGGTGTAGGAGCCGGTCTCGCAATAGTCATGGAACATGCGCGGCACGCGGCGGCGATAGAGTTCGTAGAGGTCGGCAATGGAAGGGGCTTGCGCAGGATTCAGCATCGGGTCCGGGTCCGGTGAGGATTTCCCCGGACCTCTAGCTGATATAACAGTTGCCGGAAAGGGCCGAAATCAGAACTTGCCGATGACGTTCAGGAAGATGCCGTGGTCATCCTGCGAGAGGTCACGCAGGTCGTCGCTGAAGCGGCCGAAGTTCCAGCCAAGTCCGACCTTCATGTTGTCGCCGAAGTGGCGGTACACGGCGGCGACCGCGCCGAAATCCTGCTGGTCGGTGGTGGGCGACCACATGACGCGGCCCTCCACCATCACGTCCCACTCATGCACCACGTGGATGTCGGCGCGCAGGATGCCGAGGTGAACCTGCGAGTCGATCCAGCTTGACCCCGGCGTGCGGTCCCTGGTCTCGCCGATGCGCATGCCATACTTCGCACCCAGCGTGAGCTGCGGGATCACGTCATAGCTCGCGTCGATGGATGCGATGTGGGAGCGCTGCGCCGGGCTCGACGTGGTGCCGTCAACACTGACCTGGTCCTTGCCGGGCAGGTCGTAGAGATAGGTGTATTTGGCGAGCGCATTGAGGCGGTCGCCCTCGGCCGGACGGTAGGCAAAGCCGATCGAACCTTCTGCATAGTCGCCGTCGCGGGTGGTGTCGGTGGCGTCGGTGAAGACGCCGTCGAAGCTGGCGATGGCGCGCCAGTCTTCGTCCATCTTCATGCCGAGGCTGGCCTGCAGGAGGTAG
The DNA here is from genome assembly GCA_937870685.1 of uncultured Alphaproteobacteria bacterium. Taxonomy (GTDB): domain Bacteria; phylum Pseudomonadota; class Alphaproteobacteria; order Rhizobiales; family Aestuariivirgaceae; genus Aestuariivirga. Next base: position 17,008 of record CALMZX010000021.1, read on the forward strand.
GCCTCCATGTCGCGGGTGGGGTCTTCGCTGTCGTCGATGCGGTACTCGCCCTTGACCTTGCCTTCGATGCCGTTCTCGCTCTTGTAGCCGACAGCCAGCGAGATGGCGACGCGGTCGAAGTCCGGGTTCTTGAAGCCCGTGCCGGGATCGATGGTGTTGTCGAAGACCTGGCCCACTTCGGTGCCGCCGGTCACTGTCCACGCAGCGTCAGGGGTATAGGTCACGCCATAGACCTGGGTGAGGGAAACGTGCTCGCCGAAGAGGTCCATGTTGTCTTCGGCATAGGCCAGCCACTGTTCGTTGAAGCGGTGGCGGGCACCGGCGACGATCGAACCCATGTCCTCGCCCACCAGCTGGAAGGGCCAGTTCTCGGCGAGGTCGCGCTCGGGGTCGAGGGTGTAGCCGATGTAATACTTGTCGTCCGCCGTGGGCTCGTAGCCCAGCGTGGCCTTGGCGCCCACGCCCAGCGTGCCGTAGGAGACTTCGCCTTCCGCCACGACCTTTTCGGCAAGTCGGAAGGTTCCGCCCACGCCGCCACGGTGGTCGCGGTGCATGGTGCCGGTCTGGATGGCGGTGCCCTGTCCGAAGATGTAGGCCTCCTGGTCATCATCCCAGGCGTAAAGGATCTTGATGCCGGCGTCGGCGCGCTTGCCCTGCTCCACCGTGGCCGTGGTATCGCCGGTCTTGCGGGTGAAGACGCCATAGGGCTGCACGGTGACCTGCTCGCTCGTCTGCATGGCGAGCTTGCCCAGCACTTCCGTGGTGTGGCTGCCACTCGCCAGTTTTTCATCGCTCACCGAGGCAGCGGCCTTGATCGAGCCGGTGATCTCGGCGTCGACATCCGCCCCCATCAGGCGCTTGGCTTCCTTGGCGTCCACCTCCAGCGAGGAGAAGCCCTTGCCGTGGTGCTCATAGCGCGCGCCCACATGGCCCTTGGCAGCGGGGCTCAGGTCTTCCAGCGCCACACGGCCTTCGACGCGCCAGGCTTCCGCCGTCTTGTTGGGGATGCCGGAGGAGGCATTGGTCTGGATGGTGAGGCCGCCATCGGCGGAATAGGAGGAGCCAAAGCCCGGTCCATCGGAACGCGCCACCTCGCCCTCAAGCCAGGTGCCTTCCGAGTGGCGCACATGGAGATCCGCGCCATAGAGAAGCTGGTCGGTGCCTTCGGTGTTTTCCTTGAGGCCGGTGACGCCCACGCGCACATGCTTGCCGAGCCACTGCTGGGCGCGGCCGCCGGTCACATAGCCATCCACGTCACGGGCCGCGGGGGTGAACTCATAGCTGGCGACGAGATAGTTCTCGGTGCCCACGCTGTCGGACGAGGACAGCGGATTGCGCAGGATGACGACGCCCTGCACATAGTCGAAGTCATAGTCCGTGCCATAGGTGAGGGTACGGCGTTCGACCACCCATCCGGTGACGGCGTTGCGCACTTCGATGGTGACGGTTTCAGAACCGGGTGTCACATCCTGGTGCTTGATAAAATAGGCCGAGCCACCGGTACCACGGAAGACATCGCGCTGCGGCACGGTGCCGGGCATGGCGGCATGCACTTCAAGCTGTGTCGCGGCACCGCCATCGGGTGCGGGTGCCTGCGACTTGTACACCCCTTGCGCACCGTACAGCGCACGCTGGTGGCGAAGGAACTTCGTGCCGGTGATGTTGGACTTGAAGTTGCCCCACATCACATGGCTCGGACCCTTCTCCAGACGGACATAGAACTTGCCCTTTGTGGGTGCATCTTCAATGGCGACCGAGTCATCGCCATAGACTGGATAATAGTCATCCGGGTCGAGGCGCTTGAGGAACTGGCGCGGGTCCTTGTCATCAAGGCCCTTGAAGATGGACTTGAGCTTCTGCTCGCCGGTGTCGGCGGCGGCGGTGAGGATGTAACGGCCCTTGATCTTGCCCTTCAGATAGAAGGCCAGGCGGCCACGGGTGTAGACGTCGTCGTCGAAGTCGCCGGGGCGGAGGCTTTCGACGTGGCTGTTGAAGTTCTTGCCCACGGTGAAATCAGCGAGGCCGACGTAGAACCACTCGCTCTCGGGGATGGTGACGCTGCGGGTGAAGTTCAGGCCCTCGCCGCCATCCTCCACCTTGATGCTCACCTCATGGGTGCCCTGCGGCATGATGCGCTGGACGACAAAGCTGCCATCGGCATCGACCGGCACCGGCTCGCCCATCACATAGACGTCGTGGCCCTGCGGCACGTTGCGGCCATGCACGGTGACGGCGCCGCCATGCATGTCGATGTTGCGGATTGCGGAGCGGTCTTCTGAATAGCCCGGTGCCGTCGCCTTGGTGCCGAAATCATGGGTTGGCAGGTCCTGGGCGGTGCGCGAGAGCGGCAGGGGTGCCGTCTCGTCGAAGCGGCCCTTGTCATCATAGACGCGGAAGACATACTCAAGTTCACCGTCGCCCTCGGATGGCATGATCCAGTCAGCCGTCGCCATGTCGGTGACGGGGAGAACCGTGACGAGGCCGTTCTGGGAATTGTCGCCGCGCCGGAAGATGCGGATTTCACCACGTTCCACCCAGGCCGCGTAGTTGAGCGAGCCAAGGAAGCCGATCTCATCGCCTGCCTTGAAAGAGGCGCGCATGGGCACGGTTGAGACGTTGAGCATGGGCCGGACGCCGAGCCCGTCGAACTTCACGTCCACCTGCACGGCACCGCTGTCGGCCTGGCCGGGCAGCGTGTCACCTTCGACGGTCTCACCATCGACCGTGATGCGGAAGGGCAGGCCTTCATCCTGCGCAAGTGCTGCGCCCGCCAGCAGCATGGACAACAGGCTCGCGGCGGTGAGGGTGCGGAGGAGCGCGCGCTTCATCATTTGCCGCACTCCACGCGTGTGCTGATCTTCAGCGGCTTCCTGTGGCCAGCCTGCTGCCAACGCTGGGCCACGAGGTCCTTCACCACCTGCAGGCGGTCATTGGCGACCGGCGCGAATTCGCCGCAGCGGTAAACGATGCTCAGTTCGCCACGGCCCTGCTCGAGCAGGCCCACGAGACGGTCCACGCCGGAGAGCCACTGGTCCTTCAGGTCCACGCTCTCGCCCACGAAGGCATCGCGGCGCAGTTCCAGTTCGAGGTCGCGGTTCTTGCTGGCGCCGAAGTTGAGCTTGGTCACCTTGCCGCGGGTCAGGCGCACGTCACGGGGGTTTTCCGTGGTCAGGCGGTAACCGGCAGGCAGGGTGCGCGGGTCCAGCTTCATCAGGAAGTTGGATCCGATCATGGCATTGGGCACATCCGCACAGGGCACATGGAAGCGGCCCTTCTTGTCGGTGGTGATGAGCAGGCCCTTCACGGTCACCACGCGCACGCCCGGCAGGCCCGGCTCGCCCTCATCGGCGTAGCCATTGGCGTTCAGGTCGTCGAAGACGCGGCCAATGATCTCGCCGCAATCAAAGACGTGCTCTTCCTTGATGATGACGGCGACCTGCGCGGTGGCGAGAATGTCGCCCGTGGCCGGATCGATGAAGCGCGCCCGGTTGATGTAGCTTCCGGTGTTGGCCGAAGCCGGTGCCACCAGTTGCAGCCTGATGATGATGCTGTCGCTGACCGGATCGGGCGTGAGGTTGGCGAAGGTCAGCACGGTGCCGGTGCTGGCGGGCGCAAAGCCAGTGCCGTTCACCGTGGCACTGCCCGGCACGAAGGCGAAGCCCGGCGGCATGATGTCGGTGATGTCATAGGGACCACCGCGCAGGTTCGAGGCCGTGATCGTGTATTCAACGCGTTCGCCACGGATGATCTCGGATTTGGCCACGGTCTTGGTGAAGACCGGCGGCGGTGCCGCCACAGGTGTTACCGTTTCGGCATTGCCCAGGATGTCGGACGGGTCGGAGAGATCCGAGACCGCGCCGCCATTGGTGTCGGTGCCCTGCACCTGCGCCTGGTTGACCACCTGCTCGACGTCCTGGTCGGCCAGTGTGACCACATGGGTGGCGGTGAAGGTGGTGGAGTCGATTGCACCTGCGGCGAGGGACGCGATGGGGCCGCCGCTCATGGTGGCGTTGCCGTCAGTCACCGAGACATTGCTGATCGTGACGTTGCCGATGTTGTGGACGGCGAAGCGGTAACGGATGATGTCGCCTTCATCGACGAGCGAATTGCCGTTGACGTCCTGCACCTGCTGCACGCTCTTGATAAGGGCGAGGCCCGGCACCTGGGTGAGCGAGGTGAATGTCGCGTCATTGCCCGTGACATCCGATTCATCGGAGACGTCAGTGACGGCACCCGTCGGTCCAGTGGCGCTGACACTGGCCTGGTTGGTGACGCCGCCCGCGTTCACTTCCGCCGCCGTGATCACATGCTGGCCGGAATATGCCGTGTTCATGGCGGCGACGGGAAGTGTGGCGACCGGGCCGCCGGAGACCGTGGCATTCGGGTCGGCAAGCGTCACGTTGGTGAGGGCAACGTTGCCCGTGTTCACCACCGTGAAGGTGTAGTTGATGATGTCGCCGGCGTCATTGAGGCCGTTGCCGTTGACGTCGGTGATGCCGGACACCGTCTTGAGCAGCGCGATGGACGGGGCGTTGGCGATGTAGGTCACCGTCGCGTCATCGTCGGTGTAGTCGGATTCATCCGAAAGATCGGAGACGTTGGCGCCGTTGGAGGCCGTGCCACGCACGGTCGCACGGTTCGCCACCTGCCCTGCGAGCACATCGGCGGGGGTGATCACATAGGTGGCGGTGAAGGTGGTGGTGTCGTTGTCGCCAGCGTCCATCAGCGGGATCGGGCCGCCTGCAACCGTCACGCCGGGCAGTGAATCCTGAAGCGTCACGTTGCTCACGGGCACGTTGCCGGTGTTGCGCACGCTGAAGCGGTATTCGATGGTGTCACCGGCATCGACCATGCCGTTGCCGTTGGTGTTGGTGATGCCCACCACCTGCTTCAGCACTGCAATGCCCGGCTGGATGACGGTCGGCGTCACCGTGGCGTCATCCTCGTTCGGGTCCGAGCTGTCGGAGGCGTCCGACACCTGGCCACTGGACGGCGTGTTGGCGCTCGCCGTGGCCTGGTTCACCACACGGCCTGTCAGCATGTCTGTGGCGTTGATCACGTGCGTGGCGGTGAAGGTGGTGTCGTCGTAGGTGCCGGGCAGCAATGTTGCGACCGGTCCGCCGGAGACGGAGGCATTGGGATCCGAGATCGTGACACCCGTCAGCGTGACGTTGCCGGTGTTGATGACGTTGAAGACATAGTGGACGACATCGTTGGTGTCGTTGACGCCATTGCCGTTCAGGTCATCCACGCCCTGCACCGTCTTGATCAGAGCGATGCCGGGCTGGGCGGGAATGGTGAGAACGGTCGGTGCATTCTGCGTCAGGATGCCCGGATCGGATTCATCCTGCACCGTGGTGCCGTTGGGATCCGTGCCATAGGCATCGGCGGTGTTGTTGAAGGAGCCCGCGTCCACGTCTGCCTGGGTGAGCACGTAGAGGGCGGAGAAGCTCGTGCTGTCGGAGGCACCCGGAGCCAGCGAGATGCCTGTCGGCGGCAGCGGTGTGGTGATGATGGCGGGGTTGCGGTCCTGCACATGGACGTTGTTCAGGGTGACGTTGCCGACGTTGTGCACTTCGAAACTGTAGTGCACGCGGTCACCCACGTCGTTGAGGCCGTTGCCGTTCACGTCCTCGACAGCCGTGGGATAGGTCGAGGTGTCGAGGGACTTGAGCAGCGCGACTTGCGGAGCCGGGGTGAGCGGGACGACGGTCACCTGGTCTTCCACCTCGCTGTCATCGTCGGACAGGTCTTCGACAGTGCTGCCGCCCACCGGAGCGGTGCCGGTCACGCGGGCCTGGTTGTCGAAGTGCCCGGCGTCAAGGTCTGCCTGGGTGATGGCGTGGGTGGCCGTGAAGGTGGTGGTGTCGAGGGCGTTGGGAGCCAGCGTGGCAATCGGGCCGCCTGCAACCGTGACGCCCGGCATCAGGTCGGTGAGGGTCACGCCGGAAAGCGTGACATTGCCGGTGTTGCGCACCTGGAATGTGTAGTTGATCGCGTCGCCTGCGTTGGCAATGCCGTCAACGCCCGGATCGACCGTGCCTTCCTTGATGAGGGCGATGCCAGGCACGGCGGGAATGGGCGTCGTGGCGCTGGCCGGAGCCGTGGTCGTGGCACCGAGCGAGTCCGTTGATGTGGCAAGGGCGGAGTTGTTGACAACGCCGGCGTCAATGTCGGCCTGGCTCAGGACGAGCGTGGCGTTGAAGACCGTTGACGCGCCCGGCGCGAGGTTGGCCACGTTGGCGGGCGTGATCGTCGCCGTTGCCAGTTCCTCCATGCCGGAGATAGCGGCAAGCGGCAGGTCGTCCACGACAGCGAAGCTGTGGCTCAGGCCGCGGGCATTGGCGCGGATGATCGCGGGCTGGCTGATCATGCCGGTCTTGATGTCGTCCTCGGTCAGGGGCCGCGAGAAGATGATGGAGGCCGCGTCCTTGCTGTTCGGCAGAAGGATGTCGAGGGCGTTGCCGAAGGCGTCAGCACCCTGCTGATCTACCGTGATGTTGGTAAGCGGGCCTTCACCGGCGTTCACCAGTTCGAAATAAATGCCGAGGAGATCGCCCGCTTTCGGCGTGCCCGGATCACCCGAGAGCATCACCAGCTTGCGTTCGGCATGGAGCGCCACGGCCAGCTGCGGAACTTCGCGCCTGGCGGCATAGTGGGCCGCCTTGGCAGTGGCCACGGGCGCATAGAGCTGCGCTTCACCTTCGAAGACCTTGGCCGGATCGAAGGGCTGCGAGGTCGATGCTGTCGTCATCATGTCCGCGCCGGAGGCGGCGGCGGCCATCATCTGGAAGGCCTGGGCACGGCCCGGCAGGCTTGCCACGTTCAGCAGCGGATCGGAGACCGAGACATTGTTCTGGTCGATGGTGCCGGTGTTGGTGACGGTGAAGGCGTAGGAGATCGTGTCGCCCGCGTTCACCACGCCATCGCCGCCGTCATTGATGGTGGCGACCTTGGCGAGCGAGAGCGAGGAGACCACGTTGAGAAGCGTGGTTTCGGTGTCGGAACCGGTGACGGGGGCGCCCGGAACGGTTGCGGCGGTGGCCGTGGCGGTGTTCACCACCTGGCCCGCATTCACGTTGGCGGCGGTGAGAATGTAGGTGGCGGTGTAGGTCAGGCTGTCGCCGGGACCGAGTTCATCCCAGCCGGCGGAGATCACGCCGTCAGCGGAGCCGATGCCATCGCCGTTGTCGACCAGCGTTGGTGCCGAGAGCGTGACCATCGGGTCGCTCAGCACCACATTGGTGAGGGTGACATTGCCGGAATTGGTGACAGTGAAACTGTAGGAAACGGTATCGCCCGGATCGTCGGTGCCGTCGCCGCCGTCGTTGACGGTGGCGCTCTTGGCGACCGTGAGCGTGGGGTTGGCATCAATCAGGTCAACGCTCACCGTGGCTGTTGCGGTGACGGGCTGGCCGTTGACGAAGCCCGTGGCCGTTGCGGTGTTGACGATCGCCGCCGCGGCCGGGGAAGCGAGGCCCCACGCGAGTGCGCACGAGGCAAGGAGGCCAACAAGCTTGCGCTTGCTGTCCCTTGCCTGTGGCATCCGCGTGGAGGCGTGTTGTGTCATGGACGCGAGTGCTGCCCTTACTGCAACGTGTTCACGTCAGACTGCGTGACGGTGTAGGTTGCTGAGTAAACAGCGATCGACCCCGGATTGAAGGAGTTGATCGTGTTGCCCGTCAGCGTCGAACCGTTCTGCGTGGTCCATGACGCGAAGTTCGGGCCGGACAGCGATCCGGAGCCGTTTTCCACGTCACCCAGCGTCACGTTCGTGATCGGAACGTTGCCGGTGTTTTCCAGGGTGTAGGTGTAAGTGACCACGTCACCCACGGCGCGGTCCGTGATGTCGTCGGCAACCTTGTCGAGCGTGAAGCGCGGCGTGTTGTCGAGCGGCACGGCGGCGGGACCGGTTGAATCCGGAACCGGTGAACCGTTGTACAGCGACGCCACCGTAGCGGTGTTGTCGATGTCGCCGTCACTGGACGCCGGAGCCGTGAAGTCACCCGCACCCACCGTATAGGCGGCAGTGAAGGTGATGACATCGCCCGGTCCGAGCACGTCCCAGACTCCGTCGCCGAAACCGTCGGAGTTATCGGAATCATTGGTGGTTCCCGGCACGTCACCCGCGACGGTATTGTCCGTTTCGGTAGTCGGGTTGGTGAAGACCAGTGCGCCGTTCACACCGTCATGGGCGTCCGTCAATCCAACGTCCTGAATCGTGACGTTGCCTGAGTTGGTGACCACGTAGGTGTAGACGACTGAGTCACCGGGATCGACGTTGCCGTCGCCATTCACGTCGCCGCCGGGGCTTGCGAAAGCCCAGGATTTGGCGACGGTTGTGGCCGGAGCGGCGTCGATCACGTCAACGCTGACCGAGTCGGTGACAGGCGCAAGCGGGCCCGAAGGTCCGCTACCATTCGCCGTAGCGGTGTTGTCGATGGTGGCGAAAGCCGGAGAGGCCTGCGCCGCCACGAGGATGGAGGCAACTGCCACCGATCCCCAGAGCCGGAACCGCGACTGCGGTGCTGGCCCAGTCCGCGCGAACTGGCGCGGCAGTTTAGAGAAGTCCATTTCAATTCTCCGTCGAGAGTTGCAAAACGCGTTTCTTGGTTTTGATGGGCTGGGTTGAACACATTTGGAGCAGGCCGCGGGTGCGCGGCCGGGACTTCGTATCCAGGTCACGGCAGCACCTCCGGTTCATGGCGCGGACGACTTTGCAGTCGGATCAAAAGGCGGGTCGCAGGCCTCCCAGCTGTCGAGCATGCCCCGCGCTTCGGACGTGATTCTCCGCTGCTGCCTCCCTTGCGGGTTGCAGACAGGGCATCAGTCTTCGTTTTTTGACCGCGTATCAAACCTTGGTCTCTCCAAAAACTCACGCAAAAACAAACGGTTGATGGAGATCAGCTGCCGGAGGTTGAGCCCCCAGGTATTGCAAAAGCCCCGATCCACCCCGGACGCGCGACAGCGCATGGCTGTGCCACAGGGTTAACGATGGCTTAGGTTTTGGTGGTTAACGGGCGGTTAACCCTGTCCCAAAAAGGGTCACGGGATTAAGCACTTATGGGCAGTCACAAATGCCTTCAGCCGAGGGCGTGGAGGCGGTTGCCATGGAGCTTGAGCCAGGTCTTGGCGTTGCGGCTGTCCGGGCAATGCTTAAGGACGAGACGCCAGAAGCGCATGGAGTGGTTCATTTCCCTGAGGTGCGCCACCTCATGGGCGGCGACATAGTCCAGCACGGAGGACGGCGCCAGGATCAGCCGCCAGGAGTAGTTGAGCACGCCATCGGACGAGCACGAGCCCCAGCGGCTCTTCTGGTCGCGGACGTTGAGCTTGCGGAACCTGGCCCCCATGGCGAGGGCATATTTGGTGGAGGCGACATCGAGGTCATGGGCCGCTTCGGCCTTCAGCCAGTCCACAAGGCGGCGCTTCAGGTGGCTGGTTGCCCCCGGCACATGGAGGGTGCGGGCGTCGGCATCATGCACGACCAGCCCCCGGACCTTGCCGGTGGCGAGGATGCGGTGTTCAACGCCGCGCAGCATGATGACGGCACCGTCGGCAATCTCCACGGGCCGCACGCGCTTCGCCAGGGCCTTGAGCATCCAGGCTTCCGACTTCAGGGCAAAGGCACGGGCATCCATCATGCTGGCGCGGCGCGGCAGGGTCATGGTGAAGCCGGACCCGTCGCGGGCCATGCGCAGGGTGAAGCGGCGGGCGGCGGTGTGGCGCTTGTAGGTGATGGCGACCTGCTGGTCCGCCAGCAGCAGCATTTCGGTGACGGCGGGTGGAAGCGGCGAACGCCTGCGTTCGGTGAACGCCCGGAGCAGGCGCAAGGCACTCAGGCCTTGTGTTTGGCGATCACGGAGGTGATCACGGGCACCACGTCCTTGCGGAAGCGCGAGCCGGAGAAGACGCCATAGTGCCCCACACCCAGTTGCAGGTGATGGTGCTTCATCTCAGGCGGCAGGCCGGAGAGAATGGTGTGGGCGGCGTGGGTCTGGCCGACGCCGGAAATGTCATCCTTCTCGCCTTCCACCGTGAGCAGCGCGGTGCGCTTCACCTTCTGCGGCGCGATGGTGTGGCCACGGTAGGCATAGGTGCCGCTGGGCAGGTCATGGTGGATGAAGACGCGTTCCACCGTCTGCAGGTAGAAATCGGCGTTGAGGTCCATGACGGACATGTATTCGTCGTAGAAATCCTGGTGTTTTTCCACGCTGTCGCCGTCGCCTTCGACGAGATGCCAGAACACTTCGCGGTGCGCCGTCATGTGGCGGTCGAGGTTCATGGTCATGAAGCCGGTGAGCTGCAGGAAGCCCGGATAGACCATGCGGCCCATGCCCGGCAGCGGGAAGGGCACGGTCATGATGACCTTGTTGCGGAACCACTCCACGCCCTTGTTTTCCGCCAGCTTGTTCACGGCGGTGGGATTACAGCGGGTGTCGATGGGGCCGCCCATGAGGATCATGGACTTGGGCACCAGCGGGTCGTCGCGCTCGCTCATCAGCGAGACGGCGGCCATCACCGGCACGGAGGGCTGGCAGACGGCCATCACATGGGCGCGTTCACCGAGGTGATGCAGCATGTTGATGACGTAGTCGGTGTAGTCGTCGAGGTCGAAGGAGCCCTGCGCCAGCGGCACGTTGCGGGCATCGGCCCAATCCGTGATGTAAACGTCATGGTTCGGGAGCATGGCCTCCACGGTGTTGCGCAGCAGCGTGGCATAGTGGCCGGACATGGGCGCCACGATCAGGAGCTTTTCCTGGTGCTTGGCAACCATCCCATCTTCCTTCTGGAAGTGGATGAGGTTGCAGAAGGGCATCTGCCAGACCACCTCCTGGTGGATCGCCACCTGGCGGTTGCCCACGAAGGTTTCATGGATGCCGAATTCCGGCTTGCCGTAGCGGCGGGTCATGCGCTCGAACAGGTGCAGCGAGGCGGCGGCGGAGCGGCCGAAGGCGGTCTGGGCGAAGGGATTGGCGGGGCTGTCCCAGTAGGCCATGCCGGCCTCGACAGCCGAACGCCACGGGGCCACGGCGGCGTGGTTCATCTCATAGAAGTGATAAAGCATGGCCTTTGTCCTTCTCGGGACGCCCCCAGACCCTGCGCCCATTGCCTTTGATGCAGTGCAAGATAGCCTTGCACCACTGGATTAACAATGGCTTCACGAATTGGACCATCGGAGGGGGAAAAGGTGGCGGAGGGCGGCTTTACCGCCCCAGCGCCTTGGCGAGGCCTTCGGCCAGGGCCTTGGCGTCGGTCGAGTAGGTAAAGTGTTTGAGGAATTTTCCGTCGGCGCCCATCAGATAGATGATGGAAGAGTGGTCCATCAGGTAGGCGTCGGGGGTGTCCTTGTTTTCGACCCGGGCGTAGAACACGCGGTAGGCGTCGGCCATGGCCTTGACCTGTTCGGGCGTTCCGGTGAGGCCGGCAAACTGCTCGCCGAAATTCACCACATATTCCCCGAGCACCTTGGGCGTGTCCCGGGCGGGATCGACGCTGACGAGGATGGGCTGGATGTCCCTGCCCCTGTCGCCCAGCTGGCGCAGGGCCTCTGCCATCACCTGCAGTTCGGTGGGGCAGACATCCGGGCACCACGTGTAGCCGAAGAACAGCAGCATGGGCTTTCCGGCAAAGGTCTTCTCGGTGACGGTCTCGCCCTTGTGGTTCACCATGGTGAAGGGACCGCCGATCAGGGCCTCACCCGAGGACTGGGGACTGCGCGGGCCCGACATCAGGGCATAGGTGGCGATGGCGGCCGCAGCCAAAAGCATGATCGCGGCGAAGGCGATGCGGCGGGTGAGGCGGTGCGCGGACATGGTGTTTTCCTAGCGGGGCGGCGGCGAAACGGCAACGTGCGTGGCTTGATAACTGTTATTGGTGAGCCTATCATAATGCCTGAGGAGAATCCCCATGCCCATCAGCGCTGATCTCGGAAGCGTTCTCGAACAGTATGTCGAAACCCTGGTGTCCAAGGGCCGCTACAATTCCAAGAGCGAAGTGCTGCGCGAGGGCGTGCGCCTCGTGCAGGAACGTGAGGCGCGGCTGGCGCATGTAGTCAGCCTGATCGAGGAAGGCATTGCGGATGCCGAGGCAGGGCGCATGCACGATGCGGATGAGGTGTTCGCAGACATTCGCGCCATGATCGATGCGAAGATCAAGACCCGCGCATGAAGTTGATCGTTTCGACCTCCGCACGAGGCGACCTCTCGGCCATTGGCCGATGGATCGCCGATGAAAATCCTGTTCGTGCCCATCAGATGGTTGATGAACTCTCGGAGGCCTGCAAGGATTTGCTTGTCTTTCCGAATTCCAACCCGGTCATCGGCACGTTTCGCGGGCGCGCAGTCCGGCGCAAGGTCCGTGGCAGCTATCTTATCTTTTACGCGGTGGGCGAAAAGCACCTGGAAATCCTCCGCGTGTTGCATGGCGCGCAGGACTATGCTGACCTGTTCTGAACCTCATCCCCCGAACCCGTCCCAGAAGGCCTTGGCCTTGGCGAAGAAGCCTTCCGACTCCGGGCTGTTGTTGCGGGCTTCCTTGTCGAACTCCTTGAGCAGCTCGCGCTGGCGGCGGGTGAGGTTGACCGGGGTTTCCACCGCCACCTGAATGTACATGTCGCCTGCCTGCGAGGAGCGCAGCACCGGCATGCCCTTGCCTTTCAGGCGAAACTGCTTGCCGTTCTGCGCACCCTCGGGAATGTTGACGCGGGCCTTCTTGCCGTCAATCGTCGGCACTTCGATCTCGCCGCCGAGTGAGGCTGTCGCCATGGAGATCGGCACCTTGCAGTAGAGGTCGGCGCCATCGCGCTGGAAGAACTCGTGCGGGCGCACCGAGAGGAAAATGTAGAGATCGCCGGACGGGCCGCCGCGCAGGCCCGCTTCGCCTTCACCGGCGAGGCGGATGCGCGTGCCATCTTCCACGCCCACAGGAATGTTGACCGACAGCGTGCGTTCCTTGGTGACGCGGCCCTGGCCGCTGCAGGCGGTGCACGGATCGGAGATCACCTGGCCGCGGCCCTGGCAGGTGGGGCAGGCGCGTTCCACCGTGAAGAAGCCGGACTGCGAGCGCACCACACCGGCACCGGCGCAGGTGCCGCACTGCTTGGGTGCCGTGCCCGGCTTGGCGCCGGAGCCCTTGCAGGTTTCGCACGACACCGACGAGGGCACGCGCACCTGCGCGGTCTTGCCGGTAAAGGCTTCGGTGAGATTGATTTCGAGATTGAAGCGCAGGTCACTGCCACGCTGGGCGCCGCCTGCGCCCCGGCCACGCTGCTGGCGGCCACGGCCACCGCCCATGAAATCCCCGAAGAGGTCCTCGAAAATGTCGGACATGGAGGAGTTGAAGTCCGGGCCAAAGCCGGCACCGGGGCCGCGCCCGCCACCGCCGCCCATGCCGTTCTCGAAGGCTTGGTGGCCGAAGCGGTCATAGGCCGCCTTCTTCTGTGGGTCCTTCAGGACGTCATAGGCCTCGTTCACTTCCTTGAACTTGGCTTCGGCGTCCTTGTCACCGGGATTGTTGTCGGGATGGAGCTTCTTGGCCTGCTTGTAATAGGCGGACTTGAGGGCCTTCTCATCAGCCCCCTTCTGCACACCCAGAATGTCGTAGTAGTCGCGCTTGGCCATGGTGGTGTTTGTTCTTCTCTCCCTCCCCCTTGCGGGGAGGGATCAAGGGTGGGGGTCGCGCTGACCCTTAAGCTGAATGGACATGCTGCACCAGTCCCAGACCCCCACCCCAACCCTCCCCACAAGGGGGAGGGAGAAGCGGAGGTCTGACACGGTCATCGCTTACTTCTTGTCGTCGTCGCGGACTTCCTCGAAGTCGGCATCAAGCACGTCGTCGTCATCGGACTTCGCGCCGTTGCCCGCACCCGCATCGGTTCCGGCGTTGCCGCCAGCCTGCTTGTACATGGCTTCACCGAGCTTCATGGCGGCCTGGGCCAGCGCCGTGGTCTTGGCGCTGATCTCGGACACGTCGCCCGACTCAAGGGCTTCCTTCACCTCGGCGATCGCTGTTTCGGCGGCAGACTTGTCGGCGTCCGACACCTTGTCGCCCATGTCGGCCAGCTGCTTGCTGGTGGAATGGATGAGGCCTTCGGCCTGGTTCCTGGCTTCCACCAGTTCCTTGCGCTTCTTGTCCTCGGCGGCGTTGGCTTCGGCTTCCTTGACCATCTTCTCGACTTCGGCGTCAGAGAGACCGCCAGAGGCCTGGATGCGGATCTGCTGTTCCTTGTTCGTCGCCTTGTCCTTGGCGGAGACGTTGACGATGCCGTTGGCGTCGATGTCGAAGGTCACTTCAATCTGCGGGATGCCGCGCGGCGCCATGGGAATGCCCATGAGGTCGAACTGGCCCAGCATCTTGTTGTCGGCGGCCATTTCACGCTCGCCCTGGAAGACGCGGATGGTGACGGCCGTCTGGTTGTCGTCAGCGGTCGAGAACACCTGGCTCTTCTTCGTCGGGATCGTGGTGTTGCGGTCGATGAGGCGGGTGAACACGCCGCCCAGCGTTTCAATGCCGAGCGACAGCGGGGTCACGTCGAGGAGGAGAACGTCCTTCACCTCGCCCTTCAAGACACCGCCCTGGATGGCGGCGCCAATGGCCACGACTTCGTCCGGGTTCACGCCCTTGTGGGGCTCCTTGCCGAAGAACTGCTTCACCACCTCGATGACCTTGGGCATGCGGGTCATGCCGCCCACGAGAACGACTTCGTCGATCTGTCCGGCAGTGACGCCTGCATCCTTCAAGGCCTGGCGGCAGGGCTCGACCGTCTTCTGGATGAGATCATCCACAAGGGCTTCGAGCTTGGCGCGCGTCAGCTTCATGGTGAGATGCTTGGGGCCGGAGGCATCCGCCGTGATGAAGGGCAGGTTCACTTCCGTCTGCATCGCGGACGAGAGTTCGATCTTGGCCTTTTCGGCGGCTTCACGCAGGCGCTGCAAGGCAAGCTTGTCCTTGCGCAGGTCGATAGCCTGTTCCTTCTTGAACTCGTCGGCGAGGTAATCGACGATGCGCATGTCGAAGTCTTCACCGCCGAGGAAGGTGTCGCCGTTCGTCGACTTCACCTCGAACACACCGTCACCGATCTCGAGCACGGACACGTCGAAGGTGCCGCCGCCGAGGTCATAGACAGCAATCGTGCCGGCTTCGCGCTTGTCGAGGCCATAGGCGAGCGCTGCCGCCGTCGGCTCGTTGATGATGCGGAGCACTTCAAGGCCCGCGATCTTGCCCGCATCCTTGGTGGCCTGGCGCTGTGAGTCATTGAAGTAGGCGGGCACCGTGATGACGGCCTGGGTCACCGGCTCGCCGAGATAGCGTTCCGCCGTCTCCTTCATCTTGGTGAGGGTGTAGGCGGAGATTTGCGAGGGCGCGAACTTGCTGCCGCGGGATTCCACCCAGGCGTCGCCGTTGTCGGCCTTGACGATGTTGTAGGGGACAAGCTTCTTGTCCTTGGCGACCATCGGGTCTTCCATGCGGCGGCCGATGAGGCGCTTGATGGCGAAGAAGGTGTTCTCCGGGTTGGTGACGGCCTGGCGTTTGGCGGGCTGGCCCACCAGGTTCTCGCCATCCGCCGTGAAGGCGACGATGGACGGGGTGGTGCGCGCACCTTCCGCGTTCTCGATCACCTTGGGGTTCTTGCCTTCCATGACCGCGACGCACGAGTTCGTGGTGCCGAGGTCGATGCCGATCACTTTAGCCATGTGGTCCTCCTGTGGCAGGCGGCGTTGGGCTGCTGTTGAAGCCTCCGCCCGGTGCCGCCTCCGAATGTACAATCTCCGGACCGTGGAAATCCCCGATTCCGGCGTTCGCGGGCTATATAGTGAGGGGGTATGGGTCGTTCAAGCCTTTGTCCACCACCCCCAACTCCCGTCATTCCAAACGCGACCGGCCTTCGCACAGCGAAGGTGCGAGGGAGCGATTTGGAACCCCGCTTTGGCAGCAACACGCGCGGCAGCCAAAGCGGGGTTCCAGATGGTGCGCGACATGGCGCTGACGCGCCCTCAAGGCGCACCTCTGGAATGACGCCAGAATTGGTGTTTTGCTATCAGCATGACCCACGAAAAATCCCCCGCCGTCTACATCATGGCCAACCGCCACCGGGGGACCATCTACACAGGTGTGACCAGTGACCTCGGCGGCCGGGTTCTCGAACACAGGGATGGGTCGCGCGGCGGCTTCACGGCCAAGTACGGGCTCAAAGCCCTCGTCTGGTACGAGAACCACGCGGACATGGCCTCGGCCATCACCCGCGAAACGCGCATAAAGACCTGGCGGCGGAAGTGGAAGATCGACCTCATCGAAAGCATCAACCGCGACTGGTCAGACCTCAGCGACAACCTCATCCACCGGCCATTTGCCCCACCATCCACCTCCCGTCATTCCAAACGCGCGAACAGCGAAGCGGAACACGCGATCCGGAACCCCGCAGCGGGCAGCCCAAGCGGGGTTCCAAATCGCTCCCTTGCACCTTCGCTGGCGCGAAGGCCGGTCGCGTTTGGAATGACGGATGGTGTGGGGGTGGCGGAGGGTGTCCGCTATTTTCCGCAATACTTCTCCCCCGAAGCGCAGCAGCACCTCCTCACCCAGCTCCGTGCCGCCGTCGCCGCAGCCCCGCTCTTCACCCCGGAAATGCCGCGCACGGGAAAACCCTTCTCGGTCCGCATGACCAATCTCGGTTCCCTCGGCTGGGTCTCGGACCGGGCGCGCGGCTACCGCTACCAGGCGACACACCCGGTGACAGGCAAGCCGTGGCCTGCCATTCCGGAAGTCCTGCTTTCACTGTGGCAAGAAGTGGCTGACTACCGCCACTCGCCGGAGGCCTGTCTCGTTAACTTCTACTCCGGCACGGCCAAGATGGGCCTGCACCAGGACCGGGACGAACAGGATTTTTCCGCGCCTGTGGTCTCTGTCTCCTTGGGCGACACCGCCCTCTTCCGCATCGGCGGCACGGAGCGCGGCGGCAAGACGCAATCGGTGAAACTGGCGTCAGGCGATGTGCTCAGCTTCGGCGGCCCGGCGCGGCTGGCCTACCACGGCATCGACCGCCTTTATCCCGGCACCTCAACGCTGCTGAAGGATGGCGGGCGGATCAACCTGACACTGAGAAGGGTGACAATTCCATCCCCATGACCGGTCATTGCAGAAGATCGCAAGCGCAGGCCAATTGGAACCCTGCCAAAGGAGTCCAAACCGCTCGCGCTTGCTTGAATTGTTGATCGGCCGAACTGATTTGCTGATCAATCCCTAAAAGTAGTGAGCCCTGTTGGAGCCGTCATACTTTCCAGAGTCCATGCAGCAGTTCTTGAAAGCTCCTCCGTGAACCGCAGGGACATGGATCATTCCGTCCAAGTTTCTCGACGAGTTCAACATCTCCATGCACAAAGCGCCGACCGCGCTTCACATGGGTTTCTGAGGGGAAAGACTTCCGCCGCTTACTTGAGGTTTCGAAAGCAGGGGAGGTTTTCAAAATCGATGTTCTTTGTCATCTTTGCCTCCATCTCCGTCAATGTTGCTTGATTGCAACTCGCTTCCCACAGCGAAAGTATTGGCGCTCGCAATCCCGCTCACAACAAGAACCCGATTCTGTGCTCCATACGCCACAGTCCATCGGCTACACCCGTCTCAGAACTCATCAGACGGCCTTCCAAAAAGTGATGGGCGGGGTTCACCCGCCCACGAAGCCAATACTGGATTTGGTCTGATGTGCTGGCTCAGCCCTTCCAGCCGTTCATCCTGGCGTTGTTCTTGGCGTTGGCGGGAGACGAGAAGGCTTCCGTGGACTTGCCCACCTGCTTGCCGTTCGCCGTTGAGAAGCAGCGCCAGCGGCTCTTGCCCGCCTTGTCCTTGTAGAATTCCCACTTGTCCTTGGAGGTATCGCGATTGGCGTTGGCCTCGCAGTCCTTCTTCGCGGCGTAGCTTTCCGACGAGGCGCCGACGATCTCGCCATTGGAGGCGGTGCGGCGCCAGCGGAATTCGCCCTTCTTGTCCTTGTAAATCTCGAGTGTGTATTCAGCCATGGTTTCTTCCCCTGAGGTGAATCTTGTGGCCCCCACGCTATTGCTGGGCCGTGCGGCGCGCACCTGTCCAGCGGGCCACCCAAGTTCTCAACAGGAAAAACGGATAAAGGACGGTGGCCAGTCAGGAAGCGGCCTTGGCCACACCGACCAGCGCCGGACGCAGGCAGCGGTCGCCCACGGCATAGCCGGACTGGACTTCCTGCATCACCGTGCCCGGCGGCTTTTCCGCTGTCGGCACCTCGAACATGGCCTGGTGGAAGTTGGGATCAAACTTCTCGCCCACCGGCTGGAGCTTGCGGATGTTGTGGCGCTGGAACACCGAGAGCAGTTCGCGCTCGGTCAACTCGATGCCTTCGAGGAAGCGCTGGGTCTTGTCGTCCATGGCAATTCGGTCGTCCGGGGAGACGGTCGCGAGGGCACGGGCGAGGGTGTCGGCGACCGAGAGAAGATCGCGGGCGAAGTTGGAGGCGGCGTAGAGCGTGGCCTCCGCCTTCTCGCGCTCCAGGCGCTTCTTGGTGTTTTCGGATTCCGCGGCAAAACGCAGCAGGCGGTCCCTGCCCGCGGCCACTTCTTCCTTGAGTGCGATGATCTCGGTATCGCGCGGGTCAAGCTCGGGCTCGAGCAGTGTATCTGCCTCGGCCCTGGCCAGAAGTTCGTCCGCCGCAGCCTCAAGGTCGGCGTTGGCCTGTGCAGGTGTGTCGCTCATGTCTTCAACCGGAATGTGATGATTTGTTGCGCCGCATATCGGGGTTTGCGGCACAAAAATCAAGAGATGAGCTTGCCCACCACCTTGGCGGTATAGTCCACCATGGGAATGATGCGGGCATAGTTCAGCCGCGTCGGGCCGATGATGCCGAGGACGCCGACGATCTTTTCCTGCTCGTTGCGCAAGGGGGCGGCCACCAGCGAGGAGCCCGAAAGCGAAAACAGGCGGTTTTCCGAGCCGATGAAGATGCGCACGCCATCGGCATTTTCCGCAAGGCCCAGCAGGTCCGCGAGGTCGCGCTTGTTCTCGATGTCATCAAAGAGGCGGCGCATGCGTTCGAGGTCGGTGACGGCGCTGGAATTCTCGAGGAGGTTGGCCTGGCCACGCACGATGAGGGAGCGCGCGTCACCCGCCGCATCGCCGCCCCAGACGGCAAGGCCATCCTGCACGAGGCGGGCGGAGAGTTCATCCAGTTCCACGCGGAGCTTCTGCATTTCCTGGGCGATGAGTTTCTGCACTTCATCCAGCGAGCGCCCCTGCGCCATGCTGGAGAGATAGTTGGTGGCACGCAGGAAAGCCGAAGCGGGAAGGCCCGCCGGCACATCGACGACGCGGTTCTCGACCGTGCCATCCTCGCCCACGAGGATGACCAGGGCGCGGCCCGACCCCAGGTTCACGAATTCGATGTGCTTCAGCTTGGTGTTGAGCTTGGGGGCAAGCACTACACCGGCACATTGCGAGAGGCCGGAGAGCAGTGTCGTCGCTTCGCCCAGCACATCCTCGGTGCGGCGCTGGCGGTTGGTGGCCTTGATCTGGGCATCAATGGAAGCGCGCTCGGTGGGGCTGATGGCGCCCACCTCAAGGAGTGAATCGACAAAGAAGCGCAGGCCCACCTCCGTGGGGATGCGGCCTGCCGAGGTGTGCGGCGCGTGGATGAGTCCTGCCTCTTCGAGGTCACTCATGACATTGCGGACGGAGGCCGGAGACAGTGTATTCGGCAGCACCCTGGAAATGGTGCGTGAACCCACAGGTTCGCCGGTCTCCAGATAGGTATCGACCAGCCTGCGGAAAATGTCGCGGCTGCGCTGGTCGAGGCCCGCGATGCCGGAGAGCTTTTCATCCAGGGGTTTGGGCGGAAGAAGGGACATGTGGCCAAAGATAGAAAGCGGGTTGGCGCAGGTCAATGTTTACGGCTAAACCGCCGCTTTCATCGAAAGGAAAAACCATCATGCGTCCATCGGGGCGGAAAGCAGACCAGTTGCGCGCCGTGAGCTTCACGCGCGGCTTCACCAAGCACGCGGAAGGTTCGTGCCTCGTGAAGTTCGGCGATACCCATGTGCTGGTGACAGCCTCGCTGGACGAGAAGGTGCCGCCGTGGCTGAAGGGCCAGGGCAAGGGCTGGGTCACGGCCGAATACGGCATGCTGCCGCGCGCCACCCATGACCGCACCCGGCGCGAGGCGGCCGCCGGCAAACAATCGGGCCGCACCCAGGAAATCCAGCGGCTGATCGGGCGCTCCATGCGGGCGGTTGTCGATCTGGTGGCGCTGGGTGAACGCCAGATCACGCTGGACTGCGATGTGCTGCAGGCCGACGGCGGCACCCGCACGGCCTCGATCACCGGGGCCTGGGTGGCGCTGCATGACTGCCTCAAGGGCATGGAGGCACGTGGCATGTTCAAGACCTTCCCGCTCAAGGACCATGTGGCCGCGATCTCCTGCGGCATCCATGACGGCAGTGCGGTCCTCGACCTCGACTATGTGGAGGATTCAGGGGCCGGCACCGACGCCAATTTCGTGATGACGGGACGCGGCGGCATCGTGGAAATCCAGGGCACGGCAGAGGGTGAACCCTTCAGCGAGGCCATGCTGCATGACTTGCTGGGGCTGGCCAAGCAGGGCATCAGCGATCTGGTGGCGTTGCAGAAGCTGGCGGTGGCATGAGCAGGTCCCTGCGCGGCGAGACAATCCTGATCGCCACCCACAACAGGGGCAAGCTGGATGAGTTCCGGCAGATCTTCGCGCCGCTGGGGGTCACTGTCACCAGTGCGGGCGAAACGGGTTTGGCGGAACCTGCCGAGACCGAAGACACGTTCGTGGGCAATGCCCGGATCAAGGCGCAAGCCGCGATGACAGCCTCGGGCCTTGTCACCATTGCCGATGATTCGGGCCTGTGTGTCGATGCGCTTGATGGTGCGCCGGGAGTCTACACCGCCGACTGGGCCGGTCCGTCGCGGGACTGGTCCATGGCGATGCGGACAGTGGAAGAAAAGCTGCAGGCGAAGGGCGCGGTGACGCCCGACACGCGTCGCGCCACTTTCAACTGCACGCTGGTGGTGCTCTGGCCCGATGGCACGGAGCGAGTGTTCGTGGGACAGGCGCCGGGGCACCTGACATGGCCGCCACGGGGTGCACTGGGGCACGGCTATGATCCGATGTTCGTGCCGGAAGGACAGGCCGACGGCGGCCAGAGGACGTTCGCCGAGCTTTCTCCGGGCGAAAAGAACGCGATTTCACACCGGGCGCGGGCGCTGGCGCTGCTGATGAAAGAGCTGCTGTGAGCGCATTCGGCGTCTATGTGCATTGGCCCTTCTGCAAGGCCAAGTGTCCCTACTGCGACTTCAACAGCCATGTGCGGCATGAACCGGTGGATGCATCGGCCTTTGCCAGTTCACTGGTGACGGAACTGCGCTGGATGAAAACGCGCACGCCGGGGCGAAAGGTCACGAGCATCTTCTTCGGCGGAGGCACGCCTTCGCTGATGCCGCCTGCTGCGGTGGCACAAGTGCTGGATGGCATCGCAGGCCTGTGGCCTGTGGCTGCAGACGCGGAGATCACGCTGGAAGCGAACCCCACCAGTGTGGAGGCCGGAAATTTCCGGGGCTATCGCGCGGCGGGCGTGAACCGCGTGTCTGTTGGCGTGCAGTCGCTCGACCAGGAGCAGTTGACGGCTCTCGGGCGGCAGCACACGCCGGACGAGGCGATTGCCGCCTTCCGGCTGGCGGCGCAGGTGTTTCCGCGTGTCTCCTTCGACATGATCTATGCCCGGCCCGGGCAGTCGCTGGCGGCGTGGCGGAAAGAACTGGCGCGGGCGCTTTCCGAACAGCGGGGGCACATGTCGCTGTACCAGCTCACCATCGAACCAGAGACGCGCTATGCCGACCTCTTTGCTGCCGGAAAACTGGTCATGCCGGACGATGATCTTGCGGCGGACCTCTATGATCTCACGCAGGAGATGACAGAGGCGGCGGGCTTGCCCGCTTACGAGGTGTCCAACCACGCGCGTCCCGGGGACGAGAGTCGCCACAACCTGCTTTACTGGCGCTATGGTGAATATGCGGGGGTTGGTCCCGGCGCGCATTCGCGCCTGATTGATGGCGGCAACCGGCTGGCACTCGCCGCCGAAAAACATCCCGAGACCTGGCGTGACCGTGTGGCGGCGCTCGGCCACGGCATTGTGACTGAGGACATTGTCTCACCGGAAGAACAGGCGCGCGAGATGCTGCTCATGGGACTGCGCATCAGCGAGGGCATCGAGCTTGCGCGTTATGCAAGATTGTCAAACCGCGCCATCGCGCCGGAGCGCATCGCGGCGCTGGCGGACCTGGGTCTGGTGACTCAGGACAAGACGCGGCTGAAGGCCACGCCAGCGGGACGGCGCATCCTCAATGCAGTGATCGCGGAACTGGCGGAGTGAGTGGGCGGATTGCAGCACCCACCGTCATGCCGACGACATGCTCTCGCTACTCCCCCGCGCCCTCACGACTCCCCATGCCATCTTTCCCATGCCGCCTTCCCATGCCGCCTTCCCATGCCGTCATGGCCCGCTTCAAGCGGGCCACCCACGCGCCCCGGAGTTGGCCCGCTTGAAGCGGGCCATGACGGGCCGTGAAAGGCGGACGGCGCGGGCCGGACGTCTCTCACAAATGTTTCACCCCTTCGCCAAGCCTTCGAGCAACAGCGCCACGGCTTCCGCGCCCGGATCCGTGACGCCGGCAAGATTGCTGGCGGAAACGTAGCTGGAGCGGCCGGCGCGGGCGGATTTCATTTTCGCCGTGGCATTGGCACCCTCGCGGGCGGCCTTGGCTGCGGCATCCACACCCTTGGCCAGTGCTGCAAGGGCAGGCTGCATGGCGTCGATCATGGTGCGGTCGCCCGGCTTGGCACCGCCATAGGCCATCATCTTCTCGAGGCCTGCGGAAAGCGCCTTCTGCCAGCTTGCCCCGCCTGCCGCCGCCTGGCTGGCGGCGGAGAAGAAGATCGCCAGCAGAACGCCCGACGAGCCACCCATGGTGCGGGTGAGGGCCTGCGAAGTGGCGCTGAAGAACAGGTCCAGCTTCGCCAGCGGCATCAGCGGCAGCGCCGTCTGCACATGGCGGGCGGCGGTGGCGATGGTTGAACCTGTGTCGCCGTCACCCACCTTGGCATCCAACGCGTTGAGGGTCGATTCCGACTGGATGAGAATGTCACAGGCCTTCATGACCAGCGCCGAGAGGGCCGGATTCTTGCTGGCCTTGGCGGACTTTGCCTTCATCTCCTTCGGCAGCCTGATGAGCTTCGGCTTTGCATGGGTGTGGAGCGGCTGCCAGGCGAGCGCGCTGGCGGGTGAGAGCAGCGCCTTTTCGAAATCAGGTGTGAGCGGCAGGAGCGACAGCGAGAAGCCGTGCATGTCAAGCGAAGACACCAGCATCGCCGGTCCAAGCACCAGCTTCACCTTGGCACCATGCTTGCTGGCCAGCACCTCGTTGGTGAGCAGGCTCATTTCCAGCGCCGTGGTGGAACCGAGATTGTTGACCAGCAGCGCGTAGCCGCGTGCAGGCTTGGCTGCCGCAAAGAGACGGTCGGCGACGATGAGGGCCGCCTGCCGCGCGCCCTCGAAGTTCACGAGATCGACACCCGGTTCGCCGTGGAGTCCGAGGCCCAGTTCGGCCTTGCCATGGGGCACGCGGTCTTCGCGGCCAATGCCGGGAAGCGTGCAGGAGGAGAGCGAGATGCCCAGCGAAACGAGGCTGTCAGCGGCCTTCTGGGCCATGGTGGCGACGGTCTTGAGGTCGGCGCCCTTCTCGGCATAGTGGCCCGCAACCTTTTCCACAAACAGCACGCCCGCGATGCCGCGCGGCTGCGGAATGTCGGGGAGTGCGATGTCATCCTTGACGATCACCACCTCCACCTTCTTGCCCAGCGCCCGGGCGCGTTCCACGGCGAGGCCGAAGTTGAGGCGGTCGCCGGTATAATTCTTGAAGATGACGAGACAGCCGGCCTTGCCCGTCACCGCCATGATGGCGGCGAAGACGGCATCAATGGCGGGCGAGGCGAAGACGTCGCCGCACACGGCTGCCGTGAGCAGGCCTTTGCCGACGAAGCCCGCATGGGCCGGTTCATGGCCGGAGCCGCCACCGCAGATCACCGCCACCTTGCGGTTGGGATTGTGGTCGCTGCGGAGAATGACCTTGACGCCGGGATAGCCATCCAGCCGCGCCAGGTTGGCGCCGCCGCTGCCGCGCAGCAGGCCATCGAGGGCGTCGACGACGAGGCTTTCCTTCTTGTTGATGAACTGGACGGCCGTCTTGAGCGCATGGGTGGACATGGAAGCGTTTCCCGAAATTCTTTGTGGTTGCCTGTGGATGCAACTCTACGCAGGGAAACGGGATTGGCAAGGGTGCCGGGACGGGGAACGGTGAAGAATAACTATTCAGCGCCATGCATCGTTTGGAAATTGGAGCGGGCGATGGGAATCGAACCCACGACATCTTGCTTGGGAAGCAAGAGTTCTACCACTGAACTACGCCCGCGCCGGGACAACCCTAACCGAGCTTGCCGCCGAGGTCAAAAGGCTTGAAGTGCTTGGAGAGCTTCAGGCCCTGTTTCTGGTAGTTCGAGGCCAGTTGGCCGTAGACCTGCGCGGGGCGTTCGGTGAGCGGCTCATAGACGAGACGGCCGATGATCTGGCCATCTTCCAGAATGAACGGTACCTCGTGGGAGCGCACTTCCAGCACGGCGCGGGCCCCTTCGCCTGCCCCTGAGGAATGGCCGAAGCCGGGATCAAAGAAGCCCGCATAGTGCACGCGGAATTCGCCGACGAGCGGATTGAAGGGAACCATTTCGGCGGCGTGGGTGGGCGGAACGCGGACTGCTTCCTTCGAGGCCAGAATATAGAACTGGTCGGGGTCAAGGATGAGGGAGCCCTGCTGCCAGATCGGTTCCCAGTAGTCGAGGACGTCGAGCGCACCCTTCTTGTCCACATCCACAAGGGCGGAATGGCGCTTGGCGCGGAAGCCCACGGGGCCACCCGGCACCATGGGGGAGAGATCAACGGTGAGCGCAAGCCCGCCATCGATGTTGGCCTCTCCTTCCGCGATCAGCGGTTCGGCGGCATGGAGCGCATGGATCAGGGCATCGGTCGCGAGCGACGGACCTGAGCGGAAGCGGATCTGCGAGAGACGCGAGCCCTGGCGGGCGAGGATCGGAAAGGTGCGGGGAGAAATTTCCGCATAGAGCGGACCCTCATAGCCATCCGGCACCTTGTCGAATTCCTGTGCGTGATCTGCAATCACGCGGGTGAAGATGTCGAGGCGGCCCGTGGAACTCTTGGGGTTCGCGGCGGCGGCCACGCCCTTTGGCAGTGAGAGGCTCTCCATCATGGGCACAATATAGACGCAACCCGTTTCCAGAACCGCGCCTTCCGAGAGATCGATGCGGTGGAGGGAGACGGCCTTGAGCTTCTCTTCCACTGTCTGCTTCGGTCCCGGCAGGAAGGAGGCGCGCACCCGGTAGGCGACCTGGCCGAGGCGGAGGTCCAGACTCGCGGGCTGGATCTGCTCGACGTCCAGCTGGCGGGCCAGGCGGATCAGGCCCTTGTCGCAGAACTCCGCGATGACGCGGGCGGGCAGGATGCCTTGCGGCAGCGAAATGGCGGAACGGGCGGATGCGGCTGACATGACGGGCCTTTTGGCGGGTTTCCACTGGACCGCGCAAGCCCGGCGAAGTGACAGTGGAAAACCCGTTTTTTTCGCCTACATTGGGGCCATGTATGAGGCGATCAGCAACAGGTTCCGGGTCACTGTCCGGCCACAGTATCTCGAGGGGCAGTCCAAGCCCGACGAGGAGCGCTATGTCTGGGCCTATACCATCACCATCGAAAACCTCAGTCCGCAATCGGCCAAGCTCATCTCGCGGCACTGGATCATCACCGATGCCCGCGGCCACAAGCAGGAGGTGACGGGCGAAGGCGTGGTGGGTGAACAGCCGACACTCGCGCCCGGCGAGAGCTTTCAATATACCTCCGGCTGCCCGCTGCCCACGCCGTCGGGCATGATGGTCGGAAGCTTTCACATGCTGGGCGCCGACGGACAGGCCTTCGCCATCAACATTCCCGCCTTCTCGCTCGACTCGCCGCATGAGCGGCCCACCCTCAACTGACAGTGACCATGTTTCCCACCACCTCCGAAGACATTCTGGCCGCGCTTGTCGGCTTCGACACCACCAGCCGGGACAGCAACATTCCGCTCATCGCCTGGGTGGAACGCTTCCTCGACGCCCACGGCGTGCCGCATTTCCGCGTGGACTACGAGGACGGGAAGAAGACCAATCTGTTCGCCACCATCGGGCCGGACGTGGAGGGCGGTGTGGTGCTCTCCGGGCACACGGACGTTGTACCTGTTGATGGCCAGGCGTGGAGCACCAATCCGTTTGCACTCGCCGAGCGTGACGGCCTTCTCTACGGGCGCGGCACGGCGGACATGAAAGGCTTCATCGCGGTGTGCCTCGCCATGGTGCCGGCCTTCCGGACGATGCACCTGAGAGTGCCCATTCACTTCGCATTCTCCTGTGACGAGGAGGTGGGCTGCCGCGGTGTTGTGCCGCTCGTCGAACACATGCGTGACCACCTGAAGCGTCCCTCTGCGGTGATCGTGGGCGAGCCCACATCCATGCAGGTGGTGAACGCGCACAAGAGCGCGGTGCGCTACGGCACCGAGGTGCATGGACACGAGTCGCATTCGGCACTCACCGACCGGGGTGTCAACGCCGTGATGGTGGCGGCGGAACTGATTTCGGAACTGAACCGGGTGCGCGAAGACCTGATCGCGGAGGGTGATCCAACGGGCCGTTTCGATCCGCCCTATTCCACAGTTCATGTGGGCGTGATTTCGGGTGGCACGGCCAACAACATCGTGCCGAAATCCTGCAGCTTCTCGTGGGAGACCAGGCTCCTGCCGACAGCCGACAAGCAACAGGTGCCGAAGCGGATCGCGGCACTGGCGCGCAAGCTGGAGCCAGCCATGCAGGCGGTGGCACCGGGTACCGGCATTTCCACAGAGAAAATGACGGACGTGCCGGGCCTCGCTCCGGAACAGGATTCCGCCGCCGAAATCCTGGCGCTGCATTGTGCCCATGCCAACTCCACGCACACCGTGTCCTATTGCACAGAAGCCGGACACTTCCAGTCGATCGGCATTCCCGCTGTGGTCTGCGGGCCCGGTTCCATCGAACAGGCGCACAAGCCTGACGAGTTCATCGCGGTGGAGCAGTTGCGCAAATGCGAGGCCTTCATGCAGCGGCTGGCGGCGCGCTGCTGCTGACAGCCAATTGAAATTCCCGCCCCGCCTCCCCACATCACGCGGCGTTGGAGGAGGGTTCCATGCCTGTCATCATGTTCATCCTGAATGTCCTGTGGTTCGTGACGGGTGGCGTCATCGCCGGGCTGGCCTGGCTGCTCGCGGGCGTGATCATGGCGGTCACCATCATCGGCCTGCCATGGGCGCGCTCCTGCTTCATGCTGGCGCGCTTTTCCTTCTGGCCTTTCGGCTTTGACATCGTGGCGCGCGACCGCCTGACGGGCCGCGAAGACCTGGGCACAGGCGCGCTTGGCACGCTGGGCAACGTGATCTGGTTTGTGCTGGCGGGCTGGTGGCTGGCCATCGGCCACATCTCGGCAGCGATCGCCTATGCCATCACCATCATCGGCATTCCTTTTGCGTGGCAGCATGTGAAGCTCGCTATCGCCTCGCTCTTTCCCGTGGGCAAGACGGTGGTCAGCGTGGACCGCATCTTCACGCCAGTGAACGGTTCAGCAGCCCCCGCCCCCCAACCTGTCAGGCAAATTGCGCAGGCGTGAAGCTGTAGCGCGTCGAGCAGAACTCGCAGGTGACGTTGATCGCGCCGTCTTCCACCATGCCGGCGCGGTCGTCTGCTGAAAAGCCGCGCAACATGTTTTCCACGGTTTCCGCCGAACAGGTGCAGTGGCGTGCCAGCTGCGCCGCCGGATAAACCGTGACGCCATCTTCATGGTAGAGGCGGTAGAGCAGCTCCTCGGCGGACAGCGTCGGATCCAGCAACTCGTGATCCTCCACCGTGTCGAGGAGCAACTTGGCCTTCACCCAGTCATCATGTTCGCTGACCGTTTCCTCCATGCCTTCCGGCACGTCGCCGGAGGAGTGCGGAATGGCCGACACGCCGCCTTCGCGCGGCAGGTGCTGGATGAGAATGGCCCCTGCCCGCCAATGCGCCGCCTTGTCGCCGCGCAACGACAGGGGCCCGGCGGCGAGGCGCAGGCGCGTGGGAATCTGCTCGGACTGGCGGAAGTATGTGTGGGCGGCCTCGGCCAGCGTGTTGTCGCCCAGCGGCACGATCCCCTGATAGCGCTCCATGTCAGGGCCCTGGTCCACCGTCATGGCGAGATAGCCGGCCCCCAGCAGAGCCTTTTCATCACGGCCCGAAAGCTCCGCCTGACTGTCGAAACGCGCCGTGCCGCGCACGCCGTTGGGGGCGACATAGTCGGCCACCACCATGGAGACAGGTCCGTCGGTTTTGGACTGGAGGATGAACTTGCCGTCGAACTTGAGGGCCGAGCCAAGCAGGGCGGTGAGCGCCACGCTCTGGGCCAGCAGCGCAGAGACGGGTGCGGGATAGTCATGGCGGGCAAGAATGTCGTCAATCACCGGCCCCAGCCGGACAATGCGGCCACGCACGCCCAGCGGCTTCACTTCAAAGGGCAGGACGAAATCCGGCAGTGTGTCGGTGGTCATTTGCCACCCAGGCAATGCAGCAGGATGCTCTTCTGGATGTGCAGGCGGTTTTCGGCCTCGTCAAAAACCACGGACTGCGGGCCATCCATCACCTCGTCCGTCACCTCTTCGTTGCGGTGGGCGGGCAGGCAGTGCATGAAAATGGCGTCGCCCTTGGCATGGGACATGAGCGACCTGTTGACCTGATAGGGCTTCAACAGGTTGTGACGCGACTCGCCATCCTTGTCGTGCATCGACACCCAGCAATCGGTGATGACGCAATCACTGTCCTTCACCGCGGTTTCCGGAGAGGCCGTGAGAGAGACGTCGGCTCCCACTGTCTTCGCCCAGGCCATCACTTCCGGCGTGGGGTTCAGCGGTTCGGGGCAGCCCAGCGTGAGCTTGCCGCCCATGACGCCGACCGCATGAATCCACGAGGCAGCGACATTGTTGCCGTCGCCCACCCACGAGACATGCTGCCGCGCCAACGGCCCCTTGCGCTCCTCCAGGGTCAACACGTCTGCCATCACCTGACAGGGATGGGACAGGTCGGTGAGGCCGTTGATCACCGGAACGGTTGCGTGCTGTGCCAGTTCGGTCAGATGATTGTGGGTGGAGGCGCGCAGCATGATGCCATCCACGTAGCGCGAGAGCACGCGCGCGGTATCGGGAATGGTTTCGCCGCGGCCCAGCTGCATGTCGTGGGCCGAGAGCACGATCACTTCGCCGCCCAGCTGTTTCATCGCCATCTCGAAGGAGACGCGGGTGCGGGTGGAGGGACGCTCGAAGATCAGCGCCAGCGCCTTGCCCTTCAGCGGTTCGTCCTTTTCATGGAGACCCTTCGGCTGTCCGGCACGCGCCTGCTTCATGCGGCGGGCGGTATCGACAATACCCTTCAGTGTCTTGGCGTCGAAATCGTTGAGGTCGAGGAAATGCATGATGGGACCCAGATGAAATCAGGCAACGGCAGGCGTGAGGGCGCGGCAGGCACGGTCGAGCTTGGCAAGCGCCTCGTCCACGTCGGCGCGGGTGATGACCAGCGGCGGCAGGAGGCGCACGACATTGTCGCCCGCACCAATGGTGAGGAGCTTTTCGTTCAGGGCCGCAGCCTGCAAAGCCGTGTTGGCGACCCTGGCCTTGATTCCGATCATCAGGCCTTCGCCGCGGATGTCCTCGATGACGGAGGGGTGCGTGTCCTTCAGGCCCGCCAGTTTCTGCTTCAGATACAGGGCGGTATCGCGGACATTTGCGAGGAAGCCTTCGGCCAGCACAACGTCCAGGACGGCATTGCCGACGGCGGTGGCCAGCGGGTTGCCGCCGAACGTGGAGCCGTGGCTTCCCGCCGTCATGCCCGAGGCGGCATTTTCGGTTGCGAGGCAGGCTCCCAGCGGAAATCCGCCGCCGATACCCTTGGCCACCGCCATGATGTCCGGCGTGATGCCCGACCATTCATGGGCGAAGAATTTGCCGGTGCGACCAACACCGGTCTGCACTTCGTCGAAGATCAGCAGCAGGCCATGCCTGTCGCAGAGTTCGCGCAGGCCCTTGAGGCACTGTTGCGGCACGGGACGGATGCCGCCCTCACCCTGCACGGGTTCGATGAGAATGCCAGCGGTCTCCGGCGTGATCGCCGCTTCCAGCGCCTTGTGGTCGCCGAAGGGCACCTGGAGGAAACCGGGCATGCGGGGCGCAAAGCCTTCGAGATATTTCTCCTGGCCACCGGCAGAGAGCGTTGCCAGCGTGCGGCCATGGAAGGCGCCTTCAAAGGTGATGATGACGTTGCGCTCGGGCCTGCCATTCACGAAGTGGTGGCGGCGCGCCATCTTGATGGAACATTCAAGCGCTTCGGCGCCCGAGTTGCAGAAGAAAACCGTCTCGGCGAAACTGTTCTCGATCAGGCGCTTGGCCAGCTTTTCCTGTCCCGGCATCTGGTAGATGTTCGAGGTGTGCCAGATCTTCTGCGCCTGATCCGTCAACTCCCGGACGAGATGCGGATGGGCGTGGCCACAGCTTGTGACGGCGACACCCGCGCCGAAATCGAGATAGGCCGTGCCGTCTTCCGTGAACACGCGCGCGCCCTCGCCCCGCACAAAGGACACTGCGGCGCGGTTGTAAGTCGGCAGAACGGGAGCGATCATGGCACCTTCCAAATGAAAAACGCCGGTCGGGTGAGACCGGCGCGCAACAGGCAACATATAAAGTGAGGTTACCCACCGGTCAATTGCGCCAGAAGCGGGCGGGAATCCACACCTGAGTCAAAACAGCGCATGGACGGGCGAGTCAGGCGGGGCTTAACGTTCCGTTAACCATAAGGCCAACGTCCAAATCTGGGGAAAACCCTGCGAAAGGCGGGCCATCTGGTTGCGGTGGAGTCACCCGGCATAGTAGTCAGTACCTCACCGGGCTACGAGATGTAGCGTTCCAAGTCAGGCGTAAGGTTTTCAACGTGGGGGTTCACGGATTCCCGCGACAACGGAAGGATTCAGGTTTTGAGCGAACTCGTGCAAGCAGCGGCCGGCACTGACAAGATGCCGTGGACCGATGAACGCGTCGAACTTCTCAAGAAATTGTGGACCGACGGCCTGAGCGCCAGCCAGATTGCTGCCCGGCTGGGCATGGGTGTGACGCGCAATGCCGTGATCGGCAAGGTGCACCGCCTCAACCTCTCGGGCCGCCAGCCTGTGCAGCGCAACGCGGCACCGCGCGCTGCCCGCAAGGGTCCGCGCGAACCGAGCGCGCCGGGCGTGCGCCCGACCGGCACGCCCTCCATGCCAACGGCCGGAAGTGCGGCCCTCAAGACATTCGCAGCACCACAGTTGCGCCCGCAGCCCCTGCCCGAACCCAAGCCCCTGCGGCTGGTTGATCTTCCCAAGGATGGCCGCATCACCATCCTTCATCTCTCGGACAAGACCTGCAAGTGGCCGATCGGTGATCCGACCCACGAGGATTTCTGCTTCTGCGGTCACGGCCCCCGCGATGGCTCACCCTATTGCGAGTATCATGCCCGCATTGCCTATCAACCGGCGCAAGACCGGCGCATGCGCAGGGCTGGCTGATCCTCCTGAAGCCGGCAGCGCAACCGCCACTCTGGCGGACTTTCAATCCTCCGTGATACAGACTGTGTCACGGAGGATTTTTCATGGGGCATGCCGGCGTTGACGACCCGCATGCATCGCTCGATCAGGGCATGCGGCACTTCTACAAGAAGCTCTCGGAAGCTACGCCCGCAGGGGCGGAAGCCTGGCCGCTCGACCAACAGCGGGCCGCATGGAACGCGCTCTGCCAGTCCTTCCAGGCTCCGCATCCACCGGGTCTCGTCGTTTCCGACATCATCTGCAATGGCGTGCCCTGCCGCTTCTACAGGCGAGAGGGTTCCGCCGTTTCGCCTGCCGTGATCTATGGCCATGGCGGGGGCTGGGTGCTGGGTGGGCCCGCGACCCATGACGACATGTGCGCGGAGCTTTGCGCGGAAACGGGCGCTGCCGTTCTGCTGATGGACTACCGGCTTGCGCCGGAACACCCCTTCCCGGCGCAACTGGAGGATTCCCTGAAGGTGTGGCGGTGGGTGCGCGAGCAGGGCCTGCACCACGGACTCGATGCGGAGAACATCATCGCCGCCGGCGACAGTGCTGGCGGGCAGATGTCGGTGACGCTGGCCATGGCGCTGCAGGAACTGGGATTGCCGCAGCTGCAGGGCCTCGTGCTGATCTATCCCGTGCTCGGGGCCAACATGAACACCCCTTCCTACCTGCGCAATGCCCATGCACCCTGCCTGACGCGCGATGAAATGCGCTTCTATCTCGAGAGTTTTCTGGGACCCGAGGGAGCGCCCAGCTGGCACGATGCCAAGGCAGCGCCCAACCTTGCACCGGATGTCTCATACCTGCCACCCAGCTACATCACGGTGGCGGCGCATGATCCGTTGCGCGACGATGGCGTGATCTTTGCTGACAAGCTGAAGCAGGCGGGCGTGCCCGTGGCCTTGCGCGAGGAACCGCTGCTGGCGCACTCCTACATGCGGGCGCGGCACCATTCCGCCGTGGCGATGGAGGGTTTCAAGGCGATAGCGCGGGCGCTCAAGGCCCTGGCGGACGGACGGGCGCCGCCCGAATGAAAAACCCCGGCCAGACTTGCAGTCTGGCCGGAGCTTTCTCCGCTGGCGTGCGGGGGCGTTGACGCCAGCGCAGTCCTGTTTCAGTTCACCGTCACTTCGGCGCCGATCTTCACGAGACGGTAGAGTTCGGTCACGTCAGCGTTGAGCATGCGGATGCAGCCCGACGAGGCGGCCTTGCCGATGGAGTTCGGCTCATTGGTGCCGTGGATGCGGTAGATGGACGAGCCGAGGTACAGGGCGCGGGCACCCAGCGGGTTGTCCGGGCCACCGGCCATGAAGACCGGCAGGTCGGGGCGGCGGGCAAGCATTTCAACCGGGGGGCGCCAGTCCGGCCACTGGGTCTTGCGCGACACCTTGTGGGTGCCTTTCCATTCGAAGCCCTTCTTGGCGGTGGCGACGCGGTACATGACCGCCTTGCCGTAGCCGAGAACCAGGTACAGCTCATTCTTCCTGGTGGAGATCACCACGGAACCGCGGGCCTTGGAGGTCTGGTAGCTGATGATCTTGCCGCGCTTGACGGCCGGGAAGGTGGCGGAGGCGTCAACCTCGGTGCTGGAGAGCGACGTCGGGACGATGACCACGCCTTCGGTGCCATAGAGGCTGTCATCAGCCATGGCCGATACTGGGGCGGCGGTGGCAAGGAAGACCGCGGCGAGAGCGGCGGCGGCGGCGGCGGCGGCGGCTTTCACGATCTTGTTCATGGTTTCGGTCCCTCTGGAAAAGCATTTGATGGTGCCTTTCTAGGGGAGCGGGCCTGAACCGGTGCTGAGGGCGAAATTTATCTGGCGTTCAGGTTGGCAGGGCGGCCCGAACGGAGAACCTGATCAGGCCGTGACGGCGGCAGCATTGCGGATGGCCTTGATATTGGCGGCATAATCGCCCTTGAACACGGCGGACCCGGCGACCAGCACGTTGGCTCCGGCGCGCGCCACCTCTCCGGCATTCTTCGCGGTGATGCCGCCATCCACCTGAAGGTCGATGGCACGGCCGCCGATCAGGGCGCGGGCCTGGCGGATCTTGTCCAGCATGGACGGAATGAAGCCCTGGCCACCGAAGCCCGGGTTCACGGTCATCACCAGGATGAGGTCCAGTTCGTCGATGACGTGCTCCAGAACCGAGACAGGGGTGCCCGGGTTGAGCGAGACGCCCGCCTTCTTGCCCAGGGCCCGGATGGCCTGCAGCGAACGGTGGAGATGCGGACCTGCCTCGGCATGAACGGTAATGATGTCGGCCCCTGCGGCGGCAAACTGCGCGAGATAGGGATCGGCCGGCGCAATCATGAGATGCACATCGAAGGGCATTTTCGTCACCGGCCGCAGGGACTGCATGACCGGAAAGCCAAAGGAGATGTTGGGAACGAAATGCCCGTCCATCACATCGATATGGACCCAATCTGCACCTCCGGCTTCGATGGCGCGGACTTCCTCTCCGAGCTTGGCGAAGTCGGCGGCGAGAATGGACGGGGCGATGAGGAGCGGTCGGTTTTTCATGACCGTGTTTTCAGCGAGCCTCTCTCCGACCGCAAGAGGCCATTTGTAGCATTGGAAAACTCGCGGCGTTTCAGCCCCGGTCGATCTCGGCCTGGGTGACGGTGTGGGAATAGGTGAAATGGACGCTGGCGCCGGGGGCAAGCGTCGTCCAGACGCCGTCGTTGGGGGCGCTGTCAGGCGATGCGCCCGCGCCGAGGGGGCCCGGCACCGTGAGGGTTTCGCCCGAGATGCCACCGCTGCCCAAAGGAACCGGCGCCGCCGGAGTGCCGTGCATGTCGGAAATTGAGACATTGCTGACGTTGACGTTGCCGGTGTTGGTGACGGTGTAGCCATAGACCACCACCTGGCCGGGAGCGAAGGGTCCGGGACTGCTGGCAGTCTTGTCGATGGTGACTGTCGCAATCGCGGGCCGGTTGGTGATGACACAGCTGATGCCGTCACCTTGTGCCGGTGTCACGTTCACAGGAAGCGCCGTGAGACCGGCGACGTTGGTGCCCAATGTGTTGCTGTTGCTGCAGGCGACGGAGACCAGATACTGGTTGAGGGCGGAGGGCGCGCCCGCGGCCATGGACTCCGTCAGCGTGTAGGGACTGCCCGCGACGGCCGCGAAGGACAGCGGGGACGAGGTGATGGCGGTGCCGCTGCCTGTGGTGACAACGGCGGCGGGGGCTCCTGAACCCGTGACCTGCAGCGAGAACTGGTCGGCAGCGGCCACGCGGCCCGTTCCGGCCAGCACCTTCTGCAGACTGAGGCGGGGTGAATTGGCGGTGTTCGTCAGGCTGCAGGTGATCTGGGCCGCCGCCCGGACATTGGCAGCGGGAATGGTGAGGGTTGTCCCCGCAAAAGTGCCGAAACTCGCAGGGTTGCCGGTGACGGCGGCGTTGGCGTCGCTGCAGCTGGCCGCTGTCAGAGTGAAGTTGGGGTCCACATCCTCGATGATCTTCACGTCGGCATTGAAGGCCGTGACCGTGATCGGCGTGGGCGCGGCCGGGGCCGCCACACCGGCCGTGACCGTGCTGATGGGAGGCGGATTGGACGCAAGATTTGTCTGGGTGAAAGTGGTCACGCCCAACGCGCCAAGGGTTGTCTTCTGCACGGCCACTGTCGCCGGGATGGGCGTGTTGGCGAAGGTGCACTCAATCGCATCGCCATAGGCAATGGAGGTCAGGTTATAGGTGGTGACCGGCTGGTCGGTGGGCAGCACCGTGGGCGAGCCTGCCGTGGCGTTGGTGCAGGTAAGCGAGGTTGTGTACTGCGCGAGCACGCTGGCGCTGCCCGCGGCCATGCTTTCAAAAACCGTTGTGGGGACGCTGGAGGACACGGTGGCAACAGCAGCGGATGACGGGCCGAGGCCCGAACCGGTGGTGGTGCTCTGGGCAAAGACCGATCCCGTGGAGGTGACCCTTGCCCCGTGGGTGAACTGGTCCGCCGGGTTGGCGCGGCCACCGACGATCGTCTTGCGGGTGGAGACCGTGGCGTACTGGATGGCGAACATGATGCCCTGCAGCCCGCCCGCCACGAGTCTGGCCGTCACCGTTGTCGGACTCTGGGTGCCGACGATGTAGGCGCCGACGGTTCCGGCAACGCCGGTTTCAGTGAAGGTCGAACCCGTGTTGGTGACCGTCGGATAAAGCGTGCCAGAAATGGGATTGACCTGGTCGATGACCGTCCAGTTGCCGCCATTGGTGGTGTAGGTGAGGGACTCGCCGTTGTTGGTG
Source organism: uncultured Alphaproteobacteria bacterium (assembly GCA_937870685.1). GTDB lineage: Bacteria > Pseudomonadota > Alphaproteobacteria > Rhizobiales > Aestuariivirgaceae > Aestuariivirga. Next base: position 53,049 of record CALMZX010000021.1, read on the forward strand.
GATTCAGCGTCGGCGATGATCACCTTGAACAGTCCTGTCGTGGCTCCGCCGGGCGGTGGCGTGAGGGTGATGCTGCTCATCGTCAGGTTAATGGTGCCACCCGCCGTGGTGTAGAGGATGGGGCGGTTCGGAATGCCGAGGAAGGCGGTGTTGCCCACGGCGGAGCCGGACCAGGAAGGCGGCGCGATGGCGCTGAGGCCGGTGGTGCTGGGCGTACGGGTGCCGGTCAGCCTGAAACTGAACACCGAACCGTCTGACAGGGTGATGGTGAAGTTCTGGCCCGCTCCCATGACGCTGGCATTGTTGTAGCTGGTCATGTCGATCCAGCAGTAGGTCTGCCAAGAGGGAGGCGCGGTGCCGGGCGACGTGGCGGGGCCGCAGGTGGCCGCGAGGCTGACGGTGGCGAGTGCGCACAGGGCAGCCCACAGCACGGCCAGGGCAGTTGCCAGCCGCACACATGGTAGTCTTCGCCGTATTGACCCCAAGCCAAATCCTGCCGGCCCTGCAAGAGATCAGGGCTGTCCGTCTCAAACGGTTAATTCGGCATGGTTAGCAGCGGGTTAAGCGGCGTGGCCGGGCCCTTCGGAAACAAAAAACCCCGGCGCGGGGCGCGCCGGGGTTTCGCGATAGACAGGGATGCGGTCAGGCGATCAGCTTGCCGAAGTGCACGGCGGTGTCACCCATGCGGTTCGAGAAGCCCCATTCGTTGTCGTACCAGGAGAGGATCGACACGAGCGTTCCATCCATCACCTTGGTCTGGTCCATGTGGAAGACCGAGGAATGGGGGTTGTGGTTGAAGTCGATCGAGACGTTCGGATCATTGGTGTAGCCGAGGACGCCCTTGAGCGGGCCATCGGCGGCAGCCTTGATGGCGGCGTTGATCTCTTCCTTGCTCGTCGCCTTCTTGGCGATGAACTTCAGGTCCACGACCGAGACGTTCGGCGTGGGAACGCGCATGGCGAAGCCGTCGAGCTTGCCCTTGAGTTCCGGCAGCACGAGGCCCACGGCCTTGGCGGCACCCGTCGAGGTCGGGATCATGGAGAGGGCGGCGGCGCGGGCGCGGTAGAGATCCTTGTGCATGGTGTCCAGCGTCGGCTGG
>CALMZX010000022.1 GCA_937870685.1 uncultured Alphaproteobacteria bacterium
CCCGCACCATGCTGCTGGAGAACGTCTGGGACTACCATTTCGATCCGCAGACCAATGTCATCGACGTGCATGTCTCGCGCCTGCGCAGCAAGATCGACAAGGGTTTCGAGGAACCGCTGCTGCAAACGGTGCGCGGCGCCGGATACATGATCCGTGACAATTAACTCGAAGATTTTCCGCACCTCGACGTTTCGCCTGGCGGCAATCTATCTCATCCTCTTCGCCATCTCCGTCAGCGCCGTGCTGGGATATGTCTATTGGAACACGGTCGGCATCCTCGAACGCCAGACCGACGAAACCATCCGCGCGGAAGTGCAGGGGTTATCGGACCAGTACCGTTTGCTGCAGCTTGCGGGCGTCGTCGATGTGGTCAAACGTCGGATGGAAGAGGGCGGCGGCTCGATCTACCTTCTCGTCAATGACAAGCGCGAACGCATCATCGGCAACATGGACATGCTTCCGTCCGTAGCGATGGGTGAGCCGGGCTGGATCGATTTTCCCATTTCCGTGGGCAAGGCCGGCACCCGCCAGCGCCACACCGGCCGAGCCTATCATGCGCCTCTGCCCGGCGGTTACACATTGCTTGTCGGCCGTGACGTGGAAGAACAGCGCCTCTTCGGCATGACCATCCGCCGTGCCGTGGGCTGGGCGCTGGGGCTTGCCATCATTCTCGGTCTTGGCGGCGGCTGGCTTCTGAGCCGCAACTTCCTGCGCCGCGTCGATGCCATCACGGCGACGAGCCGCACCATCATGGCGGGTGATCTTACCCAGCGCATGCCGGTTTCAGGTTCGGAAGACGAGTTGGACCGTCTCGCGCAATCACTGAACGACATGCTGGGGCAGATCGAACGGCTGATGACCGGCATGAAGGAGGTCTCCAGCAACGTGGCCCATGATTTGCGCACGCCGCTGACCCGCATGCGCGCACGCATCGAATCCGCCCTGCGTTCCGATGATGCGGCAGGGCACAGGCAGGCGCTGGAAAAGACCATCGAGGAGAGTGACCGCCTTCTCTCCACCTTCAATGCGCTCCTCTCCATCGCCCGCGCCGAGGCCGGACATTCACGCGAGGGTCTGGCCGAAACCGACGCGGCGAGCATCGTCCATGAAGTCGCCGAACTCTACGAACCCATCGTCGAAGATGCTGGTGGAAGGCTGACGCTTGACGTCGATGGCGAAATCCCTGTCCGGGCCGACCGCCAGCTGCTGGCCCAGGCCCTCAGCAACCTTCTCGACAACGCCCTCAAATATGGCGCAGGTGGCAACACGGAAGGAACCTCCGTCACTGTCACGGCACGGGCGGAAGATGGCATGGCCGTCATCACCGTCGCCGACAACGGCGCTGGCATCGCGCAGCAGGACCGCACCCGCGTGCTCGACCGCTTTGTGCGTCTGGACGAGAGCCGCAACAAGCCGGGCAACGGACTGGGGCTCAGCCTGGTCTCGTCAGTCATGAAGCTGCACAATGGCTCGCTCACGCTCGGCGACGCCATGCCTGGCCTGCTGGCCAAGCTCGAACTGCCGCTGCTGGTGGAAACGCGGCAGCCTGCCTGACGTCCCGCCTGCTGAGACATTCGGCACCTCGACAATGCCGTTGCGTGCGCTATCACCGTGCCCATGACCACTGCCCTCAAAGACCGCCTGCACGGGCGCTGGCCACTTGGCCTGAACAGCGAAGCTGTCGCCCATGTCCGCGATGCGCTTGAGCCATCCCTACTGCCGCGGCTTGATGTGGCGCGCCCGCTCATCGATGCGATCATCTCATGTTCGCCGTATCTGCGCGGCCTGCTCCTGCAACATCCCGGCTTTGCCGCACAATGCCTTGAGGCATCGCCCGAAGAAACCCTTGCAACACTCTGTTCAGAAACGGAAAAATCCGCTTTTCTGGAAGACGTTGGCGCGACTGGACGAGTGCTGCGTGAAGTCAAGGCTAAGATCGCCCTGTTCCTTGCCATGGCCGACGTTGGCGGTGCATGGAACGTGGCGCAGGTCACGGCGGGGCTCACCCGGTTTGCCGACGCGGCAGTGGCGGCGGCAGTGAATGTGCTGCTGCTGGAACAGCACCGTGCCGGCAAACTGGCGCTGGCGGACGTGGCGCGGCCCGCCGCGAACTGTGGGTACGTGACAATCGCCATGGGCAAGCATGGCGCCCATGAACTGAACTATTCGAGCGACATTGATCTTGTCGTCTTCTTTGATCCTGACACCATGCCCGTGGCCGGGGGACAGGATCCCGGCACGATCGCGATCCGTATCACCCGCAAGCTGGTGAGCCTGCTGCAGGACACGGATGAACATGGCTATGTCTTCCGCACCGACTTGCGGCTGCGCCCCGATCCGCGGGCCACGCAGGTCGCCATCGCAATGGAGGCAGCGGCTCACTACTACGAAAATCTCGGCCAGAACTGGGAGCGCGCCGCCTATATCAAGGCGCGTGCCGTGGCAGGTGATATCGCCCTCGGGGAAGAGTTCCTGCAGCGACTGCGCCCCTATGTCTGGCGCAAGTATCTCGACTTTGCATCCATCTCCGACGTGCAATCCCTGATCCGCCAGATCCATGCGGTGAAGGGCCATGGCGAAATTGCCGTGGAGGGCCACAATCTCAAACTCGGCCGTGGCGGCATCCGCGAGATCGAGTTCTTCGTGCAGACCCAGCAGCTGATCGCGGGTGGCCGCAATCCGAAACTCCGGGGCCGTTCAACGGTCGCCATGCTGGATGAACTGGCTGCCGCGCAATGGATCACGCCCGACACGGCGGCCGACATGAAGGAATGTTACAGCCTGCTGCGCACCTTCGAACACCGCGCCCAGATGGTGGATGACCAGCAGACACATCACGTGCCGGAGAAGGCGGAAGCCTTTGAGAACTACGCCCGTTTCTGCGGCTTTGGCTCAGGCGCTGCCTTTGCGCGGCACCTGCGCGAGGTGCTGGAAACCGTGCAGCGCCATTCCTCGCGGCTGTTCGAGACATCCGATGATCTGGCAGGCGAAAGCGGCAGTCTCGTTTTCACCGGCGGGGAAGATGATCCGGAGACCATCGAAACCCTGGGCCGCATGGGCTACCGCAACCCGTCGGAAGTATCCGCGACCATCCGGGGCTGGCACTTTGGCCGCTATGCCGCCACCCGGACCCGCCGCGCCCGCGAAGACCTGACCGAACTGATGCCCGCACTTCTGAAAGCACTGGCCCGCGATGGCGACGCCGATCGTGCCTTCACCGATTTTGACCGTTTCCTCTCCGGCCTTGGAGCGGGGGTGCAACTCTTCGCCATGCTCAAAGCCAATCCCGGATTGCTTGATCTCATCGCCCGCATTCTCGGAACTGCACCGCGCCTGGCGGAAGGTCTGAGCCGCCGTCCGCGCGTGCTTGAAGCGGTGCTGGAGCCCGGCTTCTTTGGGCCGCTTCCTGACCGGTCGCAATTGCAGGCGCAGGCCGATCAGGTCATTCCCGCGGACCTGCCGTTGGAAGAGGCCATGGACCGCGCCCGTGTGCTGGGCCGCGAACAGCAGTTCCGCGTCGGCGTGCGCGTCTTGTCCGACACGGTATCGGCGGAAGATGCCGGCACGGCCTTTGCCAACATCGCCGACATGCTCATCGGGAAACTGCTGGCCGCGTCACTCCACGACATTGAGAGTCGCCATGGCAGGATCGAGCGAGGCCGCGTGGCCGTGATTGCCATGGGAAAGCTGGGCGGCCGCGAAATGACAGCATCGTCCGATCTCGATCTGATCCTGATCTACGACCACCCGGAAACCGTGAATCAGTCGGAAGGATCGCGCCCTCTGGGGGCTGCGCAATTCTACCAGCGCCTCACGCAGCGCTTCATCTCAGCCCTCACGGCGCCCACCGCCGAAGGACCACTCTATGAGGTCGACATGCGGCTCAGGCCGTCCGGCAGCAAGGGACCCGTGGCGGCAAGCTTCGCCAGTTTCAAGACCTACCACACCGACAGTGCATGGACCTGGGAAAAACTCGCCCTGACCCGCGCCCGCGTTGTGGCCGGAGACGCCAGCCTGGTTGCCGACCTGCAGCAGACCATTGCAGCATTCCTTTCAGTTCCCCGCAACGAAGCGCAGACCCGCAAGGATGTGGTGGACATGCGCGGCCTCATGCTGCGCGAGCACAATCCAAAAGGTGCCTGGGACATCAAGCGCGTGCGCGGCGGGCTGGTGGAACTGGAGTTCATCGCCCAGTTCCTGCAACTGCTGCATGCCCATGCCTCTCCTGGAATTTTGCGCAGCAATACATTTGCCGCTTTCGAGACCTTGCGGGATGCAGGCATCCTGCCGCCAGCTGTTGCCAGCCAGTTGCTGGACGCCGCCCGGCTCTACCACCGTTTGACACAGGTCTTGCGGCTCTGCCTCGACCACACCTTTGAGCCCGACAAGGCACTTCCCGGCCTCAACCGGGCCATCGCGCTTGCCGCCCAGGTGCCTGACGTGCGCATCGCCGAGGACCTGTTGCGGGAACGCGAGGCGGGCATTGCCGCCATCTTTGACACGTTCGTCGGGCCGCCGGAGACAGAACAGAAAAAATCGTGAACATCGCGCGACGGAATCCCTGCGCTGGTCCGTCTTGATGGGTGGAAACCGGTTCCAATCCTTCCATCGACGGCAACACAGGAGAAGAAATCGTGAGGAAAATCATTATCTTGACAGCAGGATTGGCGCTTTTCGCGGGGGTTCCGGCCTTGGCCAACGAGCCCTATCTGCCACGCAGCCCCAAGAGCTTCGAGAAAGTCGATGCCAACCGGGACGGCAAGGTCGCACTGACCGAAATCACCCCGCTCGCGGAACGCCGTCTGGCGCGGCTGGACACGAATGGTGACAAGTCGGTCACGGCAGCGGAACTGGAAGCGCGCTTTCAGGAGACCATGAAGCGGCGCATTGAACGGATCATGCGCGTGATGGATGCCAACCGCGACGGCGCCATCAGCGAGGCCGAACTCGACAAGATCACGGCGGACATGTTCAATACCGCCGACAATGACAAGGATGGAGGCCTGACCTTGGCGGAAGCCCGCAACTTCAAGCGCGGCGTGTGGCGCAAAGCCTACCTGGCCCGTGAACTGCCTGCGGCACCAGGCGGAAACTGACAGGTCGAAATTGGCCACGGCAAGCCATTTGCGCAGCGTTCCGGCGGGTCTGGATCAGGCAACTGATGCAGACCTGCTGCTGCATGCGCAGGCCCGGGACGGGAATGCCTTCGCCACTTTGGTGGACCGGCATTTCCCGGTCGTGCACCGGGTGGTGTGGCGGATGATGAACGGGCACGCCGACGCTGAAGACGTGGCGCAGGAAGCCTTCCTGCGGCTTTGGCGCGATCCGCAGCAGGTGCGCGATGGCGCCGCATTGCGTGGCTGGCTGATCCGCGTGGCGAGCAATCTGGTGATGGACCGTTTCAGGACAAAGCCGATGCAGGAACTCGATGACAGGTTTGAAGTTGCCGACAACCGCGACAACGCCGAGGACGCACTCGACCGCACCCGCGCCGTTGCCACAATAGATGCCGCCGTGGCCAGCCTGCCGGAAAGGCAGAAACTGGCGCTGACGCTGGTGCATTTCGAGCACATGACCAACACCGCCGCCGCCACCATCATGGATGTGAGCGTGGATGCGCTTGAATCCCTTCTGGCCCGCGCCAGACGCAGCCTCAAGGAGAGCCTTGCGGCCAACAAGACAATGCTGCTGGCGACACTCGCCGCAGAAAGGACCTGACCATGACACGACAACCCGACCTGATGACCGACGCCGAACTCGATGCGCTTCTCGCCCATGCCAGCGCGCCGCCGCTGCCGCTGGGCGCGCGTGAACGCCTGCTGGCCCGCATGGTGGCTGAAACGGAGCCGCGTGCCGGTGCCGCGAATGTCGTGCCGTTGTGGCAGCCCGCAAGGTCGCCTTCGCGCATCGGCTGGCTGGCCGGATTGCCGCTGGCCGCTTCACTGGCACTTGGCATTTATCTGGGCAACGCGGGCGGTCTCGACGCCTACCTGCCCGGCACGGCGTATGAGATGCTGGCGGGAGCCAGCGCGGAGGATGCCGTCAGCGGCATTGAGGACATTGAGGGCTTGTCGGAGGACGATCTGTCATGAGTGACGTGAACCAGACACAACAATCCACGGATCACGCCACTGTTGGGCCGGAGCGCCGTCAATGGCTGCCGCAGTTGCGGTCGCGCTGGTGGTCGCTGCTGCTTGGCGTTTCGCTGATGGCAAACCTTCTCGTGATTGGTCTTGCCGTCGGCGCAGGCATGGGCGGCGGGCGCCATGAGAGGCTGGAAGGTGCAAGTTACATCCAGCTGGTGCCACGCAACTTCCTGCGCGGCCTGCCGCAGGAACGCCGTGCCGAACTCATGGCGATCGTGCATGAGCGCCAGCACCAGTTGCGGGAACTCCGGGCTAATTCCCAGTCCTCGCCCCTGAAACTGGCCGAAGCACTCGAAAAGGAAGGCGCAACGGAAGCCGACATCAAACTTGCTGTTGATGCTTTCACCACAGGCTCGGGAAGCCTTGCTGCCGGGGGAGCCGCCGTCGTGATGGAAATCGTGGGCAAGCTGACGCCGGACGAGCGCAAGGCCTTGGCCACTTCCATCCGCGAGCGTGCCGCCCGCGCCGAGCGCCGCCGCAAGGATTGAGGTCAGGACGAGGGCAGTGTCACCGTGACCGTGGTGCCCTTGCCGACCATGCTGGAGATATCCAGCGTGCCCTGATGCAGTTCCACCAGTGAACGGGAAATGGCAAGCCCAAGGCCGGAGCCGCCGCGGCTTTTGGTGAACTGGTTTTCGACCTGCTCGAAGGGGCGGCCCAGTTTCTGGATGTCACGCTGGGGAATGCCGATGCCCGTGTCTGAGATGGTCACAACAAAACCATCGCTGCCATGACGGCCGGTGACCGTTACCGTGCCGTTTTCAGGCGTGAACTTGACCGCGTTCGACAGGAGGTTGATCATCACCTGTTTGAGGGCGCGCCGGTCCGCGCGGAACGGAATTGCATCCTTCACGTCATGCACCAGGGAGAGCTTGCCCTCGGCCGCACGCGGACCCACAAGCCGCAGGACTTCCTCCAGCAGGACCGGGAAGGAGATGTCCTCGATCTCCAGATCCAGGCGGCCCGCCTCGATCTTCGACATGTCGAGAATGTCATTGATCACGTCGAGCAGGAATTGACCGCTGCGGCGGATGTCATTGGCGTATTCGATGTACTTGGGCGTGCCGATGGGGCCGAAGAACTCGTTGGTCATCACCTCGCTGAATCCGATGATGGCGTTGAGCGGCGTGCGCAGCTCATGGCTCATGTTGGCGAGGAACTCGGACTTGGAGCGGTTGGCGGCTTCGGCGCGCGCCTTCTCGCTGGCATATTTGTCGGCAAGTTCCGCGAGGCGCTGCGACTGCTCTTCTGCCGTCTGGCGTTCCTTCTGCAGGTCGCGCACCGTTTCCATCAGGGTCTTTTCGGATGAGAGCAGGTTCTCCTCCTGCTTCTTCAGTGCCGTGATATCCGTTCCCACCGACACGAAACCGCCATCCTTGGTGCGGCGCTCGTTGATCTGCAGCCAGCGTCCGTCGGCAAGCTGCACTTCAACGGACCGCGCCCCGGACTTGTCAATGATCTGGCCAGGGACGTACTGCTTCACCACCGGTTCACGTGAGGACTGTGCCACAACATTGTAGTGGGTGCCGGGCACGCACACCGATGCGGGCAGGGAGTGGAACTGCTGGTATTTGCTGTTGCACAGCACGAGGCGGCTCTCCGTGTCCCACAACACGAAAGCCTCCGAGATGTTTTCGATGGCATCCTTCAGGCGCACTTCCGCGTCCTGGTTCAGCTTGTCCAGTTCCTTCTGCCGCGTGATGTCAAAGACAATGCCCACAAGGTGCGGCGCGTCGATGTCGTTCTTGAGGTGGCCGGGCGCGAGGTCGGCCCGGGCCCGCAGCCACACCCAGTGTCCGCTGGCATGGCGCATGCGGAACTCGTGATCGAAGTCGAGGCTGTTGTGCTTGAGAAGATCATCCACCAGCTTGTCGAGCGGCTGGTCATTCGGGTGCATGCGGGCCGCGACATCGCGGTAGGGAAGCATCTCGCTCTTGCCATCAAGGCCGAGGATGCCGAACATCGAGGACGACCAGAAAATCCGCCCCGTTGCGATGTCCCAGTCCCACAGGCCGCATCCCCCGCCGTCCAGCGCCCTGTCGAGACGGACAGTCGCAAGTGTGAGCAGGTCATCCGCCTCAGAAGCCCGCGCCGATTGCCAGTGGAACGAACCGGTGAGCAGCGTGAGGATGAGCAGGGTGACACCGAACAGCATGGCAAGCTGGTTGGCGCTGGCGTTCCAGTTGCCGAGGAAACCGTCGTCATTCTGAACAACAATGAGATTGCCGCCAATTCGGCCCAAATCACGCGAGGCGACATGCATGGTGTCGCCATTGGCGGCGCGCACGGGGGTCAAGGTCTTGCCGTTGACGGGAACTGTCGCGAAAATGCTGTTCGCGAGGACTTCGGTCAGAGGCTTGCCGATGCTTGCAAAATCGCCGGGCTCAGAGGCCAGCACAAGGCCCGCGCTGTCCACCAGCACAAAGGCTCGTCCGTCCCGCATCGCACCGGGCACGAGGCTGCCTTGCAGCAATTCATTGTCGACGGCCGTGACGTTGCTTTCCAGCGCGCGCATGCGCAAGCCCTGTGCAGCCGCATCGGCATGCAGCAGAGTCATGGCGGTTTGGTCCGTCACATGGTTGCGGCGGTACTCCATGAGCTTGAGCAGAAGGGCAGCAGCCAGCGCCATGAGAAACAGGCTGGTCAGCACAAGGATCAGCCAGCGCAGGGCCTTTTCGGAAATGCGGATCGCCGGAAGGCCCGGCACCGGAATGCGCACCCGGAGACTCCGGTCGCGTGTGAACCATTCCTTGATGAGTGCCCGCTGCAAGATATTTTCCGTGACTGACCTGCGCGACAGACCGGGGATGATCGGCTTCTCGGTTACGCAAACACCGAATCAGGCCCGCGCTTGATGTCACGGGAATAACGCGGCGGACTCTGATTTGCCAAGCCGCACCGAAAGGCGGAGCCCGCCTTTCGCAGCTCAGTCATCCAATGTTCTTGTTATGATCTCAAGAACGTCGCGGGAGAGAGACCCGGTTGCCAGAATGCGGCGCATATGGGACTCGGCTGCACTCCGCCGCGTTCCGTCGAACTGGCGCCAGCTGCGAAAGCCCGTGGCCATGCGTGCCGCCACTTGCGGGTTGATGTCATTGAGCCGGATGATGGCATCCGCCACCACGCGATAGCCTTCACCATCTGCAGAATGGAAGCCCGCCAGGTTGGCCGTGAAGCCGCCAATCAATGCATAGACGCGGTTCGGCGTTGTCCATGTGAACAGCGGGTGACTGGTCAGCGCTTCGACACGTGCCGCTGCACCAGGCAAAGGAATCTGGCCCGACAGCATCAGCCACTTGTCCACGAGCAGTGGGTCATGCTGGTGACGCTCCAGAAAAGCCTGCATCAGCGGTTCTGCGCCAGCGGTGGCCAGCACTGCGGAAAGCGCGCCCATTTCCGATGTCATGCTGTGAGGCGACAACAACTCGGCCTCTGCAAGCGCCAACCCTGATGCAGGATCGGCAGCTGCAATCATGGCGAGGCTGGCATGGCGCAGGGCGCGCCGCCCCGTGCTCAAAGGATCGGGTGAGTAAGCGCCGGACTCTGCCGTGGAGTCAAAGGTTGCCCGCAGCTGTTGAAGCAGTTGTCGGGCAATGCCGGACCGCACCTGGCGGCGGGCTTCGCGTACCAGGTCTGCGTCGACATCCGCAGCGATGGCGGCCGCGATCTCGGCCTCTGGTGGAAACTCCATCATCAGCGCCTTGAATGCGTCATCCAGTTCGTCGTCTGCGAGTGTGCGCCCAAGCGCTAAGGCAAAGGGCGATGTGTCAGGCACAGACTGGTTGCCAATCAGGGCGGCATAGGTGGCCACGAATAGGTTTCGCGCCAGTGTCTGGGCGGCCTCCCAACGGTTGAAGGGATCGCTGTCGTGCCCCATCAGGAACAGGCGGTCATCGTCGCTCGCATCCGATCGCATCATCACCGGGGCTGAAAACCCGCGGTTGAGAGAGAGGATCGGCCGCGTCTTCAGTCCGGTGAATCGGAATGACTGCTGCTTCTGTGTGAGTTCGAGAACAGGCGTGTTGAGCGCACCGACGCCCTCAAGATGCAGCGGAAGATCGTGTCCGTCCGCGCCAACAAGCCCGATGGCCAGTGGCAGGTGCAGGGGCAGTTTTTCCGGCTGTCCCGGTGTTGCAGGCAGTGTCTGCTCTATCGTGAGGTCAAACGCCTGTGCCGCCTCATCGTAGCGCGTTGCCACCTCGACAACTGGCGTGCCGGCCTGCTCATACCAGCGGAAGAACTGTTGCAGGTCGCGCCCTGAAGCGTCCGCCATGCAGCGCACGAAATCCTCTACGGTGGCGGCCTCGCCATCATGCCGCTCAAAGTAGAGATCCATTGCCTTGCGGAAAGCCGGCTTGCCGATGAGCGTCTGCATCATGCGGCAGATTTCAGCACCCTTTTCGTAGACGGTGGGCGTGTAAAAGTTGTTGATCTCGATATAGCTGGATGGCCGCACCGGGTGCGCCAGCGGCCCTTGGTCCTCCGGAAACTGCCGGGCCCGCAGCGTGCGCACATCGTCGATGCGCTTCACGGCCCGCGAGCGCACGTCCGAGGTGAACTCCTGGTCGCGGAAAACCGTGAGGCCCTCCTTCAGGCAAAGTTGGAACCAGTCCCGGCAGGTGATGCGGTTTCCCGTCCAGTTGTGGAAGTATTCGTGCGCGATGATGCGCTCGATATTCACATGGTCGGCGTCTGTCGCCGTGTCTGGCCGCGCCAGGATGTATTTGTCATTGAAGACATTGAGGCCCTTGTTCTCCATCGCTCCCATGTTGAAATCGGAGACGGCAACAATGTTGAAGACCTCGAGGTCATACTCGCGCCCGAAAGCCGTTTCATCCCAGCGCATGGACGCCTTGAGGGATTCCATGGCCCAGGCGCAGCGGTCTTCCTTGCCCTTCTCCACATAGATTCCAAGCGAAACGGACTTGCCCGACTGCGTGGTAAAGCTGTCGTGAACCGCGGCAAGATCGCCTGCAACAAGTGCGAACAGGTATGATGGCTTGGGATGCGGATCATGCCACTCGGCGAAGTGCCTGTCGGTGCCTGCAATGGGGCCAGAGGAGACGGGATTGCCGTTTGACAGGAGCACGGGAAGGCTGGCTGGCGCCTCAATCCGCACGTCATAGGTCGCCATCACGTCTGGCCGGTCGTGGAAGAAGGCAAAGCGCCGGAATCCTTCCGCCTCCATCTGTGTGCAGTAGATGCCGTTGGAGAGATAAAGCCCAGACAGCGCCGTGTTGGCCTGCGGGTTGCAGCGTTGTTCGATGTTGAGCGTGAAGCTGTGGGACGGCACCTGCCTGATGGTCAGCAGATCGTTTTCGTAGGTAAACGCATCGGGCTTCAGGACGTCTCCATCGATTTGCAGTGACACAAGTTCCAGATTCTCTCCATGCAGAACAAGAGGCGCCATCTGCCGTGGTTCAATCTTCAGGGCCGAGGTGATGTGCGTGGCCGTGGGATGCAGTGACACCAACAGGCGCACGTGCAGGATCGCCTGCTCGGGTGGGGCGTAGTCCTTGAGGTGGATGGTCGGTGGTGTCTCTGCGGGCATGGTGAATCTCCGTATGGGGGCGTTAGCCGATCCGGCGGTGCCGCCAAAGGCCTATCCGTTGACGAGAATCCGGGCGAGATGGTTGTGGCGCCGGACGAGGGCAGGCACGCCGGCTGTCGTGAGCGCACCATCCCGCACCACGACACGGCCGTTGATCATGCTGAAAGCGGCGCGCACCGGTGCCGCGAACAGAAGTGCTGCCACGGGGTCATGCAGTGCGCCGGCATGGTCAAGGCCGCCAACGTCGAAAGCCACGATATCCGCCGCCATTCCCGGGGCGATATGGCCGATGTCCTTCCGGTTCAGAACCGCAGCTCCTCCGCGCGTGGCGAGTTCGAGGGATTGCCGCGCGGTCATCGCCGCAGGACCAAAGCCCACCCGCTGCAGCAGCAGGGCCTGCCGCGCCTCGCCCAGCATGTGGGCACCGTCGTTGGAGGCGGAGCCATCAACACCCAGGCCCACGTTCACGCCCGCCGCGCGCATCTTGCCCACCGGTGCGATGCCGGAGGCCAGACGCATGTTGGAGCAGGGGCAGTGGGCCACGCCTGTGCCCGTGCGGGCAAAGCGGTTGATGCCGTCGTCATCGAGCTTCACGCAATGGGCATGCCACGCGTCTGGTCCGGTCCAGCCCAGATCTTCGGCATATTGGGCGGGCGTGCAGCCGAACTTCTCCAGGCTGTAGGCCACGTCGTCGTCATTCTCCGCGAGGTGGGTATGGAGTGACACGTTGAATGTCCGTGCCATGGCGGCACTTTCGCGCATCAGGTCAGTGGAGACCGAAAAGGGCGAACAGGGCGCCAGCACCACCCGGCACATGCTGCACTCTGATGGATCGTGGTAGGCCTCGACCAGCCGCTGCATGTCTTTCAGGATGGCGGGCTCGTCCTCCACCACGCGGTCCGGTGGCAGGCCCCCTTTGCTTTCGCCCACACTCATGGCACCGCGGGCGGCATGGAAGCGCATGCCGATGTCCTGAGCCGCCGCAATGGAATCATCCAGCCTGCAGCCGTTGGGATAGATATAAAGGTGGTCACTCGACGTGGTGCAACCGGACAGCATCAGTTCCGCCATGGCGGTCTGCGTCGAAACGTGGATCATCTCCGGCGTCAGCCGTGCCCAAATCGGATAGAGCGCTTTCAGCCACGCGAAGAGATCGGCATCCTGCGCGGCCGGCACGGCACGGGTGAGCGACTGGTACATGTGATGGTGCGTGTTGATCAGACCGGGCATCACAACATGGCGTGAACAGTCGATCACCTCGTCGGCTGCAGGCAGGCTGTCGCCCGCAGCATGCACCGAGGCAATCCTGTTGCCGCGCACCAGCACGGAGCCACCTGCCAGTTCACGCCTTGCATGGTCCATTGTCAAAAGGACAAGTGCGTTCTTGAAAAGTGTCGTGCGAGTCATGTCCTGCTCACGGATCACCCGGCACGCCATAACTGGGTGCCTGCGTGGGATCGATGGCGCGCTGGAGATAGGCCCCCATCTGCGGGCGGTAGTCTTCCCACAGGCGGCGCAGCGTGGCGATGGGGTTGTGATCATCCCAGTCCACCCGGAGTGAAACCAGCGGGAAGGCTTCCGTGTGATGCACGATCAGGGCCGCGGAATGAACCGGTCCTTCTTCACCACCCGAAGCAAGCCCCGCCTCCAGAGCGCGCAACAACCGTTCCGCCAGATGCTGGTCGGCATGCGCCGCAAAGGCCGCAGTCATGATGCGCGGCAGGTCACCTGATTTCAGGAGGTTGCCGGCCGCGACACAGTCTCTCTCTTCCGAAACACCGTGCGTTCCGAGAATGTGTTTGCCGGAAAAACTGGCGCTGTTGCCGTACCGGTCCACAGCTGTAAGCTGACGGTATTCGGCATGCGGCCTGTCTTGGATTATTGAATGAATTGCGCCGCTTGCGCTCAATCCCTGACTCAACTTGTCAAGCAGGAGCGGACCGAGATTGGGGTCCGTGACATTCTGGGTTGCCACAGCCCCAACGCCCGCGCGCGCATGCGGGCAGCGGGCGCCAACGGCGATGGACGATGTGGTGATGGCAACACCAAATGCCCCTGACTTCGCACAGCGTCCGGCAATCGAAAAGGTCATCTCATCAATCCGGAATGACGGCGGTGGCTTCGATTTCGACTAGCCATTCGGGGCGGGCCAGCGCAGTCACCACCAGCCCGGTGGAAACGGGGAAAACGCCTTTCAGCCAGAGGCCCATCTCGCGATAGACATCCTGCCGGTAGCGAATGTCGGTCAGATAGACGACCACGCGGCAGATGTGGTCCATGGTGCCGCCGGATTCCTCCATCAGCATCTTGATGTTCTCCATCGCCTTGCGGGTCTGCAGCGTTGCATCTCCCACATGCAGCGACTCGCGCGTGTCGAGGTCCTGGGATATCTGCCCGCGCACGAACACCATGCTGCCGCGCGCCACCACGGCTTGGCAAAGGTCATTGTCGAGTTTCTGCTCGGGATACGTGACTTTGGTATTGAATGGCCGGATGCGCTTGTGGACTGTCATGATTCACTCTGTGTCTGCTCTTGGAGAAGCGGCGTCATACCGGCGTAAGTTCGGTTGGAATAGATCAGCGGTGGCGAAGCGCCTCTGATGGCGGACACCACGCGGCCTATGAAAATCCGGTGCGTGCCGGCATCGTGGATGGTGTCGACCTCGCATTCGAATTGGGCCGAGGCGCCACCAAGGAGGGGTTGACCGTGCGCGCCCGGTGTCCATGTGTGGCGGGAAAAGTCGTAATCCGAGCCATCGCCAGTCCGTCCGGAGAAAACACGGGCCACATCGGACTGGCTTTCGCCCAGGATGTTGACGGCAAACCTGCCGTTCTGTGTGATGGCGGCGACGCAAGGGTTGCGGCGGTTCACGCAGACCAGCAGCAGCGGCGGCTCTGCCGAGACGGATGCCAGCGCACTGACCGTGAGGCCGAAACGACCTGCCACACCCTCGGTGGTGACCACGGTCACACCCGTCGCGGCTGCACCCATGGCACGGGTGAAGTCACCGGGGGTCACCGTGGCAAGACCCGGACCTGAGGTCGCAAAAGCATTCATCTGGTTTCCTTGCCTGACGCGTGGCTGAATGTGGGGATAATGACGCCGGAGGTCAAACGGAAGATCACCTGACTCCGCCATTTTCCATCCAGTTCTCGACAGAATGTGTGACGCCATGTGCCTGCGGGGCTCCGTCCCATTGCGGAAGATGCCCGGAACGCTATTCTCTGGTCCAACGCATTTTGCCGGGAGCCTGCCATGAAGCCCAACACCACGATCATCGGTGCCGGGATCGTTGGCGTGTCCACAGCCGCTTTTCTGCAGAAAGCGGGGCATGACGTCACCGTGATCGACCGCGTAGGGCCGGGCGAGGGATGTTCTTTTGGCAATGCCGGGGGTGTTGCCTTTGGCGAGATCATGCCCACGGTTCACCCCCGCATTTTCCGGAAGTTGCCAGGCTGGCTCATGGACCCGCTGGGGCCACTGAACATCCGCTGGCGCTATTTGCCGAAGGCGCTGCCGTGGTTTCTGGCAGCAGCGCGCAACGCAACGCCGGGGCGCGTCGAAGAGATCGTCCAGGCCCGTGCCGCGCTGGGGTTGCGGGTGGTCGGGGACTTCGAGACAGTGCTGGGGGACGCAGGGCGCAAGGATTTGCTGGTCTATCGCGAGACCCTGCGCCTGTATGACGAAGAAAGCCAGTTCTCAGCCGAGGCCGCGGAGCGCGAGACCAAGGCCCGATTGGGCTTCCCGTGTGAAATCTACTCTGGCGACGAGGCCCGGGAGATGGAGCCCGCCATTGGCAAGCAAGTCATTCGCGCCGCCACCCATGGCGGCTGGTTCTTTGTCACCAATCCGGAAGGCGTGGTGAAAGCTCTCGCGCGCGGCGTCGTGGAGAAGGGCGGCAAGGTCATAGCCGATGACGTTCGCGGCATCGTGCATCAGGATGGCATGGTGTCGGCCCTGACGCTGGCCGGCGGTGGCCGCCATGCCGTGCAGAATCTCGTGATCTGTGCGGGTGCCTACTCACACCTGCTGGCGCGGCAATTGGGCGAGCATGTTCTGCTGGAAGCCGAACGCGGCTATCACATTGTTCTGCCTGATCCCGGTGTGACCATTTCCCGCTCGCTCACCTATGCCCGCACACCGGGCGCGGCGACGCCCATGGAGATGGGGCTGCGGCTGGCAGGCACGGACGAGTTTGCCGGATTAGACGCCGAGCCCAATTACGCCCGCGCCGATGCGCTTTATCATGTTTTCAAGAAAGTGCTGCCGGGCCTGCGCGCGCCGGATGATCGTGCCACCCGTTGGATGGGCCGCCGTCCTGGAACGCCGGATTCCCTTCCCGTGATTGGCCGCTCCAGGACGATGCGGAATGTTGTCTATGGCTTTGGCCACGGTCACATGGGCCTGACCTGGGGGCCAACGACAGGGCGGCTTGTCTCGGAGATCCTTGCTGGCGTCAGCCCCAACATGGACATGGCGCCTTTCCGGGTGAACCGCTTCTGATCAGCGGTGTACCGCCAGTGCACCAGAAAGCGGAACAAGGGCCCCGGGACCAGCAACAACTTCCGCCGCAACGGCCGCGCCAAACTGCGCGGCAGAGACAGGGTCCGCTCCCGAGGCCAACAGGGCCAGAAACCCCGCCGCAAAGCTGTCACCCGCCGCTGAGGTATCAATGATGACTGCCGGTGCGGTGGCAGGCACATGCGCATGTCCACCGGGCCAGAATACATCACTGCCACTGGCACCGTCCTTGACGGCAATGATACCGGCACCTGCTTTCCGGTATCGGCAGGCAATTTCAGTTGCCGTACAGGGTCCAAATACCGCCTGCTCATCATCGAGTCCGGGCAGGATGACTGTGGCGGCGCGGGCCGCTTCGAGGAACATGGCCTGCGCGTCTTTGCGTCCCTGCCAGACCTTTGGCCTGAAATTGGTGTCGAAGGAGATCATCGCACCCCGTTTGCGCGCGGCATGAAGCGATGACACCAGCGTTTGCCCGGCGGTCGGCGTCAGAATGCCCAGCGTGATGCCTGAGAAATGAATGACGTCTGCTGCGGCCAGATGACCTTCCAGATGCGCCGGATCATCGGCCAGTCTGCGTGCTGCCGACGTGTCGCGCCAGTAACTGAAACTGCGTTCGCCATTGTGCACCGCGATCATGTAGAGACCGGGCATTGCGCCCGCGACGACCTGCACGGCATCGGTTGAAACGCCACTGGACTTCATGAATGCGAGCATGTCCCCGGAAAGCGCATCATCACCCACCGCCGACAGATAGGTCACGTCCCAGTCTGCCGGAAGCAGCTTTCGCGCATACCAGGCGGTGTTGAAGGTATCACCGGCAAATCCCTTGCGTAGCAGGCCATTGCCCGCATCGGCAAGCTCGACCATGCACTCGCCAATCGCGAGAAAGCGCGGCATGGCGTCGTGCTGTCAGTAGAGTTCGCGAACGGCTGCCAGTTCGCGCGCCAGCGCGTTGGCATCGCGTGCTTTCACCGCGCGTTCCATGGCAGTAAGGCGTGGCGCGAGCAGGGCCGCCGAGATCGCGAAGAACTCGTCTTCATCAAGTGTCTCGATGGGCTTTCCTTCTTCCGCCAACAGCAGAGCCAGGCACGCTGTCGCCATGACTGCGAGATTTGGGTCCGTGCTGTTGAGGTGGCTGTAGCCCGGCTTCGCGGGGCCGATGCGGGCGATGGCACGGGTTTCCACGAGAGCGAGAAGCACATTGGCCAGCGTCGTCACCTCGTCGGTGCTGGCAGCGGATGATGCGGCAAGCACCCGCCGCGCCGCATCAATGCGGTGCTCCAGCACCAGGAAGGGTGGCTCGGCGCAGCGCTCGAGAATGTGCCGGGTGGCACGGAAGAAATAGGCCGTGAACAAAGACGTCATCGCCAGCCGGTTTTCCCGGATGGCCTTGGTGACTTCGCCCACCATGTGTGGCGCGAAGGGCGAAGGCAGGTTGCGCCATTGTGGCAGGAGCAGGCGGATGGAAAGATCGGCACCAAACGAGAGCACGCCATCCACCCAACGCGCCATCCGGCCGACAAGCCGCGAAAGTGGCGTGGGACGGCCTGAATCGGCTTGTGACATGTCGCGGATGTAGTACTGCGCCGTGCGCAGGCCGTCCCGTACCCCTGCGGCCATGCACACGGCATGGTCGGTGATGGTCGGGCTGGTGGTGGCACTGCTCATGGTCTTGTCACTCCTTGGCAAATTCAACCTTGCGGGATGTGCTTCGTCAAGCCAACATGGCAGGATATGATGAAGCCATGTTGACGCCCCTGAAACCCGAATTGTCTGAAGCCGCTGATCTGGCCCACGAGGCCCGGCGTTTCCGGACAATTCTTAAGTCCTTCGAGCGCAACCTGGAATTGCTTTTCCGGGATACGCGGCTTGCCCCCCACGTGGACCATGCGGCACTCGCCGTGGCATTCTCCAACTGGCGGCAGCGCTTTGACGCAACCAAGCACCTCGCGGACATCGACCGCCGGGATTTCACGATCTACTCCGCAGGCCTGATGCTGAAGGAACTGATCGCGGCGGCTCCCTTGCGCACCGTGCCCCGCACCGACAGCCTGCCGGCCGTTGTGCAGTCCCACGCCGAACATGCCCTCGCCAGCTGGCCTGAGGGTTATGCCTATACCAGCTATTGCCTGTCGGTCGCCGCTGCCATCCTGAACGAGATGGGCGAGGCGGAACCTGATACGGAGCGGGCGTCGGATGAGCCGGCCTTTTGGGCGTCCTTCAAGGAGAACGTGTCCGAAAATCCGGCGGCGGCCATCGCTTTCTTCGACCTTGTCTGCGGCAAGGAGCCCAACTGGGAGGCCCCCGACGTGCCGTGGCTCAGGCGCGCCTTTTCGGGTGCGAACCTGATTGGATCAATGCCCCAGGCCAAGCAGTGATGTGAGCGAGAACGGTGCCGCAACGGAATCCGGCCAAACCATGTGGCCGCCCTCCCACACCATGACGATGGCGACATAGAGGATGATGAGCAGGCCGATGTAGGCGATCCAGCGGTACTTGTTCAGAAGGCGCGCCACAAATGAAGCGGCAAGGCCCATGAGCGCGATGGACAGAACCAGTCCGAAGACCAGAACTTCCGGATGCGCCTTCGCCGCACCGGCAACCGCCAGCACATTGTCGAGCGACATCGAAACGTCGGCGATCACGATCTGCCAGGCAGCCTGGGCGAAGGTCTTGCGCGGCGCATCGCCGGCGACATTCAGGTCCTGGTCGAGATCTTCGCCGGTGATGGCTTCGGCACCTTCATTGTGCTGACCGCCGTCGCGCAGTTCGCGCCACATCTTCCAGCACACCCAAAGTAGCAACAAGCCACCACCCACGAGCAGGGCACCTCCAAGCGCCAGCAGCCACGTGGTGGCGAGCGCAAAAATGATACGCAGAACCGTTGCGGCAATGATGCCCACAAGAATGGCCCTAGCCCGTTGCTCTTTGGGCAACCCGGCAGCGGCAAGGCCGATGACAATCGCATTGTCTCCGGCCAGCACCAGGTCAATCATGATGACCTGACCCAGGGCGGCGCGGGCTTCGTAGGAGAAAAGAAAATCGAACAAGTGGCGCACCGATTGTGAATTGGCGCTCCACATAGTGCCCTGTGCCTGATTGTACAAGCGCAGGTTTTGCAGGTGAAAGTGACTACCCGGGCCGACGCTGCGCGTATCCGAGATGTGCGGCCAGTGCGTCCAGAATAGTCTGTGCCGCATCCGGAACCACGGTGCCCGGAGGGAAGACGGCGGCCGCACCCATGTCAGCCAGCTTCTGGACGTCTTCCGGTGGGATCACACCGCCCGCCACGATCAGGATGTCAGCACGCCCCAGTTTGGCCAGCGCTTCCTTCAGTTGCGGCACATGGGTCAGGTGCCCTGCTGCAAGTGACGACACGCCCACCACATGCACATTCTTGTCCACGGCAAGCTTCGCCACCTCATCAGGCGTCGCAAACAGAGGCCCGATGGTGACGTTGAAACCCATGTCGTCAAAGGCCGACGCAATGACCTTTTGGCCACGGTCATGGCCATCCTGCCCGATCTTGGCCACGAGAACCGAAGGTGCCCGGCCTTCGGCCTCGGCAAATGCCTTCACTGCATGGCGCGCCGCCTCAACCTTGTGAAGATCGCGCGGCGTGGCGGCGTACACACCTTTCACCGCCTTGGGGGTGGCCTGATGGCGGCCCCAGACGATTTCAAGCGCCGCCGACATTTCTCCCACAGTGGCCTTTGCGCGCGCCGCGACGACGGATGCTTCCAGCAGATTGCCGCTGCCGGTACGCGCCACCTCCGCCAAACCCTTGAGGGCTTCTCCCACCGCCTGCGGGTCACGTTCGGCCCGCAGCCGCTGCAACTTATCGATCTGCGTCGCCCGGACCTTCGAATTGTCCACCACCAAGATGTCGATGGGCTTGTCGCCAGCGGACCTGAAGCTGTTGACGCCAACCACAATCTGCTCACCCGAGTCGATGCGCGCCTGTGTGCGGGCTGCCGCTTCCTCGATCCGCTGCTTCGGGATGCCTGCCTCAATGGCACGCGACATGCCGCCCAGCGTGTCGATTTCCGCCAGGTGAACCCGCACCCTTGCAATCAGATCGTTCGTGAGTTTCTCCACAAAATATGACCCGCCCCACGGGTCGATCACACTGCAGGTGCCCGCTTCCTGCTGCAGGAAGAGCTGGGTGTTGCGGGCAATGCGGGCGGAGAAATCGGTTGGCAGCGCCAGCGCTTCATCCAGAGAATTGGTGTGCAGCGATTGCGTGCCACCCTGTGTGGCCGCCATGGCTTCGATGCAGGTGCGCGTCACGTTGTTGAATACGTCCTGCGCCGCGAGACTCCAGCCGCTGGTTTGGCAGTGGGTTCGCAGCATCAGGGATTTCTCGTCTTGCGCGCCGAGCGACTGCATCATTGCCGCCCACAGCACGCGGGCCGCGCGCAGCTTCGCCACCTCCATGAAGAAGTTCATGCCGATGCCGAAGAAGAAGGAGAGCCGTGGCGCAAAGCTGTCAATGGCCATGCCGGCGGCAATGCCGGACTTCGCATATTCAAATCCGTCCGCCAGCGTGTAGGCCAGTTCGAGATCAGCAGAGGCACCTGCTTCCTGCATGTGGTAGCCGGAGATCGAGATCGAATTGAACTTCGGCATTTTCCGCGACGTGTAGGCGAAGATGTCCGAGACGATCCGCATCGATTCACGTGGCGGATAGATATAGGTGTTCCGCACCATGAATTCCTTGAGGATGTCGTTCTGGATGGTGCCCGCAAGCTTTTCCGGCGGCACGCCCTGTTCCTCGCCTGCCACGATGTACAGCGCCATGATGGGCAGAACCGCGCCATTCATGGTCATGGACACCGTCATCTTGTCGAGGGGAATGCCGTCGAAAAGGGTGCGCATGTCGTAGATGGAGTCGATCGCCACGCCAGCCATGCCGACGTCGCCGGAGACGCGGGGATGATCTGAATCATAACCCCGGTGCGTCGCAAGGTCGAAAGCGATGGAGAGCCCCATCTGCCCCGCCGCAAGATTGCGGCGGTAGAAGGCGTTGGAATCTTCCGCCGTGGAGAAGCCGGCATATTGCCGGATTGTCCAAGGCTGCGTCACATACATGGTAGGGTAGGGGCCGCGCAGGAACGGGGCCGTTCCAGGGTAGGCAGGTCCGTAGCCGGGTGTATCTGCCGCTTCGTGCCGGGCCGCTACCGTGATGCCTTCGGGTGTCTCCCACGGTGCGCCCGCCTCTGCCTGTTGCGATGGGGCGGTGCCGGTGAAATTGACAGTGCTGAAATCCGGAATGCGGCTCATGACTGCGCCTCCACTTCCGCAGGCAGTTCGGCGGGTGGCTGATAGGCCCGCACGCCGATCACTGGCTTTGCCTTGGACTGCGCCGGATCACCGGAAGGCCAGTTTCCCCGCTCTGCAGCCTGCATCACCCGCCATGCCTGCTCGCACAGGCGCTGTGTCGGGGTTTCGATGGCACCTGCGCCTGCTGCCGGATCAGTCACGCGCCAGAGATCAGATTCATGCAGCAGAAGATTCTGAAGATTTCGGGCGACGCGCCGCGAGAAAGCATTCGGCAGACCCTGGTTGAAAGAGAAGGGCAGGACCGACAGCGAGTCCGCGCCACCCAACCCCGCCCCAAAGACAGCAGCAACGCTGCGCAAGATGTTGCTGTGGGCGTCTGTTTCCGCCAGCATGACTCGGGATGTTTCCCCATGCAGTGCGAGAGGCGTGTCCGGCAGGCCGCTCGATTTCAGCACGTCCCGCCACAAAATGCGCGCCGCGCGGAACTTGGCCATGGTGGCAAGCATGTCCTGCGTGGCGGAAAGTGTGACGCTCACCGCGCCTGCAAGCTGCGCGTCGGCGAGGAAATCCAGTTTGCGCAAGGCTGAAATGGCCGATGCCAAAGCAGCGCCAAGCTCATCGCCCTCATCCAGCCCGCCAGCATGGAAGCTGCGCCCGTCGCCGCGCATCAGGGGCCCGGTGAAACCCTGTGCGTGAATGAGTTTCGCCAGGTCGGCATCATGAACGCCGTGGTCAACCGTGAGGCGCGCGGGATCAAGCGGCAGGCGGCCGACCAGATGGCGGATGGCTTCCGCGCCGAGGTCGCCGCCCTCGTTCCGCACGGCAAACTTGTGCAGGGGCAAGTGCTCAAGCGTGGGCACTTGGGCTGGTGACGGGATGACCAGTCCGGTGACGCCATTGGCCAGATCGTCCTCGGCCTGCTGGCGCGCCTTCATGATGTCATGGTGATCAACCCGCGCGAACACGGCCCATGGCGCATGCCGCGGGCGCTCGGAACGCGGTCCCGCCTGGCGTTGGAAGAGCACCGCTTCGGCTTGGAAAGGGGCCCCTTTGGTGGCTTTGCTGACGCGCTTCAGCCAGTCGTCGGCGGTGGCTTGGGGGAAATTGTGCATGTGCGAAAACTTAGCCGTCTGCTGGCCGCGCCGCAAATCCGCCTTTTGGCTCAGAGGAAACCGCTGATGCCGGGGATGTTCGATGCGCACTGCCGGACCAGGTCATCGCCCGCCTTGGCGCGGGCATGGGCAAGCGTAGCCGTGCCCACCTGCTTCATTTGTTCCGTCGAGAGTCCCAGTGACTGCAGCTTGCTGATCGCGGCCAATGGCCCGCCCATCAGGCCGCCTGCCAGCATGCCCGTCAATTGCCCGGCATGCTTGCGCGCCAGTTCGTCCGCGCCGGGCAGCTTGGCGAACAGGTCCGGCACCTTGTTGGGGTTGCCTTGGGTCTTGAGCAAATTCAGGATCACACCGAGCGCCGCTTCGGACTTTTCAGCGGAGAGGCCGGTTGTGGCTGTGAGTGTTGAAATCAAATCGTCCATGGGTGATCCGGCAATGACAGTTATCGCGTGTCCAATGGCACGATTGCATCACCGTCGTCGAGGGTGTCGTTGGGGTGCAGCACGACTGCATCTCCGGCAATGACGCCGGATGTCGCCACGGCAAGCGTATCGTTCATCTCGCCCAGCAACACTTCAGTGGCGGTGATGCGGTTGCCCCGCGCCACAAACGTGAACCAGCGCTCACCCCTTCTGAACAGGGCAGCGACCGGTATCACCAAGGCCTGCGGCACATCCTTCACCACTATCCGCGCCGTGACACGGTAGCCATGGCCAAGTGCTTCAGGGCTGGAGGCGGAAGTGGCGAGGTCAAGGACTACAGGCACGCGCTGTTCCTCGATGCCAAGCGCCGATACCCGCGTGACGGCGGAAGGTTCCACCCGCGTGACGCTTGCCGCAATGGCAGGCCCGCCCCAATCCATGATTTCGGCGTGCTGTCCCACCGAAACCCGCACCGCATCCTGTGACAGCACGTCGGCCACGACTTCGAGATCAAGCGGATTGCCAATGTCGGCCAGTGGCATCCCCGCAGCGAGAACCTGTTCGCTTTCACTGGCCACCCGCAGCACCGTGCCGGATGCCGGTGCGGTGACACTGATGCAGCAATCGGTTGTGGCGGGAGCGTTTCCATCAAGCAGCGCGGACGCACTCTGCAACTCGCCAAGCCTGACCCGCAACTGGGCTGCGGCGCTTGCCACGGCTGTTTCCGCCTGCTTGAGGGTACTTTCCGCACGCGCATATTCCCTGTCCGGAATAAGGCCTTGTTTGGCCAGTTTCTGCGCCCGGGCGAATTCATCTTCCGCCAATCCGAGTTGGACATTGCTTTGCTGTACCTGCGCTTGCGCCAGGTCGACCGCAGCCTGCGCCGCATCACGCCGCGCCTCCGCCATCTGCCGGTCACGCGCATCCAGTGGTGCGGGCGTTGCAGGTGTCATGGTCGCAACGGTCTGCCCTTCCTTCACGGGGTCGCCTGCATGCAGGTTCATCCGGAGAACCCGGCCAGGCACGGGGGCGGATACTGTGTAGACCTCGCGAATGCGGCTCTTGCCCTCGGCTTCAACAGTCAGCCGGAAGGGACCCATTTCCACGCGGCCCAGTTCCACGCTGGCGGGCTGCGGCCACAGCGCCCAAGCCAGAAGCGCCGCTGCCCCGATGAATGCAAGGATTGCAATGAGTTTTCGCATGCTTTCAGTCCCGCGTTTTCAGTACGGCAATGAGATCGAATGTGTCGATGCGGCGGCGCACGATGAAGGCAGATACCACCGCCGCGGCAATGACGATAAGAGAAGAGTAGGCATAGACTCCGCGCTCGACAACAAGCGGCACGCGATACAGGTCAGACGAGAAACCCTGCACCATGAGCCAGGCGAATCCATAACCTGTGAGCCAGCCCAGTGGTTGCGCCAGCGCCACCACCACGGCAAGCTCCGTGAGGAGAACGCCTGAAACTTCCCCGCGCGAGAAGCCCAATACCCTGAGACTTGCCAGTTCGCGCGCTTGTTCGGACAGTGAAATCCGGGCGAAATTGTAGACCACGCCAAAGGCGACAATGGCGGCCAGTCCGGCGTACACGGTCACCATGATGGTGATGTTCTGGGCCAGCGTTTCGCGGAAGCGTTTGAGGGCCGTTTTCTGCAGGACGATGAAGTTGGCAACCGGTGTCTGTTTCAGCCTGTCGAAAAGCGCCTCCGTCCGCGTCGGGTCAATCTTGAGATTGACCCCGGATATGACCGCCTGTTCCCTCGCAAGCCTGTTGAGGGCCGTGAGGTCCATCATGGCCGACAGCCCGAGGTAACCGTTCACGATCCCGCTGACCGGAACCAGTTCCACCTTTCGGCTGTCCTCGATGAATTCAACCTGTACGGACTCGCCTACGCGCACCCCGAGTATGCTGGCCAAGGCATCTGAGAGCACCAGCCCGTGTGTCGGCAGGGCGACCTTGTTCAGGCCTGTGTCGAGCAACCGCGACAGGTCTGCGTCTGCGGGGCGGCCCATCAGGGCAACCCGCCGTTCAGCGGTGCCGTTGCGCAGGCGCACCGGAACGGCCCGATAGGGCTCGGCCCGCAGGATTCCGGGAAATCCCCGGAGATCATGCAGTGCGGAAATGGGCCGCTTTGTGGTGAACTGGATTGAGGCGTCCTGACGATCGGACTTGTAGAAGGTGATGTCGATGACCTTTTCCAATGACCCCATGGACCACAGGGAGCCCACCAGAATGGCGCAGGCCAGAGCCATTCCCGCAACACCACTGGCCAGCCGCCAGGGCCAGTGCAGCAGGTGGCGGCTCACCAGAATGGCCCGTGTGTCCATGATGCGCGGCATGCGCCAATCGACCGGAAGCCACTGGCGGTAGCGGGCAGGGGCTGGTGGGGACATGGCTACGGCAGGCGGCAAGAAGACCACGCTGGACACAGCGCGCAAAGCGCCGACTGCGGCCGCAGCGAGTGTGATGATGGCCGCAATGGCATAGATCGACGGGTCGCGGCTGAAGACCAGATAGGGAAAACTGAAGAAACGGGCATAGAGCTGCGCCATGCCATGCCCGAGCCAGGTGCCCGCAATGGCGCCGATGATGACGCCTGCGGCAGCGACAACCAGCGCAAACTTGATGTAGTGCCAGGCGATGCTCCGGGATGAGTAGCCTGTGGCCTTGAGCAGGCCGATCTGTTCCCGTTCCAGTGTGATCATGCGCAACAGCGTCATGTTCACGAGGAAGGCCGAGACGACCAGAAAGATCGGAGGCAAAACGCGGCTCATCGCCCGGAGCTGTTCCAGTTCGGCATCAAGGAAGGCATGTGACACCTGGTCCTTGCGCCCATGGGCACCCGTCCCGCCAAAGCGCCGCAACCGCTTGTCGATTTCGCTGATCACCGGCTCCTGCGGCATGCCTGCATCCAGTTTCACGGAAATTTCCGAGAATGCACCTTCGAGCCCGTAGGCGGCGGCCAGCGCATCAACGCGCATCCACAGCACGCCAAAGCGGCGCGGGTCTGGCATCAGGTCGCCGGGACCGAGCACGTAGATGAACTCTGGCGACAGGGCGGTTCCGGTCACCCTGATGACCGTTTTCCTGCCATTGAGCAGAACGGTGATCTTGTCGCCCGGTACGAGCTTGTGCGCCTTTGCAAAGTCGGCGTTGGCAACCGCCTCAAGGCTGGTTCCGGACGAAGGCAGGCGGCCATTCACGAGGGACAGGGCGTTGAGTTTCTGTTCGCCGGTTTCCGACAGCGAAACGATCTGCACGGAACCGGGTTCAGCCATGCCGCGCACATCCGCAAGGGCCAGCTTCACGATCCGCGTTTCCACCGTGCGCACGCCGTCAATCGCCGCAATGTCACGGGCGATGTGCAGGGGCGCGCGGGTCACGTTGGCGAAAATGTCGGCGAAGCGGTTGTCGATGTAGTAGCGCTCGCGGGTCTGGAACAGGGAGTCATATGCTCCAATGCCGAGGATCAGCGTGGCAGCACCCGCCGCCATGACCAGTGCAATGGCAAGCACCTGTGCCCAGAGGCGGCGAAGATCACGGAGAAGTTTGCGGTCAAGGGCGCGCATCGTTCACCATGAAACCGATGACACGGGTTTGCGCACGGCATTGCGCTCTTCCCGCACGATGCGTCCGTTGCCGAAATGAACCACACGGTCGGCAATCTCCCGGATCGCCGCATTGTGCGTGATGACCAGAGTCGTGGCGCCAAGTTCGGCATTGACGGTTGCCAGCGCCTCCAGCACCATCACGCCCGTCTTGCTGTCGAGCGCGCCAGTCGGTTCGTCACACAGCAGCAGTTCCGGACGTTTGGCAATGGCTCTGGCGATGGCGACCCGCTGCTGCTCACCGCCCGAAAGTTCGGCGGGGAAATGCTTCATCCTGTCGCTGAGGCCGACCATGGCAAGCGCATCCGCCGCAGGCATGGGGTTGCGCGCGATATCGGTGACAAGCTGCACGTTTTCCATGGCCGTCAGGCTTGGCACCAGATTGTAGAACTGGAAAATGAATCCGACATGGTCGCGGCGATACCGGGTGAGGCCCCGCTCCGCCAGGGCCGTCAGTTCGTGCTCCTGAAACCAGGCCTTGCCGCTGCTGGCCTGATCGAGGCCGCCGACCAGATTGAGGAAGGTCGATTTTCCGGAGCCTGACGGTCCCAGAATGACCACGAACTCGCCCGGCATTGCGGCGAAGTCAACATCAACGAGGGCGCGGACCTCGACAGTGCCAGTCCGGTATGTCTTGGAGAGTTTTTCGGTCCGCAAGACCGGTGCCCGGTCAAGGGCCACCGCAGCCGATGCCATGGAATTCCTTTCCGCCGCCTGACGCCACCGTCTAGCGTGGCAGTTGAATGCATACATTGACAAGGGTCAACACCCGGACGCGGCAATTGCCTTGGCAGGCGAATTGGCGCAGATAGGCGCCACCACAAGACTCAACACAAGGGTGCATCGGGCCATGGCCGACAATTCCATTTTCCTGGGCAAGAGCGACAAGCGCGAGGAGCTGTTCCTGCCGTTGGCCAATCGCCATGGCCTCGTCACCGGGGCGACCGGCACGGGCAAGACCGTGACCCTGCAGATCATGGCGGAAGGCTTCTGCGCGGCTGGCGTTCCCGTTTTTGCGGCCGACGTGAAGGGCGACCTTTCCGGCATCTGCATGAAGGGCGAGCCCAAGGATTTCCTGCTCGAGCGTGCCAAGAAAATCGGCTTCGATGACTACGGCTTCGAGGAAACGCCCACCATCTTCTGGGATCTTTTCGGCGAATCCGGCCATCCGATCCGCACCACGGTTTCGGAAATGGGTCCACTCATGCTCTCGCGCCTGATGGGGCTCACTGAGGCGCAGGAGGGCGCTCTCAACATTGCCTTCAAGATTGCTGACGAGGAAGGCCTTGCCATTCTCGACCTGAAGGACTTGCGCGCCCTGCTCAAGGATCTGGCCGAGCGCGGCAAGGAAATCACCACCGACTACGGCAATATCAACGACCAGACCATCGGTGCCATCCAGCGCCGCCTCGTGGTGATCGACGAGCAGGGCGGCGACAAGTTCTTCGGCGAGCCGGCCCTCGACATCAAGGACCTGATGCGCACCACCCGCGACGGCCGCGGCTACATGAACGTTCTGGCTGCCGACAAGCTGATCAACTCGCCCCAGCTCTACGCCACCTTCCTGCTCTGGCTGATGTCGGAGCTGTTTGAGGAAATGCCCGAGGTGGGCGACCCGGACAAGCCGAAGATGGTGTTCTTCTTTGACGAGGCCCATCTTCTGTTTGCCGACGCGCCTCCCGGACTGCTGCAGAAAATCGAGCAGACGGTGAAGCTGATCCGCTCCAAGGGTATCGGCATCTACTTCGTCACGCAGAACCCCATGGACATTCCTGAGTCCGTTCTGGCGCAGATGGGCAACCGTGTGCAGCATGCGCTGCGCGCCTATACGCCGCGTGAACAGAAGGCCGTGTCGGTGGCGGCCTCAACCTTCCGTCCCAATCCCAAGTTCAAGACCGAAGCCGCGATCACCGAACTCGGCAAGGGCGAGGCGCTGGTTTCAGTGCTCGATCTCAAGGGTGTGCCCACAATGGTGGAGCGCACGCTGATCCGCCCTCCGTCTTCGAGGCTGGGGCCGATCACCCCGGACGAGCGCAGGAAACTGATCAAGGCATCGCCTGTCTATGGCCAGTATGAGGAGATGGTGGACCGTGAGTCAGCCTATGAGAAGCTCTCGGTGAAGGCCAAGGAGCGCACGGCGGCGCAGGAGGAAGCCAAGGCCGCCAAGACCGCCGCGAAGGCCGAGCGCGCCGAACGCACCGCCCGCCCGCGTGAATCCTCCACCGACCGCTTTGTGAAAAATGTCGCGGGCTCCGTCGGCCGACAGCTCGGCACCACCGTGGCGCGCTCCATCGGCAATGCCCTGGTGCGCGGCATCCTCGGCGGACTGACGCGCCGCTGATCCATGAGCCATGCCTCCTGTTCATGGGGGGACCTCCTCTTTGATTGGATGGCATGGCACGACATTCCGGATCGCCGCGTGTATGCGAAGAGCATGACGGCAAATCACAGGCTTTTGGGTTACGGACTGACGGTGGCGGGGGCGACCCTGTTTTCCACCAAGGCGATCTTCATCAAGCTGGCCTTCCGCGAGGAGGTGAATGCCACGCTGATGCTGGCCTGGCGCATGATCTTCTCCATGCCGTTTTTCCTCGCTGCCGGCCTCTGGATGGTCCTGCGGCTCAAGCACGAAGGGTCCCCGCTGCCGTCGCATCGTGCTGTCTGGATGTCGGCGCTCACCGGCTTCGTCGGCTACGGCCTGTCCTCCTATTTCGATTTCAAGGGCCTTGAGTACATCTCCGCGCAACTGGAGCGGCTGGTGCTGTTCACCTATCCGCTGTTCATCATGTTCATCGGGGCGCTGTGGTTTCGCCAGCCCATCACCCGCTACGGCATCATGGCCTGCATCATCACCTATGTGGGGCTCGCGATTGTCGTCGGCATTGATGTCCCGGCGGGTGGCTGGACCACCGTCATCGGGGCAGGCTTCGTGCTCGCCTGCGCCATCACCTTTGCCATCAATCAGCTCATGGCCAAGAATCTCATCAGTCTCGTGGGCCCGATCATGTTCACGTCGATTTCCATGATCGCGGGCGGCATTGCCTGCATCCTCTTGCAGGGTCTGACCGAGGCATCTTTCGCGGCCTCGACACCATTCCTGTGGCAGGCGCTGGGCTGCGCGATTTTTGCGACCGTCCTGCCGATCTTCTGCATCAATGGCGCGCTGTCCCACATTTCCGCACAGGCCGTGGCGATGATCTCGACGCTTTCGCCGGTCGTGACCATAGCACTCGCCGTCCATGTGCTGGGCGAGCCCTTCACCTTGGCCGATGCCATCGGCTCAGGTCTCGTGCTGGCGGGCGTGAGTTACTACACTTGGGCCGACTCGCGGGCGAAGCAACCGAAGCCGCTTCTGCCCATCGAGGAAGTTTAGCTCACCGTATCAGGCAACACCTCTTTGCGTTTGGCCATGAAGGCCTGAAGCGCCTCGTCGATGCCGGGATCGAGGGCTGGCGCTTCGTAGTCGCGCAGCATCTTCTTCCAGGTGGCGTTGGCACGCACGACGATGTCTTTCTCGCCGTCATCGCGCCACTGTTCGAAGGAGTTGTTGTCGGCAAGGCCGGAGCGCCAGAAGGCCGTCTCGAAATTGGCCTGCGTATGCGAACAGCCGAGATAGTGCGAGCCGGGGCCCACTTCGCGGATGGCATCCATGGCCTGGCCATTCTCGGAGAAATCCGCACCCTCGGCGAACTTCTGGAACATGGTGAGCTGGTCGGCATCCATGATCAGCTTTTCGTAGCTGGAGGCAAGGCCGCCTTCCAGCCAGCCCGCGGCGTGCAGGCAGAAGTTGACGCCCGCGAGCAGGGTGGGCCACAGCGTGTTGGCGCTTTCATAGGCCGCCTGAGCATCCGGCACCTTGGAGCCGCAGAGGCCACCGCCGGAACGGAAGGGAACACCCATGCGCCGGGCCAGTTGCGCCGCACCGAGCGTGACGAGGGCAGGTTCCGGCGAACCGAAGGTGGGAGCACCGGACTGCATCGACATCGACGCCGCGAAGGTGCCGAATACCACAGGCGCACCCGGACGGCACAACTGCGTGAAGGCAATGCCCACCGAGGCTTCCGCGAGAATCTGCGTGAGTGTGCCGACGGTTGTCACCGGCGACATGGCACCGGCCACGATGAAGGGCGAGATCACGCAGGCCTGGTTGGCCCGTGCCAGCACCTTGAGCGCACCCAACATCACGCCGTCCCACACCATGGGAGAATTGGCATTGATGAGAGAGGTCATCACGCAGTTCTGGTCCACGAATTCCTTGCCGAAGACCATCTCGGCCATGGCAACTGAATCAGCCGAGCGTTCGCCCGCCGTGACGGAGGCCATGAAGGGTTTGTCGCTGTACTTGATGTGCGTGTAGATCATGTCGAGGTGGCGCTTGGCCACCGGAATGTCCACCGGCTCGCACAACGTGCCGCCCGCGTGATGCAGGCTTGGCAGCATGTAGACGAGCTTGGCGATGTTGCGGAAATCCTCGATCGTCGCATAGCGGCGGCCTTCGTCCATGTTGCGGATGAAGGGAGGGCCGTAGACGGGCGCGAACACCGTGTTGTTGCCACCGATGGTGACGCTGTTCGCAGGGTTGCGCGCGTGCTGCACATATTCGCGCGGCGCCGTCTTGATCAGCGAGCGCACCAGGCCGCGCGGGAAACGAACGCGGAAGCGCTTGGGGTCGGTGGCATTGGCCTTTACGTCAGCGCCTGCGTCCTTCCACATGCGCACCGCTTCTTCGTCTTCGTAGAAGTCGATTCCGGTTTCCTGAAGCACGGTCTCGGCATTGCGCTCGATCATCTCCAGCTGGTCGTCGCTGAAGGGTTCATAGGGCTTGATGGTGCGGCGGATGAATCCGGCCTGCTTCACCGCTGTCGAGGTGCGGGCAGCGCGGCGGGCATCGGCACCGCCACGGGCGCGGCGGCCGGAGGATGCGGGTTGTTGATCGGTCATGGATGCCTCTTGGTCACAATGAGGGTGAGAATTTGTCACCTTGGGTTTACGGGATTGGCCGGAGGCAGCGTGGCGGCAAGCGTCAGGGCAGGGTGCGGAAACGACGGGGGGGATGGATCGGCCCTCACTTGGCGCGTGCCGCGCCGTCCTCTCCCGCATGCGGGAGAGGTGAAGGGTTGGACGC
>CALMZX010000023.1 GCA_937870685.1 uncultured Alphaproteobacteria bacterium
GTGACTCCTCTGACAACCTCATCGGCCTGCTCGAGCGCCGCCTCGCCACCGCCGTGTACCGCGCCAAGTGGGTGCCCACGGTGTTCGCTGCCCGCCAGTTCGTCAGCCACGGCCACGTGAAGGTCAACGGCAAGCGCGTCACCATCGCTTCCATCCGCCTCAAGGCCGGTGATGTGGTTGAACTCACCGACAAGGCCAAGGAAATGGCCTCGGTGCAGGAAGCCCAGGCCTCGGCCGAGCGTGACACGCCCGACTATCTCGAAGTGGCCGGCGGCCAGTTCAAGATGACGCGCATCCCCTCGCTCAGCGAAGTGCCGTATCCGGTGCAGATGGAACCGAACCTCGTCGTGGAATACTATTCGCGCTAAGCGAACCGCGCGATTGCAGAATTTGGAAAGGGCGGGGGAAACCCCGCCCTTTTTGTGTGGGGCAGATGGGTGGCCCCTTTTGTGCGGGCCAACACGTGCCACCATGGATGGTCCACGTGAAGTGGACCATGACGATGATTGGGTGTCTGGATGCGGGGGCACCATCCGAGTTGGAAATGGCACTCAAAAGAAGCGTCATGGCCCGCTTCAGGCGGGCCATCCACCCGGTGCCATGGGTGGTACGCGTGAAGCTGAACATGACGGGCCCAAGGGGGGCTCCCAACCTCACCTCTGGTGTGTGGCGTAAACCGTGCTGCTGCCGTCGTTGCGGATCAGCAGCGTGTCGTAGGGCGGGCCGCTGCCTTCGGGGCCCATGCCGGGTGAACCCTGCGGCATGCCGGGCACGGTGAGTCCGGTCACATCGGCGGGTTTCTCGGTGAGCAGGCGGATCACATCGGCGGCGGGTACATGGCCTTCGATGGCATAGCCGCCGATGAGCGCGGTGTGGCAACTGGCGTTGTCATCGCTGATGCCCAGCGACAGGCGGCGGCTGGCGCGTTCGGCATCGTCAATGATGTCGGCGGTGAAACCGGCGGCGCGCATGTGCTCCACCCAGCCTTCGCAGCAGCCGCAGCCAGGATCACGATAGACGGTGAGATGCGGCACGGCGGCGGCGTGCGCGCGCCCGGCGGCAACGGCCAGGGCAGGCAGGGCAAGCAGGAAGAACCGGCGTTTCATGGGAACTCCTTTCAGGGGGCCAAACATAGTATTACGTCCGGGCACGCGTGAGCATCGGGCCATAGAACGTCACGAACAGGGCGAAGCCCGTCACCCACAGTGCGCCGGATATTTCCAGCAGCAGCGGGGCAAAATCCGGCAGCAGGGCGGCGATGATGCGGACGAGGGCGGCGGAGATGATCGCGAGATAGAGTGCCGTGGTTCCGGGTGACGCGGTCAGAGCGTTGCCGGTGTGGCCGCGGGTGGCGCGGGTCATCACGGCCAGTGTCATCAGGCCGATGGTGCCCGCCGTCCAGGCGTGGACGGCCGCCTGATGCGCACCAATCGCATCCCACATCGCCGCGTGCCCGGCCAGCAGGAAGCCCAGCGGAATGAAGGCGTAGGCCGCATGCAGCACCCAGACCAGCGCCTCGCTGCCGGTGTGTTGCGGGACCCAGCGGATGAGGCGCCATCCCTGCATCAGGCCTGCCAGCGCCAGGACGCCGCTGGCAGGGGCTGCAAATCCTGCGGGCAGGGCGGGCAGCGCGCTCCAGAGCAGAAGCGCCAGCGCCGATACGGCGAGTGTTGCACCATCATAGCGCGAGAACTGTTTGGGCATCGTGCCTTGCGGCTGGCGCATCAGCCAGTTTGTGGTGAAGCTCGGAATGATGCGGCCGCCCACCACGCTGATCAGCAGGATGGCGGCGGCAATGCCGAAGCGCGATGACAACACCGTCTGCCCGCGGAATGCGGCTTCCGCATGAAAACCTGTCTGTGCGGCGGCCAGCAGCGTGACGAGCACGACAATCCGCAAGTTGCGGTAGTTCTTGCCCGCGATGATCTCGCGGGTCGCCATGATGGCGAGGGCCAGCAGAAACGCCACGCTCGCCGCACCCGTGAGCCAGGCCGGCAGGAAGACTGAAAAGCCCACGGCGAGGCGGCCCAGCACCCAGAGCGAAAACAGCCCGATCAGCCGCCAGCCCACCACGGGCAGGCGTCCGGTCCAGTTGGGTACGGCGGTGAGCAGGAAGCCCGCGATCACGGCGGGCACATAGCCGAAGAGCAGTTCATGGATATGCCAGTCCATGGGCGCGAAGGCCGAGGGCAGGGTGATCACACCCAGGTACCACGGCACCCAGAGCACGATGGTCACAAGCGCCCACACGCCGGCCGATAGGAAGAAGGGCCGGAAGCCATAGCTCCATAGTGCCGGCCCTTGCCAGGCGCGCATCTGCTGCATCGTTGTTGCCATGGTCCTTCCTTCCGTGAACTGCCGGAAAAAAACGGCTTAGGAAAGCGGGCGCGCCAGGGCCTTGATGGTGGTCAAGGCGACTGCTGCATCAGGCCACGCGGAACCGCTCGTCGGTTTCCACCTGCAGGGCGGTGGCCAGCGCATTGGTCTGCGAGGCCATGGCAATCACTGCCATCAGTTCTCCGTGCTGGGCTTCCGTCAGGCCTTTCGCCTTGGCGGCGGCCGTGTGGGAGTGGACGCAGTAGCTGCAACCGTTTGTGGTGGAGACGGCGATGTAGATCATCTCCTTCACCAGCGGATCCAGCGCGCCCGGGGCCATCACCTGTTGCAGGCGTTCCCATGTGGCTTTCAGCAGGGCGGGATCATTGGCCAGCGCACGCCAGAAGTTGTTGACATAGTCTGTGTTGCGCTTGGCACGGATGTCATCGAAGACGGCGCGGGCTTCCGCCCCCGCCGCTTCGTCGCTTTTCAATGGAACGGTTGCCATCACACCGTCGCCAGGATGCGGGCCGGTCCGCCGGTGCCGCCGCGGTGCTTGGGCGCGCCGACAAACACGGTTGCACCCTTGGCCGGAAGCTGGTCGAGGTTGTTGACGTTCTCGATGCCGAAGCGGCCACCGGGCAACCACGAATAGTGCACCGCGAAATCCTTGGAGTTGCCGGGATCAAGCGACAGCGTATCAACAGCAATCGCAGCGGCACCCAGTTCGGCGAGGAAATCCGTGGCATCCTTGCCGAAACCGGGGAAGGCGAAGTTGCCGTCGGGCAGGTTGCGGTAGGACGGGTCGCCCACCTTCGCGGCCCAGCCGGAGTTCATGGCCACGCAGGCGCCCTTGGGGATTTCGCCATTGGCCGAAACCCATGCCTCAACATCCGCCTTGGAGACCATGGCGTTGGCGTCGTCCTTGGCCTTGCCCTTGATGTCGATGATGCAGAGCGGGCAGACGAGGTTCTGCGGTTCGAGATCGGCAACCGATGTGCCTGCCTCGCTGAAATGCAGCGGCGCGTCGATGTGCGTGCCGGAATGTTCAGGAATCGTCAGCTCATAGATCGTGTAGCCATCCTTCTTGAAGTCCACGAGCTTCTTCATGGCGATGCCCGGCTTGCCGTCAAAGGTCGGGAACTTTTCATCGAAGGTATGGGTGAGATCGACCACCTTGCCGGAGCTTTGCGCCAGCGTCACGCGCGCGCTGGCCACGCTGGCGGCAAGGGCGGCGGCGCCGGCCGCGGCCGACTTGGTAAAGAAGGAACGGCGCGATTGCACCGAGGCTTTCACGTTTTCGATGATGCAGGCATTGCACATGGCGTTTTCTCCCTCGTTCGCTGTGAACGGAGCGAGACTATGTCAGGCGTGACGGAACGTGAATATGTTACGTTGTAACGGCTGCCATGTTTTCAGCGGGCGTCGAGCTTGCCATCACGGTCGCGCAGCACCGTGACGGGCTGGCCCGCCAGTTCTGCCGTCACATAGTCGCCCGGTGCGGCGAAGGTGGAGACACGACCAAGGCAGAACCACTCCTTCGCAAAGATGTCCTTCAGTTCCCGCGCGCAGAAATCCTCCAACGTGTAGACCGATTTCGGCATGGCCTTGGCGCGCTCGAAGGGTACCGCGACGTTGGCCTTCAGTTCCGCGACAGGATCAAGCCGGGGATCATGGGCATTCATCGCGGAACTCCTTGTGTCAGGCGTAGGTGGCGAGCACTTTCTTTACCGCCGGGCGTTCGGCCATGCGGGCACGGTGGTCGAGGACGCGGGGCAGCTTGCTGGTGTCCGCGCCATCGCCTTCCAGCCAGGTGGAGATGACGTAGAGGTAGCAATCCGCCACCGAGAAGTATTCGCCCATCACCCAGGGGCCGATGAGATAGTCATTCTCGATCATGACAAAATAGTCCGTCATGTTTTGCGGCACCTTGATCTTCAGCGCCTCGATGACGGCGGGATCGTCAGACCAGCGGGCGCCGCGCAGCTTGTGGGCGTGGGCAGGGTGCACGGTGGAACAGAGGAAGCTGTTGAAGGCCTGCATCTGGGCCAGCGCCACGGGATCACGCGGGGCCAGGTTGGCGCGCGGGTGCGTCTGGGCGATAAAATAGAGGATCGCCGGGTTCTCCGTGATGATGCCCTTGTCGGTCACCAGTGCCGGCACGCGTCCCTTGGGATTGACCTTGAGGTAATCAGCTGTGCGCTGGTCGCCTTTGCCGAGGTCGAGGCGCGTCACCTGATAATTCGCGCCAGCCTCTTCCAGCGCAATGTGCGAAGCCAGCGAGCAGGTGCTGGCCGAGCCCACGAACAGGTTGAGCATCAGGCCACGCCCTTGTCGGCCATGAGCTGCTTCAACTCGCCGGACTGGAACATCTCGTACATGATGTCGGCACCGCCCACGAATTCACCCTTCACGTAGAGCTGCGGGATGGTCGGCCAGTTGGTGTAGTCCTTGATGCCCTGGCGCAGGTCGTCCGAGGCCAGCACGTTGATATCCTTGAAGGGCACGCCGAGGTGCTGGAGGATCTGCACGGAGCGGCCGGAGAAGCCGCACATGGGCATGTCAGCCGTGCCTTTCATGAAAAGCACAACGTCGTTGGATTTCACTTCATTGTCGATCTGGGTGTGGGTGTCGGTCATTTTGCTTCTCCAGGGAATCGATTGATGTTGAATAGTCTTTGGATTGAGGTGGCAGATCGTAGTGAGGATCCTGATGAGCTTTCGAGCCGTTCATCCGATTTTTCCAAGTCTCAAACGTGTAATAGAGGCTGAAAAATGTGTCTGCCACTCGGAGCACGACGTACGCAGCACTTGCCGATAGAACAACCATTGTTGCCACTATCTCTTTCTTCATGCCTTATTCCGGCACACTCGTCGTCAGTGCCAGGGCATGCAGCACGCCGCCCATGTTGCCCTTGAGCGCGGCATAGACCATCTGGTGCTGCTGCACGCGGGATTTGCCCTTGAAGGCGGATGAGATGACGGTAGCGGCGTAGTGGTTGCCGTCCCCGGCCAAGTCCTTGATCTCGACCTGCGCATCCGGCAGGCCGTCCTTGATGAATTTCTCGATGTCGTGGGCAGACATTGCCATCGGTTCGGGTTCCCTGTTCTGGCGGCGTAAATAGGCCCAGACGCCCGGCTTTTCCAGCCCCGCCGCCATGATATTGAACAGATTGCGGGGCAGGGATAGAAAAAAGACAACACTCCCAGGGGGCCTGCCCATGATCCTATCCCGCCGTCACCTCATCGCCGCTGCCGCAGGGCTGGTTTTTCCCGCCGCCGCCCGGGCGCAGGAACCCTATGCCGTCAACATGGACGAGTGGAAGAAGCTCGCCCACAAGTTCCAGCGCAAGCAGATGGAGTTCGAGACCAGCGAAGCCGAGGGAACGGTGGTTGTCGATCCGCGCAAGTGCTTCCTCTATCTCGTGCTTGGTGGCGGGCAGGCGCTGCGCTACGGCGTGGCGGTGGGCAAGGCGGCCCATGCCTGGGAGGGCGAGGTCACCATCGCCAAGATGAAGGAATGGCCGACCTGGATTCCCGCCCCCTATCACCTGAAGAAGAAGCCGGACCTTGCGAAGTGGATGCCGGATGGCATGCCCGGTGGCCCCGAAAATCCGCTGGGCGCGCGGGCCATGTATCTCTTCAAGGGCGAGGTGGACACCATCAACCGCATCCACGGTTCGGCAAAACTCGCTGACATCGGCACCAAGGCCACCGCCGGCTGCATCGGCATGCTCAACGGTGACGTGATTGATCTCTACAACCGCGTGCAGGTCGGCACGCGCGTGGTGATGCTGAAGAAGAGCGGGTTCTTCGGGTAACAAGGCCCTCACCCGGCGCTTCGCGCCATCCTCTCCCATGAATGGGAGAGGTGAAGGCGGGCATTTTTTCACCTCTCCCGCTTGCGGGAGAGGACGAT
This sequence comes from uncultured Alphaproteobacteria bacterium, assembly GCA_937870685.1. GTDB lineage: Bacteria > Pseudomonadota > Alphaproteobacteria > Rhizobiales > Aestuariivirgaceae > Aestuariivirga. The sequence goes on from CALMZX010000023.1 coordinate 6,235, forward strand.
TTGCGCGCTAGCGCAAATCAGGTGAGGGCCGAGCGACGGAATCTGCGCTCCCATCCGTCTTGGTCCCGAAGGGAGCCACCGATGGCGCTTTCCAACCCGACCGCGCGGGCCCGCGCCTTGCGGCAACAGCACAATCCTGCGGAGGCGGCACTGTGGGTTGTGCTCAGGAACAGGCAACTGGGTGGCCACAAGTTTGTGCGGCAATATCCGATCGGCCCCTACATCGCTGATTTCGCCTGCCGCTCCGCCCGGCTGGTGGTCGAAGTGGACGGCAGCCAGCATGTGGACAGCGCCCATGACCGGAAACGGGACGCCTTCATGGCCGGACTCGGTTACGCCGTGTTGCGGGTTCCCAGTGTCTCGGTGCTTACCCGGCGGAGCGATGTTTGTGACACCATTCTCACGGCATTGGACGGGCGGTTGAGGCAACCGGTGTCCACCCTTGATCTGACCTACATCCCGGCCCTCACCTGATGCGCCCTTGGGGCGCATCGTCCTCTCCCGCAAGCGGGAGAGGTTAAAACCGTCCTTCACCTCTCCCGCCTGCGGGAGAGGACGCCGAGCGGAGCGCGGCAGTGAGGGTCGTTACCCTGCCATGTATTCCGGGAACCAGCCTTCGTGGGCCTTGCGCAGGGCGGCCATAGCGAGCGCTGTTCCGCCCACCTTGAACGTGGCATCCGCCGTCACCGTTCCGATGCGGATCACGTCGATGCCCTTCACATGGGCCTGGGTGATGATCTTGGCGGCTTCCTTGGCGGGGCAGGTGAGGACGTAACGGGCCTGGTCTTCGGCATAGAGCCGCACGTGGTCCATGGCGTCCAGCGTCGCGCCGAAGTCCGATGCCAGCGCCATTTCAATGACGGCAGTGGCAAGACCGCCGTCCGAGATGTCATGAACCGCTGTCACGGCGCCATCATTGATCAGCGCACGGACGAAATCGCCGTGCCTGCGTTCCTTCGCCAGGTCCACAGGCGGCGGTGCGCCGTCCTCGCGGCCATGCACTTCGCGCAGGTAGATGGATTGCCCCATGTGGCTGCCGTGGCCGCCGAGCAGGAGGATGGCGTCTCCATCAGTCTTGAACTTCACCGTGGCCATTTTCGTCCAGTCGCGCATCAGACCGACGCCGCCGATCGCTGGCGTGGGCAAAATCGCCTGTCCGTTGGTCTCGTTGTAGAGCGAGACGTTGCCGGAGACGATGGGGAAGTCCAGCGCCCGGCAGGCCTCGCCGATGCCCTTCAGGGCAAAGACGAACTGCCCCATGATCTCGGGGCGTTCGGGGTTGCCGAAGTTGAGGTTGTCGGTGACGGCGATGGGCTCTGCACCCACAGCCGAAATATTGCGCCAGCATTCGGCCACGGCCTGCTTGCCGCCCTCGAAGGGATCAGCCTCCACATAGCGCGGCGTCACATCGGCGGAAACGGCAATCGCCTTCTTCTCCGCGATGCGCACCACGCCCGCGTCACCGCCCGGAATTTGCGCGGTGTTGGAACCGATCAGGGAATCATATTGTTCCCACACCCAGCGGCGCGAGCACATGTCGGGCGAGCCGGTGATCTTCAGCATCACGGCGCCCAAATCCGCAGGCGCGGGCACATCAGCAGCGGCAATCACCGCAGGCTTCTTCGGTTCCACCCAGGGGCGGTCGTATTCCGGGGCTTCATCACCCATCTGCTTGATCGGCAGGTCGGCCTTCACCTCGCCGCCGTGCTTGATGACGAAGCGCAGCGTGTCGGTGGTCTTGCCGATGATGGCGAAGTCGAGATCCCACTTGTGGAAGATGGCTTCCGCCTGTTTTTCCATTTCGGGGCGCAGGATCATCAGCATGCGCTCCTGCGATTCCGAGAGCATCATCTCGTAGGCGGTCATGCCTTCTTCGCGGCAGGGCACGTTGTCGAGGTTGAGTTCGATGCCGAGATCACCCTTGGCGCCCATTTCCACCGACGACGAGGTGAGGCCAGCAGCACCCATGTCCTGGATGGCGATCACGGCACCAGAGGCCATGAGTTCAAGGCAGGCTTCGAGCAGACATTTTTCGGTGAAGGGGTCGCCCACCTGCACGGTGGGGCGCTTTTCCTCGGCCTTGTCGTCAAACTCGGCGGACGCCATGGTGGCACCATGGATGCCGTCGCGGCCTGTCTTGGCACCGAGATAGACAACCGGCAGTCCCACGCCCTTGGCCTTGGAGTAGAAAATCTTGTCGGTGTCGGCGATGCCGACAGCCATGGCGTTGACGAGGATGTTGCCGTTGTAGCGGGCATGGAAGTTCACTTCGCCCGCCACGGTCGGCACGCCGAAGGAGTTGCCGTAGCCGCCGACACCCGCCACCACACCGCCCACCAGATGTTTCGTCTTGGGGTGGGAGGGTTCACCAAAGCGCAGCGCGTTCAGCGCCGCGATGGGGCGCGCGCCCATGGTGAAGACGTCACGCAGGATGCCGCCCACGCCCGTGGCCGAGCCCTGGTAGGGTTCGATGAAGGAGGGGTGGTTGTGGCTCTCCATCTTGAAGATGATCGCCTGACCGTCATCGACATCGATCACGCCCGCGTTTTCGCCCGGCCCCTGGATGACGCGTGGTCCCTTTGTCGGCAGCTGGCGCAGCCATTTCTTGGAGGATTTGTAGGAGCAGTGCTCGTTCCACATGGCCGAGCAGATGCCGAGTTCGGTGAAACTGGGCTCACGGCCCAGGAGCTTCACGAAGCGCTCATATTCATCAGGCTTCAGGCCATGGGCCTTGACGACGTCGGGGGTGATTTTCGGTTCGGTGGCAGCGCTTTTCATGCTGCGCCGCATAGCCTGTGGTCAGGGGAATCACAAATGCGGAATCGTGAGATGTGAACAGCGGGGAAGGGCCCCCTCCGCCCGTTGGGCACCTCCCCCAGCAAGCTGAGGCAGGGCATTTGGCTTGGGCTTCCCCACATGGTTTGGGGAGGGATTTGATTGGCGCTCCCCCAGCTTGCTGGGGGAGCTGTCCGAAGGACTGAGGGGGTTACTTCGACTTGGCGATGAGGGCGGCGAAGGCGGCCATGAAGCCGGTGAAGAACTCCTTCGAGGCCTCCACGATGTTGCCCTTGTCGTCCACGGCCTTGTCGGCGAAGGCCACATAGGCTTCCGGCTGGCCGAGGGTCGGCATGTTGAGGAAGGCTAGCGACTGGCGCAGGTGGTGGTTGGCGCCGAAGCCGGCGATGTTGCCGATCGAGGTGGAGATCACAGCGGCGGGCTTGCCGCCCCACTTGCTCTGGCCCCAGGGGCGGGAACCCCAGTCCAGCGCGTTCTTGAGGGCGGCGGGAACGGAGCGGTTGTGTTCCGGCGTTGCAAAGAGCACGGCATCGGCGGCGGCGATCTTGTCGCGGAAGGTCTTGACAGCGGCATTGCCTGCTTCCGTGTCCTGGTTGAACAGCGGCAGGTCGCCGATTTCGACGGTTTCGAATTTCAGGTTGGCGGGCGCCAGCTTGATCGCGGCGTTGACCAGCTTGCGGGTGAAGCTGTCCTTGCGCAGGCTGCCAATGATGATTGCAACGTTATAGGCCATGTTCGACTCCATGTTATGTAATGGTAGTCGTTACATATTGATGGCCCGGCGGAATTTCAAGTGACAGGATGGCGCGGGGGTACGATTTCTGCGTGTCCGCGTTCTGCCGCAGGGATCGGGGCCGGTTCAAGGGCCTTCTTCCAAGCCTGTTTCCAGGCCAGCGGCGGGTCGGAATGGTGGCCCGTGGCGGGGCTTTCGGCGGGCTCCAGGCAGGCCCAAAGTGTCAGCATTTTCATTGTTTTGCTCCGGCGTGTTGACGCGGACTGCGAAGATACTGAAGGTGCGGGCCCCGGCGCTGATCCATCTGGGACGGCGACGTCAAACGGACGCTTGCGCCAGGGCCCTGACCCGGCGCGGAGGCAAGCCCCCGCGATGGGTGTGGTGCATCCCGGCTCAGCGGTAATAGCTGGGGGTGTTGTCGAGCGTGGCGAAGCGGATGGAGCGCATCGTGTCCTGCACGGCCATGTCGCCGAGCATGTTCTCCATGCGGCCCATCAGCCGCTGGGTGGACATCTCCAGTTCGTGGTCCGTTTCCGGCTCGTGGCGATTACGCTTGAAAAGGTTCTGCAACATGGTCCTCTCTCCCAAAACTTGCTGCGCCGTCCCACACCGCTGTTCGGCGTGTGGTTGCATTGGGCCGTATTTCGTTGCGTTAATCTACTGTTAACGCCAGTCACGGTTCAGAACCTGTTAACCGTGGGCCACAAGTTTTGGGAAAGATTGGATCGAAACGTTTCGTTAACCGCGGTGGTGGTCGCCCTTCATGTGGGTGACGCGTTCGATGCGGGCGAGAAGTGCTGCCTGGACGGCGGCGGCTTCCAATTCGGCGGCGCTGTCCTGCTTGCGGCCCATCAGTCTGGCGAAAATCTTGGTCACGATACTGCTCCTCGGGTTGTGGAGCCACCATGCCACTCGACTCGGCGGAATTGCCTAAAATTCGCAATGAATCGTGCGTTAAGAAATGCCAGAGTTTCTGAAGTGTTGAGACGGCAGTGGGAGCCGTCGCGTCAGGCTGCCAGCAGGCCCTCGAAGAGGGGGCGGCAGTCCTGCTTGCCGTGGATCGGTTCGATCATGTTTTCGGGGTGCGGCATCATGCCGATGACGTTGCCGGCCTCGTTCATGATTCCGGCGATGTCGTTCATGGCGCCGTTGGGGTTGGTGCCTTCGGCATAGCGGAAGACCACGCGGTTCTCGCCTTCGAGGCGGGCCAGCGTGTCGGCGTCGCAGATGTAGTTGCCTTCGCCATGGGCGATGGGGCAGGAGACGACCTCACCCTTGGCCATGCGGTTGGTGAACCAGGTGCTGTTGTTTTCGATCCTCAGCTTCACCTCGCGGCAGGCAAAGTGCAGGCTGGCGTTGCGCACCAGGGCACCCGGCAGCAGGCCTGCCTCGGTGATGATCTGGAAGCCGTTGCACACGCCCAGAACCTTCAATCCCTTCAAGGCCTTGGCCTTCACGTCTGACATGATGGGCGAGCGGGCGGCGATGGCCCCGCAGCGCAGGTAGTCACCGTAGGAAAAACCGCCCGGCACCACCACCAGATCGACCTTGGGCAGTTCCGTTTCGCCATGCCAGACGGCAACCGGCTTCACGCCTGTGGTCTGTTCCAGCGCCAGCATCATGTCGCGCTCGCGGTTGATTCCGGGGAAAACGATGACGGCGGATTTCATGGGGCAGGGGTCCGGGAGAGGTTGCGAAAGATGCTGGTGGCCTTAGCGCAATGCCGCTAGATTCACAAACAGGCTTGTTCACAACGTTCGTGTCGATTCTCCGGGGGCAGCACAGGAGATCATGCATGGCCGGACCGTCCTTCCTGTCGCGCCTCTGGGCCTTGCGGCGGTTGAGCTTCACGAGACCGCAGACGTTCGCGCTGGGGCTGTTGCTCATCGGGGCCGCCATGGCGGCCGCCTTCCCCATGATGCTGGTGGTGCGGCAGTGGCGGGTCGAGACCTTCATGCTGGTGGATGCGAGGGTGACGGCGCTGGAAGAGCGCTGCAATCTCCTGGGCAAGACGGTCACCGGCAAGTTCGAAGTGGTGAAGACCACGGCCTGTGCCGAAACGGAGGTGTTCCTGTCCTCCAATGCCGCCGACGACTGGCAGGTGCAGCGCGAAGGCTTCGTGACGCTGGACTATGTGGCGAGCGGCCTTCCGCAAAGCGTGACGCTGGCGGCCGGGCGCTTCGATGCGGAGAATCTGGTGGTCGGCAACACCGTGCCGCTGCACGTCAATCCCAACAAGCTGGAGGAGGTGGAAACCGGAACCACCTGGCACAATTTCCTGATGACGCTGCTGTTCGCAGGCCTGTCCGCGGGCATGGCTGTCGTGGGCTGGTTCCTGTTCCGCTGGCTCACGCCGGAACTGGCGCCGACACCGGCGGCGGATGACGGCGACGATGACGACGACATTTTCGAGTCGCGCCGCGGGGAGGTATGAGCGGCGCTCAGCCCAGTTCGATGGCGTAGTTCTCGATCACCGTGTTGGCGATCAGTTTCTCGCACATGGCCTTCACCTGGACTTCGGCCTTGGCGCGGTCGGATTCGGCAAGTTCGATCTCGAAATACTTGCCCTGCCGCACCTGGCCCACGCCCGCAAAGCCGAGATGGCCCAGCGCTCCTTCAATGGCCTTGCCCTGCGGGTCCAGCACGCCGTTCTTCAGGGTGACTTTGATCTTGGCTTTCATAGCTTCCTCATCGGTCGGGGAGGGCCCCCTCAGTCCTTCGGACAGCTCCCCCAACAAGTTGGGGGAGCGTAACCTGCCCTCACCCGGCTTTGCCGGGGGAGGTGCCCGAAGGGCGGAGGGGGTCGCCCGGTCTCAATCGTTCTTCACAAGTTTCAAACTGCGTTCGACAATCTCGCCCTGCTGGATGATGCCGAGGCGCTTGGCCACTTCCTGGTAGGCTTCCACCAGCCCGCCCATGTCGCGGCGGAAGCGGTCCTTGTCCAGCTTGTCGTTGGTCTTCATGTCCCAGAGGCGGCAGTTGTCGGGGCTGATCTCGTCGGCCAGCACCACGCGCATCATGTCGTTCTCGTAGAAGCGGCCGAATTCCAGCTTGAAGTCCACCAGGCGGATGCCAATGCCGAGGAACAGGCCGGAGAGGAAATCGTTGATGCGCACCGACATGTGGACGATGTCATCCATTTCCTGCGGTGTGGCCCAGCCGAAGGCGGTGACATGTTCTTCCGTCACCATGGGGTCGCCCAGCTTGTCGTTCTTGTAGTAGAGCTCGATGATGGAGCGGGGCAGCGGCTTGCCCTCGTCGATGCCGAGGCGCTTGGAGATCGAACCGGCGGCGACATTGCGCACCACCACCTCCAGCGGGATGATCTCGACTTCGCGCACCAGCTGTTCGCGCATGTTGAGCGAGCGGATGAAGTGCGTCGGCAGACCCATCTCGTTGATCTTGGTGAAGAGGTATTCCGAGATGCGCTGGTTGAGCACGCCCTTGCCCTCGATCACCGCCTTTTTCTCGGCGTTGAAGGCCGTGGCGTCGTCCTTGAAATGCACGACCACGGTGCCCGGCTCCGGACCCTCGTACAGGATCTTCGCCTTGCCCTCATAGATTCGGGTGCGCTTGTTGTTCATTCTGTAAATCCTCAAAGACGCCTCTCGACAGCCCCGTTTAACATGACGGGGGCTCCATGACACACAGGAATAGGTGGGGTTGGAAAACTGGCGCCCCTATAGGACAACTTGCTGCGGCGCACAATGGGCGCAATGAAAAAGCAAATCCACGGGATTTGCGAGCGGAAAATTGCGCCCCTGAATTGAATGGCGCTCAGTGCTTTTCGCCAACTGTTTCAGTTGGCGGCACGGAGCGCGTTGAATCCGTTGATTTGCGCCTGCCGCATAGCTATCTGGAAGGGGAAATCCCGGGAGATTCATGATGAACACGTTCGACGACCGCAAGAAGGGCTTTGAGAGCAAGTTTGCCCACGACGAGGAGCTGCGTTTCAAGGCGACAGCCCGCCGCAACAAGCTTCTGGGCCTTTGGGCCGCCGAAAAGCTGGGGCACACGGGTGCCGCCGCCGAGGCCTACGCCAAGGAAGTCGTCGCCGCCGATTTCGAGGAAGCGGGCGATGACGACGTCGTGCGCAAGGTTCTGGCGGATTTCGCCTCCAAGAATGTCGGCCAGTCGGAGCATCAGGTCCGCCGCACCATGGATGAATTGATGGCGGAAGCCGTCGAACAAGTCTCCAAGCAGGGCTGATCCGGTGTCGGGCGCCGCATTCGCACTCCGCAATCGGCTCGCCACTGGCGAGCCGCTTGTTTTTCCATGGGTCGGAACACCCGGCGCCCAGCTTGCAGGCCAGATCGCCCGGCTGGATTTTGACGCCGTGGCGCTCGACCTCCAGCATTCCACGATCGACATGGGCGAGGCGGCGCAGATGGTTGCCGCCATCAATGCCGTGGGCAAGCCCGCCATCCTGCGGGTGCGCTGGAACGATCCGGGCATCGTCAATTCGGCGCTGGACATGGGGGCGGCCTGCGTCATCGCGCCGATGACCAATTCGGTGGAGCAGGTGAAGGCGCTGGTGAAGGCCGCGAAATATCCGCCGCTGGGGCAGCGCTCCTGGGGCGGCTACACCATGCTGCAGTCAGCAGGCGTTGCCGCTGGCGACTATCTCAAGCAGGCCAACCACGAAACCCTCGTCATGGCCATGATCGAGACGCAGGAAGCGCTGGACCATGTGGACGCCATCGCCGCCGTGCCGGGCCTTGATGGATTGTTCGTCGGCCCGTCCGACCTGTCGATCGCGCTCAGCAACGGCGCCAAGATCGACCGCCTGGGTCAGGGCACCCTCAACGCCATGAAAAAAGTCTCCGCCGCAGCGAAAGCCCACGGCCGCGTCGCCGCCGCCTTCGCCGGAACGGCAGATGGCGTGAAGGCCTACACCGAGATCGGCTTCACCTTCATGGCCGGACCGACGGACACGGAACTGCTGCGCGGTGGAACGGATGCGTTCTGGGGGAAGATGAAGGGGTAGGGGACTCTCTACTCCCACTCCTGCGTCCGTCATCCTCCGCAAAGGCGGAGGATCCAACGGAGTCAGCCCCGCGCCCAAAGGCGGGTGGCCCGCGTGAAGCGGGCCATGACGAGGCTGTGAGGATCAGTGTCCGGCCACTCCCCGCTCCCCAATTTCCGTCACGGCCCGCTTCACGCGGGCCGCCCACCTGCCGTGACGGGTGTTGGTGTGGTGCAACTCCTTCTCCCCTCCTTCGCAAGGAGGGGCGGGGGTGGATGG
>CALMZX010000024.1 GCA_937870685.1 uncultured Alphaproteobacteria bacterium
ATGAGGGCAAATACGAGACGATCGTCTCGAAGGACGTCTTCGCCGCCAATTTCAGGAGCCTCGCCGCCATCATCGCCAGGACGAAGCCGGAAAAGCCCCAGGGCGCCGAGCGCTGGAAGGGCGGCCAACCCAACAAGGTATGGACATCGCGCGTGATCAAGGGCCCGGTGGACGAAGTGTGGAAGATCATGCGCGATTTCGCCGGCATGGGCGGCTGGCACGAGGAGATCACGAAGATGCGCATGCTGAAACGCGCGCGGCCCGACAAGGTCTCCGGCATCCGCGATTTCCATTTCGGCGATGGCCACCTCAACGAGGAGCTTCTCCACCTCTGCGACATCACGCGGAGCTTCTCCTACCGGATCACCAAGTGCGAGATCCCATGGATGAACTATGTCTCCGGCCCGCGCCTCTGGCCGGTGACGTCGGACAACACCACCTTCGGCGTCTGGACCGGCGACTGGACGGCAAGCCCCCAGGATGACCTGATACTCATCCCGCGCACCGAACAGAACGTCTATCAGCGCGCCTTCGCCACGCTGGAACGGAACTTCTTCGGGAAGACACGGAAACGGTGACGCTCAGTACGTGTGGAAGACGTCCTCCATCTCCGCCCACCATTCACCCTGCTTGCGCGTCTCGAAGGGGATCTGCATCGGATCGGTGATCGTCCACCACTCCTTCATGCGCGGCGCGTCCGCCATCTTCTTCATGTCGGCCTCGAAATCCGTGCCGTGATACTCCCAATAGGCGAAGAGCAGGTTTTCGGGCTCCTTGAGGAAGATCGTGTAGTTGCGGATGTTGCTGTCGCGGATGGCCTTTAGAACCTCCGGCCAAACCGCGGCGTGAATGCGCTTGTATTCCGGAATGATCTCCGCCTTCAGCCTGATCACCCGTCCCATTCTCTGCATGGCGTCTTGCCTCCCAAAGCCATTGACCGTTCGAAAGCCTCACGCAAAGATCGCCAAAAACCGGAGAACTGACAATGGCGGAATGGACGAAAAGATTCGAACTGACGGGAAAGCGCGCGCTGGTGACGGGGGCCACCAAGGGCATCGGCCTCGAGGCCTGCAAGGTGCTGGCCGATGCCGGAGCCGACATCGCCGCCGTGGGCCGCGACCAAGCGGGCCTCGCGGAGGTGAAGGCCGCGGTTGAGGCGAAGGGCCGCCGCTGTGTCACGATTTCCGCCGAGATGGCCACCGCCGATGGGCCGGCGACAGCCGCGCGGCAGGCGCTGGCTGCCTTTGGAACCATCGATATCCTCGTCAACAATGCCGGGATCGCGCTGGTGGACACGCTGCTCGAGGCCAAGGTCGCGGACTGGGACGCCCCCATGGCGGTGAATCTCCGCGCGCCCTTCCTGCTGGCCCGCGAACTGGCGCCCGCCATGATCGCGCAGAAGGCGGGCAAGATCATCAATGTCTCGTCCCAGGCGGGCGTGGTCGGGCTCGACGCGCATGGGGCCTATTGCGCCTCCAAGGGCGGCCTCAACATGCTGACCAAGGTGATGACGGTCGAATGGGCGAAGCACAACATCCAGATCAACACCGTCTGCCCCACGGTGATCCTCACACCCATGGGCGAGCAGGTCTGGGGCCAGCCGGAAAAGGGCGATCCGATGAAGGCCAAGATTCCCGGCGGGCGCTTCGGCAAGCCCATCGAGGTCGCGGATGCGATCCTGTTCCTTGCCTCATCGGCCTCGGACATGATCTGCGGGCATGACCTGCTGATCGACGGCGGCTATACGGCGGTCTGATCAGTAGGTGGCGCGGCCGCCCGAGACGTCGAACACCGCGCCCGTCGAGAAGGAGCACTCCTCGCTGGCGAGCCAGCACACCAGGCTCGCCACTTCATCCACCTTGCCGAGGCGGCCCATGGGGATTTTCGAGAGCATGAAGTCCACGTGGCTCTGCGGGATCTGGTCGAAGATCGGCGTCCTCACCGCGGCGGGGGTGACGCTGTTGACCGTGATGTTGGTCTTGGCCAGTTCCTTGGCCAGCGACTTGGTGAAGCCGATCACCGCCGCCTTCGATGCCGAATAGGCGGACGCATTGGGGTTGCCCTCCTTGCCGGCGATCGAGGCGATGTTGACGATGCGCCCGTAATTGCCCTTGAGCATGTGGGGCACCACGGCGCGGTTGGTGAAGAAGGTGCCGTTGAGGTTGATGGCGATGGTGCGGTGCCAGTCCTCGATCTTGAGGTCCGTCACCGTCGCGGTTGGCCCGGCGATGCCGGCGCTGTTCACCAGCACGTCGATGCCGCCGAGCTGCCGTACCGTCTCCTCCGCCGCGGCCTGGACGGAGTTCCAGTCCGCGATGTCGGTCTTGATGCCGCCCTGCATATCCCAGACGACGACCTTGCCGCCCTCGGCGGCGATGCGCTTGGCCACCGCCTCGCCGATGCCGGAGAGGCCGCCGGTGACGACGGCGCGTTTTCCTTGAAATCTCATCGCTTGATCTTCCAGTTCTTCATTTTCTCGAGTGTATCTTCGAAGGACACGATGCCGGCATCCGAGCCCAGCCCCGTGGCGACGAGGCCCGCCGAGGCCTGGGCGAAGCGCAGCGCCGTTTCCCGGTCCATCCTGTGATGCAGCGCCGCGATGAAGCCCGCGTCGAAGGCGTCGCCGCAGCCCGTGGTGTCGACGACCTGGATGTCATAGGCGGGCGAGGTGATGCGCGTGCCGTCCTTGTGGGCATAGAAGGCGCCGTCGCCGCCCAAGGTGAAGACGCAGCACGCCGCACCCCGGTCGAGATAGAAGCGGGCGCAATCCTCCGGCGTCTTCTGGCCAGACATGCCCTTCGCTTCCTCGATCGAGGGTATGAAATAGTCGATGTAAGGAAGCAGCGGCCCGACGATGCCGATGGTTTCAGCGCTCGCCGCGATGAGGTCGAAGGTGACGGTGCGGCCGCGCGCCTTGGCCTCCTTCAGCAGCGTGACCGAGGCCGGGCCGTCGAGCTTCTTCAGGAGGCCGGTGCCGCCGAGATGGATGATCGGCGCATCGAAGACCTGGGTATACATGGCGGGCGGCACGTCGAAATGATCCGAAGCCCCGCGCACATGCAGCGCCGGCCGGTCACCATTGGGGCGCACGTTGAGAATGGTGGCGGAGGTGGGAACGCCCTTCAGCCGCTGCATGGCGGAGGTGTCGATGCCATGCTTCTGCATGGTCATCAGCACCCAGTCCGCCTTCTCGTCATCGCCCACCGCGCCCACGGCGAGGCTTTTCAGGCCGAGTTTCGCGGTATCGACCACGGTGCCGCCGGCGGTGCCCGCCACGGTGAGCCTGATCTCCTCGATGAAATTCACATTGCCGCGATCCGGAATGCGGGTGACGGGGCGGCCCAGCACATCGAGGATGTAGAGGCCGATGACGGAGACATCGTAGCGCATCTCAGCCGCGTGCCTTCTTCGTCACCGTGATCAGGGCCGCGAGCACCAGCGTGACGGCGGCGATGCCCCACACCAGCGGCTGACGCCAGAAGGGCGGCGTGGCCAGCTGCACCTTGCCCGCCGTGGTGTTGGGATCGGGCGGCTTGAGGAAGAACACGCCATAGAGATGGGCGGCGGCGATCGACACCAGCAGCACGATGCAGAAGATCATCGCCACCACCATGGCCACCGTGACGACGCTCCGCACCTTCACGCCGGCTTGCGCCATGGGCAGCAGGTTATTGGCGAGACCCGCGATGACCACGAGCACGC
>CALMZX010000025.1 GCA_937870685.1 uncultured Alphaproteobacteria bacterium
ACGGTGCTGCGCAAGGGCATCGAAAAGGCTGCCGGTGACGCTGGCCAGCCCGTCCAGATCGAAATCGCTGACGACGATGTCGCCAAGCAGCTCTCCCAGATCCAGAACTTCATCGCCGCCAAGGTCGATGCCGTGATTGTCAACGCCGTGGACACCTCCGCCACCGCGCCGATGACCAAGCTCGCCAACGATGCCGGCATCCCGATCGTCTATGTGAACCGCCAGCCGGCTGACGTTGATGCACTGGGTCCGAAGGGCGCCTTCGTTGCCTCGAACGAAGTCGACTCCGGCACACTCGAAACCCTTGAAGTCTGCCGCCTCCTCAAGGAAGCCGGCAAGACCGAAGCCAGCATCCTGATCATGGTGGGCGACCTCGCCAACCAGGCCGCCGTGCAGCGCACCAAGGACATCCATGACGTCAATGCCGGCAAGGATTGCGGCGTGAAGCTGAACGTCCTCGACGAGCAGACCGCCGTCTGGGATCCGGTCAAGGCACAGGACCTGATGACCAACTGGATCGCTGCCGGCCACAAGCCGGATGCCGTGATCGCCAACAACGACAACATGGCCATCGGCGCCATCAACGCCATGAAGTCTGCCGGCTGGGACATGAAGTCGGTGATCGTCGGCGGCATCGATGCCACGCAGGAAGCCCTCGCCTACATGAAGGCGGGTGACCTCGACGTCACGGTGTGCCAGGACGCCTTCGGCCAAGGTGCCGGTGCCGTGGGTGCAGCCGTGTCGCTCGCCAAGGGCGACAAGGTGGATGCCAAGGTCTGGATTCCCTTCCAGCTCGTGACGCCCGCCAACATGGACCAGTTCGTCACCAAGAACTGATCGACAAGCACCGGGGTATGCGCCACTCTCCGGAGTGGCGCATTTTCCTTGATGATTTCGGGCGCAGGGAGCGGGATAGCATGGTCAGTCCGTCCACGATGCAGGCGGTGAGGGAAAGCGGTGCGGTTCCCGGTGCCGATTACATTCTGGAAGTCGAGAACGTCCGCAAGGAATTTCCCGGCGTTGTGGCGCTCGATGACGTGCAACTGAAGCTGAAGCGCGGCACCGTGCATGCGCTGATGGGCGAGAATGGCGCGGGCAAGTCCACGCTCATGAAAATCGTCGCCGGAATCTACACGCCCGACTCCGGCACCTTCAAGCTGCGCGGCCAGCACATCCGCCTCAAGAATCCGCTGGATGCCCTGCAAAACGGCATCGCCATGATCCATCAGGAACTGAACCTGATGGCACCGATGACCATTTCCGAGAACATCTGGATCGGGCGCGAACCCACCAACCGCATCGGGCTGATCAACCATGGCGAAATGAACCGCCGGACCAGCGAGTTGTTCGAGCGCCTCGACATCGATCTTGATCCTGACGTGCAGATCGGCACGCTTTCCGTGGCGAACCGCCAGATGGTGGAGATCGCCAAGGCCGTTTCCTTCAATTCCGATGTCCTGATCATGGATGAGCCCACCTCGGCCCTGACGGAGAAGGAGGTGACCCACCTCTTCACCATCATCCGCGCGCTCAAGGAGCAGGGCAAAGGCATCATCTACATCACCCACAAGATGAACGAGCTGTTCGAGATTGCCGATGAAGTCTCGGTGTTCCGCGACGGCAAATACATCGCCACGAAGCCGTCCTCCGACGTCACGCGCGACGACATCATCCGCATGATGGTGGGCCGCGAGATCACCCACATGTTTCCCAAGGACACCGTGCCGATCGGCGATGTTGTCCTGTCGGTGAAAAACCTCGCGCTCAAAGGCGTGTTCAAGGACGTGTCCTTCGAAGTGCGCGCCGGTGAAATCCTGGGGCTTGCCGGACTGGTGGGGTCCGGCCGTTCCAATGTCGCGGAAACCATATTCGGGGTGACACCGGCCACCTCCGGCACCATCCACATCAATGGCAGGGAAGTGGACATGGCGTCACCTTCCGTCGCCATGCAGCATGGAATGGCCTTCCTCACCGAGGACCGCAAGGAGACAGGCTGTTTCCTCTTGCTGGATGTGCAAGACAACACACAGATGGCGGTGCTGCAGCAGCGCTACGTCAACTGGGGCTTTGTCCAGCAGGCGCAACTGGCCAAGGACTCAGAGGACATTGCCAACCGCCTGCGTGTGCGCACCCCGGACATGCAGGAGCCGATCATCAACCTCTCGGGCGGCAACCAGCAGAAGGTGCTGATCTGCCGCTGGCTTCTCACCAATCCGAAAATCCTCATTCTCGACGAGCCCACGCGCGGCATCGACGTCGGCGCCAAGGCGGAAATCCACAAGCTCATTTCAAACCTCGCCGGGCAAGGCGTGGCGGTGATCATGATCTCTTCGGAAATGCCCGAGGTTCTCGGCATGAGTGACCGGATCATGGTGCTGCACGAAGGCCGCGTCACCGGCTTCCTGGACCGCAAGGACGCGGACCAGGTGAAAATCATGGAACTGGCGTCGCACTGAACGGCGGGCACACGGAGCAACAAGATGTCGGCATCACAGAACGAACTGGGCAACACCTCGCAGACCGGCCTCAAGAAGGTGAAGCGCTGGCCGCCGGAGGTGTCCATCCTTCTGGTCCTCGCGGGCATCGCGCTGGCCTTCGAGGTGCTCGGCTGGATTTTCGTGGGCGAAAGCTTCCTTGCCTCCAAGCAGCGCCTGTCGATCATCGTGCTGCAGGTCGCCATCATCGGCATCATCGCGGTCGGTGTGACACAGGTCATCATCACTGGCGGTGTTGATCTCTCCTCCGGTTCGATGGTGGGCTTCATCGCCATGGTCGCGGCAAGTTTCGCCCAAACCTCGGCCAATGCCCGCGCCGTGTTTCTCCAGCCTGAATACGTGCAGTTCGGCCTCAACTGGTTCATTGATTCAAGCCCCATCTGGGCCATCATCGTCGGCCTGATCATGGGCCTGCTGCTGGGCTGGCTGAACGGCCTCGTGATCGCCAAGACGGGCATTCCACCCTTCATCGCCACGCTGGGCATGATGGTGTCGGCCCGCGGCCTCGCCAAATGGTACACGCTGGGCCAGCCCGTGGCCCTGCTCAACGAGAACTTTGCCTGGTTCGGCCAGAGCTTTGACGTGGGCGGTTTTCCGGTGCCGCGCATCGTCATCGTCTTCTTCATTGTCGCCGCCATCTGCCATGTGCTGCTGGCCTACACGCGCTACGGCAAGTTCACCTATGCCATCGGCGCCAACCCGCAGGCCGCGCGCGTCTCCGGCATCAACATCGGCAAGCACCTGATCAAGGTTTATGCCATGGCCGGACTGCTCTCCGGCCTCGCGGGCGTGATGCTCGCGGCACGCGCCCAGTCGGCCCAGCCCGGCATGGGTGTCGCCTTCGAACTGGACGCCATCGCAGCAGCGGTGATCGGCGGAACCTCACTCGCGGGTGGCGTGGGCCGCATCACCGGCACCTTCATCGGCACCATCATCCTCGGCGTGGTGACCTCCGGCTTCACCTTCCTGAAGGTGGGCGCCTACTACCAGGAGATCGTCAAGGGTCTCATCATCGTCGCCGCTGTCGTCATCGACCAGCAGCGCCAGAACAAGCGCCGCAAGGCCTGAACAACACGAGGAAGCCACCATGCGCATCGCCCTTGATCCCTTCATGCACCGCCACCTGAGCCTGGAGGAGCTGCCCTTCAAGGTGAAGGAACTCGGCTATGACTGGATCGAACTCTCGCCCCGCGGGGACTTTCTCGAGTGGTTCAAGGCACCGCGCGTGTTCCCGGAGCGCATCAAGACTTTCAAGAAGGCGCTCAAGGCCGCCGACGTGAAGATCGCCTCGTTGCTGCCCATGTACCGCTGGGCCTCCAACGACGAGACCGAGCGGCAGGCCGCCGTGCGCCACTGGAAGCGCGCCATCGAGATCTGCGTCGAGATGGACGTCGATACCATGAACTCGGAGTTTGGCCGTGGCCCCCACCCGGACAAGGGTTCCTGCTACTGCTGCCACACCGGCTCCATGATCGAAACCTGCGAGGACGCCTGGTGGCGCTCCATGAGCGAACTTGTGCCGCTGTTCGAGAAGGAAGGCATCAACCTCCACATCGAACCGCACCCGGAAGACTGGTGCGAGACCCTGCAGCCCGCCGTGGACATCATCCGCACGGTCAACTCGAAGCGGGTGAAGTTCCTCTATTGCGCGCCCCATACCTTCTACTTCGGCGACGACACCAAGACCATGCTGCGGCAATGCGCCGACGTGCTGGCCCATGTCCATGTGGGCGACACCTTCAACCACAAGGCCTCGTCCGGCCTGCGCTACATTCTCAATCCGCCGGGCACGCAGGCGCGCATTCACCAGCACCTCAACATCGGCCAGGGCGAAGTGCCGTGGGATGATTTCTTCTCCACCCTCGCGGAAATCGGCTTCGACGGCATCATGACGGCTTGCGTCTTTGCCTGGGAGGACAAGGCCGACCACTCCGGAAAATTCATGCGCGCCGAAATGCAGCGCTACATCGACACGTATTGGAAGAAATAGGACCAAGGCAATGACCCTGAGAATTGGTGTGATCGGGACCGGCATGATCGGCCGGGACCACGCGCGACGCATTGTCCACGTGCTGGCGGGCGCGGACGTGACCGCCGTCACCGATGTGAACCGCGCGAATGCCGAAGGCTGCGTCCGCGATGTGGTGCCGCGTGCCAAGGTGTTTGATGATGCCCATGACCTCATCAACGATGCCAGCGTCGATGCGGTGGCGGTCTGCTCCTGGGGGCCGACCCACGAGGAATTCGTTCTCGCGGCGATCGCCGCCGGCAAGCCGGTTTTCTGCGAAAAGCCGCTAGCCACGACAGCAGAGGGTGCGAAGCGCATCGTCGAGGCGGAAAGCCGATTTGGCCGCCGCCTCGTCCAGGTCGGTTTCATGCGCCGCTATGACCGTGGCTATGTGGCGTTGAAGAAGACCATTGATGGTGATATCGGCGCGCCCCTGATGGTGCATGCCAAGCACCGCAATCCCGAGGTGGGCGACAGCTACACCACGCCCATGGCGATCGTTGATACGGCCATTCATGAAATCGACGTGCTGCGCTGGCTGTTGGACGACGACTATGTGTCGGCGCAGGTGATCTGCCCACGCAAGTCGCGCCACGCCTCCTCCCATCTCGCCGATCCGCAGATCGTGCTTCTGGAAACGAAGAAGGGCATCCGCATTGACGTGGAAATTTTCGTGAACTGCAAATACGGCTACGACATCCAGTGCGAGGTGGTTGGCGAGGAAGGCGTGGCATATCTGCCGGAACCGCTGGCCATCAGCACCCGCAAGAACGCGACGCTCGGCCAGCCGGTGCTGATGGACTGGAAGCAGCGCTTCATCGACAGCTACGACACGGAACTGCAGGCCTTCATCACCGCTGCCGCGGCGGGAACCGCCAGCGGCCCTTCCGCCTGGGATGGATACGCCGCCAACGTCACGTCGGATGCCTGCGTGGCAGCGCAGACACGGCCCGGCCAAACCGTTGCCATTTCGCTTCCCGTTCGCCCTTCACTTTACGCCTGAGGACATGCACATGCACTTTGCCCTGAACCACATCATCTCGCCCCGCCAGTCACTGGCGGAATTCTTCGCCATGGCGAAGTCGCTGGGCTGCAGCGAAGTTGAAATCCGCAACGACATGAAGGGCACGGCCATCGCCGACGGTACGCCGCCCGAGGTCGTGCGCGACGCGGCCGCGAAGGCTGGTGTCAGCATCATCACCATCAATGCGCTGTATCCCTTCAACGTCTGGTCCGATGACATGGCGGAGCGCAGCGCCACACTCGCCCGCTACGCCAAGGCCTGTGGCGCCAGGGCGCTGGTGATGTGCCCGCTGAATGAAGGCAAGCCGGTGCCGCGTGAAAGC
This sequence comes from uncultured Alphaproteobacteria bacterium, assembly GCA_937870685.1. GTDB lineage: Bacteria > Pseudomonadota > Alphaproteobacteria > Rhizobiales > Aestuariivirgaceae > Aestuariivirga. The sequence goes on from CALMZX010000025.1 coordinate 5,850, forward strand.
CTTGTCGCGGGCCTCAAGGGCATCCGCCCCATCCTGCAGGAAGCGGGCCTCACGGGCCTCGTGGAGCCGCTGGGCTTCCATTTCTCGTCCATGCGCACCAAGGCGGAAGCACTGTCCGCCATCAAGGAGGCAGGCGGCGAAGACACCTACAAGCTGGTGCAC
>CALMZX010000026.1 GCA_937870685.1 uncultured Alphaproteobacteria bacterium
GGCAGGATGCCGTTCTTGAAGCAGTTGTTGTAGAAGATGTCGGCGAAGCTGGTGGAGATCACGCAGCGGATGCCGAAGTCGAGCAGCGCCCAGGGCGCATGTTCGCGCGAAGAGCCGCAGCCGAAGTTGTCGCCCGCCACCAGCACCTCGGCCTTGCGATAGGCCGGCCTGTTGAGCACGAAGTCCGGCAGCTCCTTGCCCTCCTGCGTGTAGCGCATCTCGAAGAACAGCGACTTGCCCAGCCCGGTGCGCTTGATCGTCTTGAGGAACTGCTTGGGGATGATCATGTCGGTGTCGATGTTGACGATGTTGAGGGGGGCGGCAACACCGGTGAGCACGTCGAATTTCTGCATGGGATTCGCTCCTTAAGAAGAGAGATTGACCGACGCGGCTTCATCAGCACCGATCATCAGGTTGAGGTTCTGCACGGCGGCACCCGAGGCACCCTTGCCGAGATTGTCGTAGATCGCCATCAGCACCACCTGCCCGCGGGCGTCATTGGCGAAAACATGAAGGCGCATGTCGTTGGTGCCATTCACGGCCTGGGGGTTCAGGCTGGTCGAATCATCCAGCGCCGCCACCGCGACAAAGCGTGATGCGGCATGATGGGCGGCAACTGCCGCATGAATGTCCTTGCCCGAAACACCGCGCGCAAACTGGCTCATGTGCAGGGGCACGCTTGTGAGCATGCCCTGGGCAAAATCACCCACCACCGGCTGGAACAGCACGTCGCGGGCAAGTCCGGCATAGTGCTTCATCTCAGGCAGGTGCTTGTGGGCCAGCGAAAGCCCATAGGGTGCGAAGTGGGAGGCAGTCTTTCCCTTCGCCTCATAATCCTCGATCATTTTCCTGCCGCCACCCGAATAGCCGGATATGCCGGCATAGGAGAGCGGCACATCCTTCGCCAGCAAGCCTGCGTCAACGAGCGGTTTCACCAGCGCGATCAGGCCTTGCGGCCAGCAGCCGGGGTTGGCGACACGTGCGGCCCCGGCGATGCGGCTGCGCTGGCCTGCATCCATCTCGGGAAATCCATAGGCCCAGTCGGGATTGATGCGGAAGGCAGTGGAAGCATCAATCACCCGTGTCCTCGCGCCCGGTGCAATCAGCGACACAGCCTCCACAGCTGCTTCATCCGGCAGGCAGAGAATGGCCACATCGGCGGAATTGAGCAGGTCCCGGCGGGCCGCCGCATCCTTGCGCCGTTCCGGCGCGATGGAAACGAGTTCAAGGTCCGTGCGGCCCTTGAGCCGGTCACGGATTTGCAGGCCGGTGGTCCCGGCTTCGCCGTCAATGAAAATGGTGGGTTTGGCGCTCATGCTGCGGGGTCATATGCGCAATGACCCGGCGATTCAACGCGATTCAGGATGGAAGGTGATCGTAAAAGGCAGACAGGGCCCGCTTGTTCGCAGGCCCCCTCTTATTCGCAGGCCGTGGTGCAGGCGGCGCTGTGGATGTCGTTCATGGCCTGAACAGTGGTGAAGGCGGCCATGGCACCCGCCACAAGCGTCAGCATGACAAGGCCGATGAACACGCGGCGGAGGAATTTGGCATCAGCCGTAACAGTTGTATTCAAGATCAGTCCCCTGGATCGTCGCTCTTACCGGCAAGCCCCGCTGCCGATTCGATGTTTACCGCCCGCGCGTGTCTTTAACGTAAAGACAACGTTACGCAAGCCTTAACAGCCTGTTTCTGAATGAGTCGTGAACAGGAGTCGTGAACGGGCATGAGAGCCCGTTCCTGCTCCCCGCGTTACGACAGTTTGCGCACGTCCACAAAGCGCCCGGCCAGCGCCGCCGCCGCCGCCATCTGTGGCGAGACGAGGTGGGTGCGGCCCTTGTAGCCCTGGCGGCCTTCGAAATTGCGGTTGGAGGTGGAGGCCGCGCGCTGGCCCGGCTTCAGCTGGTCCGGGTTCATGGCAAGGCACATGGAACAGCCGGGCTCGCGCCACTGGAATCCCGCCTCGCGGAAAATCCTGTCGAGGCCTTCCGCTTCCGCCTGCTGCTTCACAAGGCCGGAGCCCGGCACGATCATGGCATAGGCGAGGTTGGGCGAGACCTTCTTGCCCTTCACCACCTCGGCCACGGCGCGCATGTCCTCGATGCGGCCATTGGTGCACGAACCGATCCAGACAACGTCAAGCGCGATGTCGGTGATCTTCTGGCCCGCCGTCAGTCCCATGTATTCGAGAGCGCGGATCTTCGACTGGCGCTTGCCCTCGTCGGCGATGAGCGCCGGATCAGGAACGGCACCCGACACGGCGACCACGTCTTCCGGGCTCGTGCCCCACGAGACGATGGGCGGCAGGTTGGCGGCGTCGAGCTTCACGATGCGGTCGAAGTGCGCGCCGTCATCCGTGTGCAGCGTCTCCCAGTAGCGCAGGGCGGCATCCCAGGCGGCTCCCGTGGGTGCCTTGGGCTTGCCCTTCAGGAAAGCGAAAGCCTTTTCGTCAGGTGCAATCATGCCGGCGCGGGCCCCGCCTTCGATAGTCATGTTGCACACCGTCATGCGCCCTTCCATGGAAAGGTCGCGGATGGCTTCGCCGGCAAACTCGATGACATGGCCGGTGCCGCCTGCCGTGCCGATCTCGCCGATGATGGCGAGGATGATGTCCTTGGCGGTGGAGTGCGGCGCCAGCTTGCCGTTCACTTCCACCTTCATGTTCTTGGCCTTCTTCTGGATCAGCGTCTGGGTGGCGAGCACATGCTCCACCTCCGAGGTGCCAATGCCATGCGCCAGCGCCCCGAAAGCGCCATGCGTCGAGGTGTGGCTGTCACCGCAGACAATGGTGGTGCCCGGCAGCGTGAAGCCCTGTTCGGGGCCGACCACGTGGACAATGCCTTGGCGCTTGTCCAACTCGTTGAAATATTCGATGCCGAAGTCCTTGGCATTCTGTGCCAGCGCTTCCACCTGAATGCGGCTTTCTTCCTCCGCGATGCCCTTGGAACGGTCTGTCGTGGGCACGTTGTGGTCGACCACGGCCAGCGTCTTTTCCGGGTGGCGCACCTTGCGGCCGGTCATGCGCAGGCCCTCGAAGGCCTGCGGGCTCGTCACTTCGTGAATGAGATGGCGGTCGATGTAGAGCAGGCAGGTGCCGTCCTCGGCCTGATGGACCACATGGTCATCCCAAATCTTGTCATACAGCGTGCGGGCCTTGCTCATCGGAAATTCCTGCCAATTGCGCCGGGTGGCGGTCAAACGTGGCCGCTATCTAGCGCGTTGGCCTCAAGAGTCAAAGCCTCCCCGCATGCCTCCCCGGTTGCTTCCCGGGCGCTGCATGGCACGCATGAGGGAGGCGCTGGCCGGAGGGGGCTTCACAGCACCCCGCTCCGGTTCTGGCTCACGAAAAGCTTGGCCTGCTCGCGTGCCAGCCGCACCTCCTCGCGCATGCGCCGGAGTTCACGGATTTCCTCGGATGTCAGCCCGGCAAAGCTGCCGGATTGCAAGGCTTCGGGCTTGCGGTCCCTGGGCCGGATGCTGATCACCAGCCAGTCGAAGATGGAAAAGGTCATGTGCGTTCCTCGCGCGGTCACGCCTCTCGGGCGTGAAACCACGGGCTTGGCGATTGCAATGCGCAAGACTGCGCCAGCACGCGCCGGTTGTTTCAGATGGATTTGCTTCTGGAAAGGCGCCTCAGGCGCTGGATAACGCAATACCGCTCAAGGCCCACCGGACCTGAACGGGTCCGGGGATCAGCGTCGCGTAAAACAATGCTCCATGATCGATCCTCCGTTGCGATGAATGAGGATCAGGCTCCTAGCGCCAGCCCGCCGCAAAGAAAACAGGGCGGCGCAAATTCCGCCGCCCTGTTGCAATCACGTCACGGGTGGGGCTTCAGGAAAAGGCCCGCTGCATCACCTCGGCCATGCGCCGCGCAAAGGCCGCAGGGTCGGCCACGGGTTCGCCCTCCAGCACCTGCGCTTGGTCAAGCAGCAGATGCGCCGCATCAGCCACCGCTCCCGGGCCCCTGGCTTCCGCCAGCGCGGCAAGTGCCTTGATCAGGCCATGCCCGGCATTCACTTCAAGGACGGGCGCACTCATGCTGACGCCGGAATCCTGCTGGCGCGAGAGAAGCCGTTCCAGCGTCCGATCCATCAGGCCATCGGCAACGAGACAGACCGCGCTGTCCGTGAGGCGCTTCGACACGCGCACCTCCTTCACCTTGTTGCCCAGCGCCTGCTGCAGTGCCGCCACCAGTGCGGTTGTCGCGGCATCTGCCGCGGCGGGCACATCCCGCTCCTGCGCGGGCTTGATGACATCAAGGTCGGAAACGCCCTGCGTCACCGACTTGAACGGCTTGCCGTCAAAGCCAAGCGCGGTGCGCACCCAGAAGCTGTCCACCGGATCGGTGAGCAGCAACACCTCCACATCCCGCGCCCTGTAACCCTCAAGTTGCGGGCTCGCCTTGGCCTTGGCGGCATCTTCCGCCGTGAGGTAGTAGATCGCCGTCTGGTTCTCCTTGAGCCCCGCCACATAATCGCGCAGCGACACGTTCTCGCCCTTGGTGGAGCGGAAGCGTGCGATCTCGAACAGCTGGTCGCGCCGCTCCATGTCTTCATAGAGACCTTCCTTGATGACGGGCGCGAAGGTCTCCCAGATTTTGCCAAAGGCTGCGGCATCACTGTCGGCACACTTCTTGAGATCCGCCAGCACCCGGTTGGTCACCGCCTTGCGGATGGCCGCCACATCGGGATTGTTCTGCAGCATCTCGCGCGACAGGTTGAGTGGCATGTCGGCGGAATCGATGACACCGCGCACGAAGCGCAGGTAAGGCGGCAGCAGCTGCGCATCATCGGCAATGAAGACCCGCCGCACATAGAGCTTCTGTCGTCCCCTGCGCTCCGGGTCGTAGAGGTCAAACGGCTTCTCGCCCGGCACATAGAGCAGCACGTTGTATTCTTGTCGCCCCTCTGCCCGGTAGTGGATGGTCAGCGCCGGTGCTTCCGTGGAATGGCTGAGCGAACCGAAGAATTCCCTGTGCTGCTCCGCCGTCACGTCGGCCTTGCCGCGCATCCAGATGGCGCTGCCGGAGTTGATCTGGCGCGGCGTCTCTCCCGCCAGCATGATCGGGTGAACGATGTGGTCGGAGTAGCTCCGCACGATGCTCTCGATCTTCCAGTCATCAAGATAGTCCAGCGCATCGGGCTTGAGATGCAACACGATGCGCGTGCCCCGCGGCATCGGATCGGTCTTGGTCACGGTGAAGGTGCCAAGACCGTCCGAGGTCCAGAGATGGGCCTGCTTTTCACCGGCACGGCGCGAAAACACCTCCACCTTGTCCGCCACCATGAAGGCCGAATAGAATCCGACGCCGAACTGGCCGATCAGGTCCGGGGCGCCGTCCTTGGCGTCCTTCATGAAGGCTTCCGTGCCGGAGCGCGCGATGGTGCCGAGGTTGGAGGCAAGGTCATCCGCCGTCATGCCCAGTCCCGAATCGGTGACTGTCAGCGTACCTGCCGCCTTGTCCGGCACCAGCATGATGGAAAGTTCAGGCTCCTTCTCCAGCAGGTCAGGTGCGGAAATCGCCTCGTAGCGCAGCTTGTCCAGCGCGTCCGAGGCATTCGAAATCAGCTCACGCAGGAACACGTCTCGGTCCGAATAGACCGAATGCACCATCAGCCTGAGGATTTTCGCCACCTCGGCCTGGAAGGCCTGCGGCTCACCCGTGGTGGCCTTGATCTTGGTTTTCTTGGATTGGGCTGCCGTCGCCATGCCTTGCACCTCGGTTCTCGCGTGAGGCCCATATCGGCAGCCCCTGGCGAAGCGTCAAGAGGGGGAAGCATGCGCAAAAAAGAAGCGGCCACAAAGGGCCGCTTTCAGGGACTCTCAACTCAACTCGCGAAGAGTTGGGGGGCCCGGCCGGATTTAACGCGGATCCCGGAGGGGCTGGGGGGCTGAAACCGGGGCTCCATCCAGCCGGGCTATCGAGGCAACATGGGTCTTATGGTCCCCCATCTTGGCAGGGGCATGATGCAAATGGGGCGGAAAGGTGAATTTGCATTATGACTTGCCAAGCTGATCAACGCACAGCACTATGACAGTCACATGTCAGCGGGAGGAAAGCCTCTTGGATCTGGAAGCAAGTGTCGACAGCCGCGCCCGGGAAACGGAGGAGGCAACCGTCCTCCGCTTTCCCGCAACTCCCCCGGCAAAGCCTGTGGCCTTTGACCGCCACGAACTCACGCAGATTCTCAATCTCTACGGCCGCCATGTCGCGGATGGCGAGTGGCGTGACTACGCCATGGAATTCGGCAGGGACGCTGCCAGCTTTGCGATTTTCCGGCGCGCCTCCGAGCAGCCGCTCTACCGCATCGTGAAAACCCCGGCACTCGCCCGCAAGCAGGGCATGTATGCGGTGATTGCGCAGGGTGGTCTCATCCTCAAGCGCGGCCATGAGCTGGCCCAGGTGTTGCGCGTACTGGTCAAGAAGCCGCGCCTGGCGACGTGATCAAAAAGAAAAGCCCCGGCGTCTCCGCCGGGGCCAGTCGTGCAGTCGGTGCGGTTGGAACTTATTCGTCGCCGCCACCAAGGAAGCCGAAGATCTGCAGCAGGTTGACGAAGATCGACACGAAGCTGCCGTAGAGCGCAAAGGCACCGAAGATCGACTTCTGCTGCTGCGTGCCAGCTTCGTCACCGGCGTAGTAAAGCTCCTTCACCATCTGGGTTTCCCAGGCGGTGAGCAGCGAGACCAGCACCACGAAGGCAGCCGAGATCAGGATCGAAACCATCATGCCCGCAGCCGTGAAGCCGACGAAGAGCGACACCACAATGTTGACCAGCGCGGCAATCAGGAGGCCCATCATGATCATGCCAACGGTGTTGGCCATGCCCGAGAGGTCCTTCTTGGAGGTGTAACCCCACACGCTCATGGCGCCGAAGGTGATGGCGGCCGTCAGGAACGCCGACATGACCATGGACGGATCAATGCCGAGATAGCGGTTGACGATCGGCGCGATGCCGATGCCCCAGGCCGCCACATAGGCCCAATAGACCACATGGGCCTTGCCCACCGATCCGCTGAACACCATGCGCGGGCCAAACCAGCCCAGCGCCAGCACGGCCAGCATGGCCGGGAAAGCGAGTACCTTGGTCACGGCACCCAGTGCCGGAATGGTGAAAGTGGCGAGGATGAGGACAGCGGTCACCGCCACACCCAGCGCCATGTAATTGTACACGCCCAGCATGTAGGACTTGAGGCCCTGGTCGACCTCAGCCCGCGTGCCGGCACGCGTTTGGGTTGGATAGTGAAGTTCAGCCATGTTTTCCCTCCAGAAACTGATGCGCGCAATATGGTGACGGGGGTCCTGCCCGTCAAGTTACCGGCTTGTAATGCGGCGTCTCAGGCGCAGTCTAACTGCCTGCAATCTCGTCCATTTTCCGCGCCAGCGCCACATCGAGCCCGGTCACGCCCTGGGCCGAATGGGTGGTCAGTGTGACGTCAACCTTGCCATAGACATTGGCCCACTCCGGGTGGTGGTCCATTTTCTCGGCCACCAGCGCCACCTCCGCCATGAAGGCAAAAGCCTTGCGGAAACTCTTGAATCTGAAGGTTTTGTGGATGGCGTCACGGCCCGGCACGTCGCTCCAGCCGTCAATCTCCTGCAACGCCTTGATGCGCGCCGCCCCCTGCAGACGTTCACCCGTGCCCCCGGTCATGCCACTGCCTCCATCATCGAACCCATCGCATAGGATTCCTCAACTGCATACGGCCCGCCGCCCTTCAGCGGACGGGACGAAAACAAAACGAATCGCCGGACCGTGAAGGTGGCGCTGCGGTACAGGCTGTGCACCTCGATCCAGCGCTGCAAGGCGCGCGGCTCCGGGTCCTTCAGCCGCGCCAAAGTCACATGCGGCACGAAACGCCGGGGCTCCGCCGCAAGGCCGAGCACCTGGCACAGTCGCTCATGCAGGTCATGCAGGCGTTTGAGTTCAGCATTCTCCTCGACGCCCGCGTAGATCGAATGCGGCTTGTTGCCGCCGAACAGCCCCACGCCCTTGAGCGTGATCTGGAAGGGCCGCACCTGGATGGCATCGAGGCCGTGCGCGATTTCGCGGGCAAGACCTGTCTCGATGTCGCCGATGAAGCGCAAGGTGAGGTGGTATTGCGAGGAGTCCATCCAGCGCGCACCCGGCACGCCGCCTTGCATGATCTGCAGGTCCAGTGCCACGTCATCAGGCACTTCAAGTCCGGTGAAGAGGCGCGGCATGGTTTCCTCCGTCTTCTTCTTGATCTGCGAGGCTAGCGCGATTCGCCGCCGCGCCAAGTCATTTTTTCGCAAGCGCCAAAAGGGCTTCGACCGATGGCAGGATGCGCGCGACGATTGCGTCCACCCCCTCTGGTGTCGGGTGCAGGCCGTCTGCCTGGTTCAGCTTGGGATCAGCCGCCACGCCTTCAAGGAAGAACGGATAGATCAGCGCGCCGGACCGCGCGGCGAGCCTTGCATACATGCCTTCGAAGGCCGCCGCATAGTCCGGTCCCAGGTTGGGTGGAGCCCGCATCCCTGCGATGAGCACCGGAAGCTTGCGGCTGGCAAGAGCGTCGAGAATGCCCTTCAGCGCAGCTTCCGCCTGCGCGGGATCAAGACCGCGCAACGCATCATTGGCCCCGAGTTCCACGATCACCCCATCGACATCATCCGTCAGCGACCATTCCAGCCGGGCCGCACCCTGCGCCGCCGTGTCTCCGGACACACCCGCATTGATCACAACCACATCATGGCCCCTGGCCTTGAGTGCCTGCTCCAGTTTCAACGGAAAGGCGGCCGCCGGATCAAGCCCGTAACCCGCCGTCAGGCTGTCACCGAGCGCGAGGAGCGTCACAGGTTCGGCGGCAGGTGCCTGGCTGAGGAAAAGCCCGGTCAGGGTGGCGGCGAGGGCGGCAGAAATGCGGTGCATGGGCGTCCATGTGGGGCGAATCACCGTAAGCTGCAAGATCACCTCGCATTTTCCCCGCCCGCGCCCCACATGGGGAGGCTCAATTCCATCCGCCGGACCCCTTGATGACATCCCCCATCCTCTCCCTGACTGACGTCCATCTCACGCTGCCGTCGCGTGCCGGCGATGTTCACATCCTGCAAGGCGTCAACCTTGCCGTGAAGCCGGGCGAAGCCGTGGGCATCGTCGGCCCTTCGGGTTCCGGCAAGACATCGCTCCTCATGGTGGTGTCCGGACTGGAACCTGCGTCCTCCGGCAGTGTCATGCTGGCAGGTGCGGAACTGCGCGGCAAGGCGGAAGAGGCGCTGGCGCGAATCCGCCGCGAGACCATCGGCATTGTCTTCCAGTCCTTCCATCTCATTCCCACCCTCACGGCGATCGAGAATGTCGCCATTCCCATGGAGTTCCGCGGCCTTGCCGATGCCGATGCCCGCGCCCGTGCTGCCCTGGCACGGGTCGGCCTTGGCCACCGGCTCGACCACTATCCCGGGCAACTCTCCGGCGGCGAGCAGCAGCGCGTGGCCATCGCCCGGGCCCTGGCCGCCGGTGCCAAAATCATCCTCGCCGACGAACCCACCGGAAATCTCGACCAGGACACGGGTGAAGCGATCATCAACCTGCTCTTCGATTTGCAGGCGCGCGAAGGCACGACGCTTCTGCTGGTCACCCACGACCGCAGTCTCGCCAAACGCTGCGGCCGCATCATCGAGGTGCGCGATGGCAAGGTGAAGGAGGAGGGCCGGGCATGATTTCGCCGCTACTCTGGCTCCGCTACGCCCGCAAGAATCTTCGCTCCGGCCTCAAGGGGTTCTGGATCTACCTCACCTGCCTGACACTGGGTGTGGCCTCCATCGCCATCGTGGGCAGCCTTGTGGCCGCCGTCGATCGCGGGCTGGCCGAGCAGGGCCAGCCGCTCCTCGGTGGCGACATCGAGTTCTCGCTCATTCACCGCGAGGTGACGGACAGCGAGCGCGGCTTCATCGCCAGCAAGGGCAGCGTCAGCCGCATTGCCACACTGCGCGCCATGGCCACTGCAGATGGGCGGTCGACACTGGTGGAGATCAAGGCGGTGGACGACCTCTATCCGCTTTACGGGGCATTGACCTATGAGCTGGGCGGCGAGGCAAATCCGCTGGCCCGGAGCGGCGGCGTGCATGGCGTTGCTGTCGATCCCCTGCTGCTGGGCCGCCTCGGCGTGAAGCAGGGAGAGAACATCAGGATCGGCACGGTCTCGTTCCGCGTCTCAGCCGTGATTTCCGCCGAACCGGATCGCATCTCCGATGGTATTGTCCTCGGACCCCGCCTGCTCATGAGCCATGAGGCCCTGCAGGCAACCGGCCTGATCCAGCCGGGAAGCCTCATCACCTGGCGTTACCGGGTGAAGCTGGCGGGTGACACCGCGCTGCCCGCCGCGAGGGCTGTGGTGGACGAGGCAAACACTGCCTTTCCTGAATCAGGCTGGCGCATCCGCGCCCGTGACAATGCCGCGCAGGGGGCCGAGCGTTTCGTGGAACGTCTTGGATACTTCATGGCCCTGGTCGGCATTGCTGCCCTTGTGATCGGCGGTGCCGGCATCGCCAATGCGGTCTCGGCCTTCATCACCCGGCAGACCGGTTCCATTGCCACACTCAAATGTATCGGCCTTTCCAACCGCGATGTGACGGGTCTTTTCCTGACCGAGATCATTCTGGTTGGCCTGCTCGGCATCGTGCTGGCGGTGTGTGCGGGCGCTGCGTCGCCCTTCGTGGTGAAGTTGCTTTTCGGGCACCTGCTCCCGCTTCCGCTGGGCACCCGCATTTCGTGGCAGCCACTGATGTTCGCCGCGGCATTGGGATTTCTGGTGACTCTGGCCGCTGCGAGTCTGCCACTGGCGCGCATCAGCCGCATTTCTGGTGCTGCCCTGTTTCGCAGCCAGGTCACCCAGTCTGGCGGGCGGCCATCTTGGAAGGGCTTTCTCGTCACACTTGCGTTGATGGCGGCTACAGGGCTGCTCGTTCTCGTGAGCTACGATGACATGCGCATCACTGCGCTCTATCTTGCCGGGCTGGTGGGCGCCTTTGTCATTCTGGCGCTTCTCGCCTGGGCGCTGTTGCGCGCTGTCGCCGCCCTGCCACGCCCCGGCAACATCTATCTTCGCCACGCCCTTCTGGCCATGCACCGGCCTGGCGCGTCTGCGATTTCGGTCATTCTGGCACTCGGACTCGGTCTCACCCTCTTTGTGGCGCTGGCGCTCACAGACCGCATCATCTCCCGGGAGTTGCGCGCCGGCATTCCGGAAAAGGCCCCGGCCTTCTTTGTCCTTGATGTGCGCAACGAGGAACTTCCCGCCTTCCGCGATCACGCACTTGCCGTCACGGGCGTCACGGCGGTCAATAATGCTCCCATGCTCCGGGGCCGGGTGGTGGCCGTGAAGGGCGTGCCGGTCGATCAGGTGGAAGTGTCTCCGGATGCGGCCTGGGCCATCCGCGGCGACCGTGGCCTCACCTATGCCGAAACGCTGCCGGAAGGCTCCACACTGGTGGAGGGGGAGTGGTGGCCGAAGGACTATGATGGTCCACCTCTTGTCTCGATGGTGGACGAGATTGCCGAGGGCCTCGCCCTGAGGATTGGCGACAGGATCAGGGTCAATGTCCTCGGCCGCGAGATTGAGGCGGAAGTTGCCAATTTGCGCAGGGTCAACTGGCGCAGCATGGGCATCAACTTCGTAATGGTGTTCTCGCCCAACACGCTGAGGGCAGCACCGCACAGCCACGTGGTGACAATCGAGATGGATGGTGGCGATGAGGCGGCCTTCCTCAACGACATCGCGCAGGCCTACCCCTCGACCACAGCCGTCCGCGTCAAGGATGCGCTGGCGACGGTGAGTGACCTGCTGGGCCGCATGCTTGCTGCCGTGCGCGGCGCCAATGTCCTGACGCTGCTGACCGGCGTTCTCGTGCTGTCAGGGGCGCTGGCCGCCAGCCTTGCCGCCCGCAGCTACGAGGCTGTCGTTCTCAAGACCTACGGTGCCACGCGGCGGCAGTTGCTGCTGGCCTTTGTCCTTGAGTATGGCTTGCTCGGACTGGTCGCGGCGTTGTTCGGCATGTTTGGCGGCACTCTTGGCGCGTGGTATCTCTCGGGCTTTATTCTGGAGCTGGATTTCAGCTTTTCCTGGCCGGTGGCGCTGGTGACCGCTGTGTTGGCCATGGCGCTGACCATCGGCGCAGGCCTCGCCGTCACCGCCCGTGCCCTGTCGGTCAAGCCATCAAGCCATTTGCGCAACGAGTGAGGGGCCGCTAACAGCGGAAGCCATGGTTGTCCTCAACAAGATCTATACCCGCACAGGTGATGCAGGCGAGACCGCGCTCGGTTCCGGCGAGCGCGTGTCCAAGGCCCATCTCCGCATATCGGCCTATGGCACGGTGGATGAAACCAATGCGGCCATCGGGCTTGTCCGGCTGCACACGGGTGAGTCGTCGTTGGAGCAGTTGGACGCCATGCTCCTGCGTATCCAGAACGAGCTTTTTGATCTCGGAGCTGATCTTTGTGTGCCCGACGATGGCAAGCCCCTGCCCTATGAACCCTTGCGCATGACCATGGCGCAGTGCACCCGGCTTGAGGAGGAGATTGACGCGCTGAACAGCGATCTCCAGCCGCTGCGTTCATTCGTCCTGCCTGGTGGGCATGCGGCGGCGGCGTTTCTCCACCTCGCCCGCACCGTCGCACGCCGGGCCGAGCGCGAGATGGTCGCATTGAAGGCTGGGGACGGCGAGCATGTCAGCCCCGCGGCCATCACCTATGTGAACCGTCTTTCGGATTTCCTGTTTGTCGCCAGCCGCTGGGTCAATGCCAGAAGCGGCAAAGGTGACATTCTTTGGGTGCCCGGTCAGACCCGAACGTGAGCATTGCCCACTCATGCTGACCGCAGCCGTTGCGGGCTTTCTGCTGGGCGGGAGTCTGATCGTCGCCATCGGCGCGCAGAATGCCTTTGTCATCCGGCAAGGTGTGTCAGGACACCATGTGTTCTGGATCTGCCTCTTCTGTGCGGCCAGCGATGCGCTGCTGATCTGGAGTGGCGTGTTCGGGCTCGGGGCGTTGGTAAAGGCCCTTCCCGCTTTCGTTCCGGTGATGACTTATGGTGGTGCGGCCTTTCTCGCCTGGTATGGCAGCGTGGCGTTGCGCCGGGCTTTGTCTCCGGCCGCCCTGCGTGACAATGCCGGCGAGGCCGGATCACTCACTGCGGCGCTGTCGGCCTGCGCCGCCTTCACCTTTCTCAATCCACACGTCTATCTTGATACGGTCATTCTAGTAGGTTCGATCGCCAACGCGCGCCCCGTTGGTGAGCAACTGCCCTTTGCGGCGGGTGCCTCCCTGGCCTCTCTGGTCTGGTTCTTCCTGATCGGCTACGGCGCCCGCGCCCTGCGGCCTTGGCTGGCACAGCCTCGTGTGTGGCGCGTCATCGATTTCACCATTGCAGCCATCATGTTTCTTCTCGCAGGCAAGCTGCTCTTCGGCTAACCCAGAGCCATGCTGGTGCCGCTCAAGGACGACAATCCCCTCCAGGTCATCCGTTTCCAGGTTGTGACGGCGTTGATTGTGGTGATCAACGTGGTGGTCTTCCTGCTGACCGGTGCCTTGGTGAAGCCCGAATTCTCGTCTGCAATCGCCACGGCCTGGGGTGTGGTGCCAGTTGAACTGTTCAGTCCGGGCATGGCGGTGCCGCTGTCGCTGGAGCCGGTGCCCGAGCCGGTCACGCTTGTGACCTACATGTTCCTGCACGGCGGCTGGCTGCACATCATCTTCAACATGGCCTTCCTCTGGGTCTTTGCCGACAACATCGAGGATGCCTTCGGGCACTTCGGCTTCGCCCTGTTCTATCTTCTGTGCGGCATCGCGGGTGGGCTGGTCCATGCCATCATGCAGCCGGCAAGCCAGATCCCCGTGATTGGGGCGTCGGGCGCGGTCTCGGGCGTGCTCGGCGCCTATCTCCTGCTGTTTCCCAAGGCGCGGCTCTGGGTCTTCTTCTATCTGCCCATCCCGTTCCGCATCCCTGCGGTGATCGTACTCGGCATCTGGTTTGCCACACAGATCATGGGCGTGTTCACCCCGGCCGAGGATGGTCAGCTGGTCGCCTGGTGGGCCCACATCGGTGGCTTCGCCACCGGCCTCATCCTCACCATGCTGCTGCGCTCACGCCTGCTGGTGAAGACATGAACCGGTAGGCCTCTGCCGCATCCTCGTGCAGGCAATCCGGTGCCGCGCCGTCATCATCCGTCAGCATGGCATCGCGCAGGTCGGCGAGCACATCTTCCGCCGCAATCGCCGATTTGGCCAAAAGGTGCACATGGATTTCGTCAATCCCGAGCCGCGCCACATGGGCCGCCTCGCTGCTCATCATCACGCCATCCCAGAAGGGCGTGAAGCGCCCGACTGAGAGCGCGATGCGCAGGTTTCCCTCGCGCCGCACCGCCACGTAGATGGCGCCCGGCAGCGGCGGACAGCAGTCCGGCGCATAGACGGAATGGATGTACTTCCGGCCCGATGCGCCATGCCAATACCAGAAACGGTCCTGCAGGCCGGGATCGGAAGGAAGTTCGGCGGAAATGGGGGAACCATGAATCAGCATGGAACAAAGATAGAACTGATTCCCGGAAAACGTCAAGAACAAAAATAGAACATCATCCGCACAGGGCAAATCCGCAGGTGAGGCAGGTGGTGCAGCCTTCCCGCGCCACCAGATCGAAACCGCCGCAGGACGGACAGGATTTGTCCTCCGCTTGCGTCGAAGAAAGGATGGAACCGGTCACGGCGTTGGGCCGGAAGGTGGTGCACCCCTTCAATCCCAGCCTGTAGGCCTCTTCATAAACCGAGCGGAAAGCCGCAAAGGGCAGGTCTTCCGGCACATTGATGGTTTTCGAGATTGAACTGTCCACATGCGCCTGCGCAGCCGCCTGCATGGCGAGATGCTCCTCCGGCAGCAGGTCTGCGGCGGTCACCAGCGCGCCGGGCCGCGTGCCTCCGCCACTGGCCTCGCGCCACAGCCTGTAGGCATGGTCCTCCATCGCCACGCTCCGGTGGCTGCCATCGGCTTCAAGGATGCGGCGGTCATAGGACAGCGCGAAGATCGGTTCGATGCCGCTCGACACGTTTCCCGCGACCAGGGAGATTGTGCCCGTCGGCGCCACGGAAGTGAGAAGGCCATTGCGCAACCCCGTCGCGGCAACGCGCTTGCGCTGCCGCGCTGACAGCGACATGCCATAGGCCGTGGCCAGATAGGCGTCACAGTCAAACAGCGGAAAGGCACCCTTCTCGGCTGCAAGGTCGCAGCTGGCATCAAGCGCTGCCTCCTGAATGGCTCCCATCCACGCACCCGTCGCCGCAACTGCTGCCGGAGCCCCATAGCGCAGGCCGCACATGAACAACGCGTCGGCAAGTCCGGTCACGCCCAGTCCCAGGCGCCGCTTGTTGAAGGCCTCGGCGCGCTGCTGTGGCAGGGGATAGTTGGAAACATCAACAACATTGTCGAGAAAGCGGATCGCCGTCTGCGCCGCCGCGCGCAGCCTTTCCACATCAAGCCGCGCCTCCGGCGTGAAGGGTGCCTGCACAAAGCGCGTGAGATTGAGCGACCCCAGAAGGCACGCGCCATAGGGTGGCAGCGGCTGTTCCCCGCACGGATTGGTGCAGGTAATCGTCTCGCAATAGGACAGCGGATTCAGCCGGTTGATCCGGTCGATGAAGATCACCCCCGGCTCCGCCACCTCATAGGTGGCCCGCATGATGCGGTCCCACAGGCCCCGCGCCCTTACCGTCCTGAACACCTCGCCACCGAACACCAGCGGCCAGTCGGCATCTTCCTCCACTGCCGCCATGAAGCCATCCGTCACCAGGACGGAGAGATTGAAATTGCGCAACCGCCGGGGATCGCGCTTGGCCTCGATGAAGTCCTCGATGTCGGGATGGTCGCAGCGCAGAGTGCCCATCATGGCGCCGCGCCGCGCCCCCGCCGACATGATGGTCCGGCACATGGCATCCCAGACATCCATGAAGGAGAGCGGCCCCGAGGCATCAGCACCCACCCCATGCACCGGCGCACCCTTGGGCCTTAGCGTCGAGAAATCGTGGCCGATGCCACCACCCTGCTGCAGCGTCTGCGCCGCCTGCTTCAGGCCATCAAAGATGCCGGGGATCGAATCACTGATCGTTCCCATGACAAAGCAGTTGAACAGGGTCACATCGCGCTTGCTGCCCGCACCGGCAAGAATGCGTCCTGCGGGCAGGAAGGAAAAATCGGCCATCAGGTCGAGGAAGCGCTTTTCCCACAAGGCCTGCAACGGCCCCGCTTCGGCAGCGGCCACCGCGTTCGCCACCCGCGCGAAACTGTCCCGGATCGAGGTTTCACCCGCCTGCCGGTACTTCAGCGACCAAATGTCCGTCGCCACGTCGCTGTCGGGAACACGCTGCAACATTGCACCAATCTATGGCGGCGGAGTGGGCGAGTCCAGAAGATGTTCTAGTTTTGTTTCCGGGCTTCTGCCACCAGCGCCCGCGTGGAGGTTTCGATCTTCGCCTCCAGCTCGGCCTGGAACTGCTTGCGTGGCAGGCCTGCCGGAATGGCTGGCAGGAACTCGATTGTGATGGTGCCGGGCAGCCGCAGGAACTTGCGGCGCGGCCAGAACAGCCCGGCGTTCAACCCGAAGGGAACGCAGGGAACATCAAGCGCGCCATAGAGCGCCGCTGCCCCCGGCTTGTAGTCCGGCGGGTCATCCGGCCCCTTGCGCGTGCCCTCCGGCATGATCACCACCTGCCGCCCGGCCGCGATTTCGTCCCTGGCCCGTGCGATCATTTTCTTCAGTGCCGCCGTTCCCGCCGAGCGTTCCACCGCGATCATGCGGAATTTCAGCGCGAACCAACCGAACACCGGAATGAATGTCAATTCGCGTTTCAGAACCATGCACGGATCGGGCAACAGCGGCAGCACCGCGAAGGTCTCCCAGAAGGACTGGTGCTTGCCCGCCACCAACGCAGGCCCCTTCGGCAGGTGCCCTGCACCGCGCACCTCCATCTTGGTGCCCGCGATCACACGCAGCAGCCAGACCGACGATCGCGCCCACAGCTTCAGCCCCTGCATGGCCCAGCTGCGCGGACACACGAAGAGCCACGACCCCAGCAGCAGAAAAAGCACGAGGTTCACATAGAACAGCACGTTGAAGACCAGCGACCGCAGCACGGTCATGACAGACGCCTCAGCATGCGCAGCAGTGTAATGCGCGATGTCACAAGTGCAAGAAGCGTCGCTGCCACTGGCACGGCCAACAGGCTTGCCGGCACCATCCACGGATTGCTCTCCGGCACATAGAACAGCGAGCGGCTCGCTGCTGCAAGGCCGTCAGCCTGTGGCAGCCCGGCATGGCCCAGCATGAAGAATGTCCCCAGCGCCATGACAACACCAAGTCCGCCCGCCCACATGCCAGTCGCCAGGAAGCGCCGGTTGATCGCCCGCGCAATGTAGCCGTCTTCGGCGCCGACAAGGTGCAGCACATCCACTGTCTGGCGGTTGGCCTCCAGCACGGCGCGCGTGGCAAAGATCACCATGGCCACCGCCGAGGCGCTGATCAGCAGAAGGATAAGCAGCGCCAGTGCCGAGAGCGTCCCGGCCATGCGGGTCAGTTCGTCCTCCCAGCGCCGGTGGGTGTCGAGGCTGGCACCGGGCGATGTGGCCGCAAGCTGCTCCGCCAGCGCCGCATAGTCGGGCGGGGCCGCCGGATTGACTGTCACGCGGATTACCCGCGGCACCGGCAGGGCATCCAGCCCCTCGCTGCCGAGCCACGGCTCCAGCAGTTTCTCGGCGGCCTCGCGGCCCAAGTCCTCTGCCCCCGTCACCCCGGGCGACTCTTTCAGCAGCGCGAGCACGGCGGAAAGATCGGCCTCGATGTCGCGCGCCTCCACTTCGCGCACCTGCACTGTCACCTCCCGCGACAGGCCCTTGGACCAGTTCTCCACCGCCCGGTCGATCAGGACCAGCGCCCCGATGG
>CALMZX010000027.1 GCA_937870685.1 uncultured Alphaproteobacteria bacterium
CTCGACGTGCGCGAGCAGGTGATGAGCCCCTACACCGCCTACCAGATCACCTCGATGCTGGAAGGTGTTGTCGAGCGTGGCACGGGCCACAAGATGCAGGCCCTTGGCAAACCCGTTGCGGGCAAGACCGGCACCTCGAACGATGAGCGTGATGCCTGGTTCATCGGTTACACGCCGGATCTCGCGGTCGGCGTTTATGTCGGCTACGACAACCCCAAACCCATGGGCAAGAAGCGCACGGGTGGCGAACTTGCAGCACCCTTCGTGGAGGATTTCATGAAGATGGCGCTCAAGAACAAACCGGCCGCGCCCTTCCGCGTGCCCCGTGCCATTGAACTCATCCCCATCAATGCCGCCAACGGCCGCCGCTCGGTCTTTGGCAACGAGGGCACCATCCTGGAAGCCTTCAAGCCCGGCGACGAGCCGCCGGGGGCGACCAGTGTCATCGGCGAAACCAAGAAGACGGCCAGTGCAGAGGAGGGGGCGGGCGTGGTACTCGTTCCGCCGTCACAGGGCGGAGGTGTCCCGCTTGAACAGACAGGCCAGCCGGGTGGCGGGTTGACGGAAGGCGGCGACGGCCTCTATTGACCGCCATCCGCCCAGAACAGAACACGGGAATCAACCGCACATGCGCGCCGAAACCGCGAAAACCCTCGATGAAATCAAGCAGTCGCTCGCACTGCTGAGGAGGCATCTTTGACTGGGATCAGTCCCAGCGAGACCTCGCCGAACTGAATGCCAAGGCCGAAGACCCGAAGCTCTGGGATGATCCCCAGAAGGCCCAGGAGGTCATGCGCCGCCGCCAGGACCTTGAGAACCGCATCAACGGAATTCTGCGGGTCGAACAGGCCATTTCCGACAATACTGAATTGATCGAGATGGGTGAGGCCGAGGGCGACGCCGGCATCGTCGCCGATGCCGAAAAAGCCATCACAGCGCTCAAGGATGAGATTGCCAAGGTCGAACTCGACACGCTGCTCTCCGGCGAGGCCGACGCCAACGACAGTTACCTGCAGATCAATGCCGGTGCAGGTGGCACCGAAAGCCAGGACTGGGCCTCGATGCTCATGCGCATGTATGTGCGCTGGGCCAACCAGAACAAATACAAAGTTGAGGTGCTGGACGAGCATGCGGGCGAAGAGGCGGGTATCAAGTCCTGCACGCTGCTGATCAAGGGCCACAATGCCTACGGCAAACTGAAGACCGAGAGCGGCGTGCACCGACTCGTGCGCATTTCACCCTATGATTCAAATGCGCGCCGCCACACCTCGTTCTCCTCGGCCTGGGCCTATCCGGTGATCGATGACAACATCGACATCGAGATCGTGGACAGCGACCTGAAGGTCGACACCTACCGCGCCTCCGGAGCGGGTGGCCAGCACGTGAACACCACGGATTCCGCCGTGCGCATCACCCATGTGCCAACCGGCATCATCGTGGCCTGTCAGGCGGAAAGGTCCCAGCACAAGAACCGGGCCACCGCGCTCAAGATGCTGAAGGCACGGCTGTACGAGCTTGAACTGCAGAAAAAGCAGGAGAAGGTGGACGCCGCCAATGCCAAGAAGACCGACATCGGCTGGGGCCACCAGATCCGGTCCTATGTGCTGCAGCCCTATCAGCTGATCAAGGATTTGCGCACCGGCCACACCAGCACCAACCCTTCGGCGGTGCTGGATGGCGACCTGGACGAATTCATCCAGGCCTCGCTCGCCCACAGGGTCTATGGCGGGGATGCCGCACCAGTCGAGGACATCGAGTAACAGAAAGGGCCCGCGTTGCGGGCCTTTCTTTATTCACGTGGCGGACTGTTCCTTCAGTCCCGGGAGTGGACCATCCTCAGGTTCTGGATATCTGTCTTGACCGCTTCCAGCGTGAGATCAGCCTTGGCAGGCTCGGCCATCGGTTCAGCCATGGGCGACGGCATGGGCACCGCGTGGGGCGGGAAAGTCTGAGAAGCTGTGGTCGATCCGGCGTTGTGGCGGATCGTGCCATAGACATAGGCGCCATTCTCGATCGATACGCTGTCCTGGAAAATATCGCCTTCCACGTGGGCCCCGGCGTGAATGTAGACTTTCGATCCCTGAATCGGACCGATCACCCGACCGCGCACGTGAATGACTTCCCCTGACACGTCTCCATGGATCACGCCATGCAGGTCAACGACGCAGACGCGCGCCCTGACCGTGCCGCGGAACGAGCCATCGATGTGCAACTCGCCTTCGCAGTTGATCTGGCCTTCCATGACCATGTCGCGCCCGATATAGGAAGGCTCCACCGACTCGCTGTGAGCCTGCGTCGGCATGCCAACTGATGGCGAACGTGGCTTGTTGGCCTTTTTGAAGAACATCGCTTACCCCTGCTAGTGCGCTTCGCCCGCTACAAGCTCCACGCTGTTCGTCCGATTGGTCCCGGAAACCGGAGTGCCCCCTCCGATGCCTGCCGGTCTTACGGCAGCCAGAAGACCATAGCGGCTTCGTGATCGGCTGTCATGGCGGAATTGCGGCGCAGGTGAACGGCGACGACCAGCCGGTGGTCTTTTTCCGGAGAAGCCGCTGGGGCCACGATTTTGACACGCTTGCCTTGTGTGAAACCCGCTGATTGCGGCTGATTTCCCCATCAGACCATATTAAGACTTGCAGGATGGTGCCGGACTGCCCGAGGGGCAGGGGACATCAGCCGGGAAAGGGACAGCGTTGCGCGGCAAAACACTCCGCAGACTGACGATGATTGCTCTCGTGTTGCTGGCGCTGCTTGTGGTCGCCGGCGCGGGGGCCTTTTGGCGTTTGTCGCAGGGGCCGGTCTCGCTGGCGTTTCTCCAGGGCCGCATTGAGCAGGCGATCAACAAGCAGCTTTCGGGGCTCTCGATTTCACTGGCCGACACGGTGGTTGAACTTGATTCGGAGAGTCTTGTGCCGCACGTCCGGGCCCGCAACCTTGTGCTGCGGGACAAGGACGGCACTGTTCTCGCCAGCGCGCCCAAGGCCGGCGTGACGCTCAACGGTTCGAATCTCCTTTCCGGCACAGTGATTGTCACCTCGCTGGAACTGATTGGCCCGCGCATCAATGCACGCCGCAACCTGGATGGCAGCGTGCGGCTTGGCATCGGCACCGCCGCCGCCTCAGCAGAGGAAGTGACGGTCGTGACCGAAAGCGATTTCCTTGCCGAGGACCAGCAGGCAGCTGCTCCCAAAGCCGATCCAGTGGCGCAACCCGTTGCCGAAACCGGCGGCGGCCGGATACTCGATCTGCTCGGTGCGCGTGGGCAGGGCGGTGCCCTGGCGGCGCTCGACGACATCAAGATCACCCGCGCCGAAGTCAGTTTCTTCGACGAGGCCAACGACGCCACCTGGTTCTCGCCGCGCAGCGACATGACATTCCGGCGCACGCCCTACGGATTCGTGGTGGTCTCAAAAGCGGATGTTGCCAGCGGCGGCGAACCCTGGCGGGTGGAACTCTCCGCCAGTTTCAAGGCCGAGACCGAGACCTTCGCCATCACTGCCACGGTGGCCGACCTTGTGCCTGCCAACGTGGCGGACGAAGTTTATGCACTTTCGCAGTTCGCCAAGCTGCGCATGCCGTTTTCCGGGCATTTTGAGTTGGAGATGTCATCCTCGGGCGCGCTCAACCGGGCCGATGGCGAACTCTTCGCAGCGGCTGGCGAGATCAACCTGCCGGATTACCTCGCCAAGCCCATCCTTGTGGACGAGGGATCACTGCGGCTCTCATACAAGAGCAGCGAGGATGTGGTGAGGATTGTCGATTCTTCAATTCTCGTCGGCGGCTCGCGGGCGGAATTGACGGGCGACCTGCTGCCCCGCCGCGCTCCCGGCGGCAAGCTGACGGCACTCGGCATCAACCTTCTGGCCCGCAACGTCAGCGTCGATGCGCAAGGCACCATCAAGGATCCGGTGGATGTGGACCGCATCGAATTCAAGGGCGAAGCCTCCATGGAGGAGCAGCGCGTCGACATCACCGATCTTGTGGTGATGGCAGGCAACACCGGTGTGCGCCTGCGCGGCATCATCACGGGCGGCGACGAATCTCCGGGCATCCAGGTGGCGGGCCGCCTGCGGGATGTCGCCGCCGAACGCCTGAAAAAACTGTGGCCCCCCATCCTGACCCCCCGCACCCGGGCCTGGATCAACGCGAACGTGGTTGATGGGCGGCTTTCCCAAGGCACTTTCCGGGTGAACTTCCCGGCCAATGCGCTCGCCCGTGCCTTGCGCGACAGGGTTCTGCCAGACAATGTCGTCGACGTGACGTTCACGATGGCTGATGTGAACACGCGCTACTTCAAGTCACTTCCGGTCCTGCAGGGGGCCGCAGGAAACGCCACGCTGAAAGACAGCAATTTCGTGCTGGATATCACCTCCGGCAAGGCAACGCTCGAAGACGGGCAGTCACTCAGTCTCGCAAGCGGACGCTTCGAGGCGAGCGACCTGCTGGCCAAGGAAGTACCAGGCCGTTTCACCTTTGACATCAGGGGGCCGCTGGACAGCATGATGGCCTTTGCCCGCCACCCTGATCTCAACATCGTCACCAAGGACGTGGCCGAAGCCCAGAAGCTGAAAGGCAATGGCAAGGCCATGATCGGCCTCAGCCTGCCGCTGATCAAGAATGTACCGAAGGAGCGGGTGAAGGTCACAACGGAACTGTCGATTTCCGACGCCAGCATGAGCAATGCCATGCCGGGCATCGACATCACCGAAGGCGAATTCAAGGTCGCCATGGGACCGGAGGAAATCACCGTCATCGGACCGGCAAAGCTCAACGGCATCGCCTCGAAGCTGGACTGGAGAAAGCCGCGCGGCAAGGCCACTGCAACCATCGAGGTGGAAACGGTTGTTGACGCCAAGATGCGGGAGAAGCTGGGTCTTCGGGTCGCTGATTACATGTCGGGCAGCGTGCCGGTGAAGATCAAGGTGAAGGGCGGTGAAAACGCCGGACGCGTGGTCGAGGTGTCCGCCGACCTGGATGATGTCACGATGAAGCTCGCCGCTGCCCGCTGGTCCCGCCCCAAGACCAAGGGCACCAACGCCACCTTCACATTGATTGATGGAGAGTATGGCGCGCGGCGTGTGGAAGATCTCAAGCTGGACGGACCTGGCCTGCATGTGCGCGGCAGTCTGGATGTCGGCAAGGGCGGAGCCCTGCGGGCTGCGCGCCTCTCGGAAATCCGCCTCACCGAAGATGACGTTTTCACGGTCAGCCTTGTGCCCGGCGACAACGTGATGAACCTCTCTGTCAGCGGCTCGAGCTTTGACGCGCGGCCCCACATCAAGAACCTCATCTCGCCAGCGAAAACGGCGGAATCGGCAGCCTCCGAGGCTCCGCAGGGCCAGAACTTTGTTGTCGATGCCAGTTTCAAGAATGTGATTGCGCATCGCGGCGAAGTCATCCGCAATGTCACCGCGACGTTTGTCACCCAGCGCGGCACCATCAAATCCGCGAACATCGAGGGATCATTCGACAACGGCCTGCCGCTGTCGATCAAGGTTGTGCCGGTTGATGGAGGGCGGGAACTGCGGGTGTCCAGCACGGACGGCGGATCAACACTGCGCGCCACCAACTTCTATTCGAAGATCGCGGGCGGGGCGCTGACCTTCTATGCCTTGATCGCCAATGCGCCGGGCTCTCCCATCCGCAACGGCCAGCTCATCATCAAGAAGTTTGAGGTGCGCAATGAAGCGGCACTTGCGGAACTGGACAGGCGCGGGCGGCCCAAGAAGTCAGGTCCGCGGGCCGATGGCGTGACCTTCAAGAGGCTGAGTCTGCCCTTCACAACGGATTCGCAATTCGTCCGCATGTGCAATGTCACGCTGGAAGGCCCGGACCTTGGCGGCGTGGCAGAGGGATTGGTGCGCAAGAAGGACGGTGCCATCGACATCACGGGCACCATGGTGCCGGCCCAGGGCATCAACGGCTTCCTCGATGATGTGCCGCTGTTCGGCCAGATCCTCACGGGCGGCAAGGGTGGCGGCATCTTTGGCGTGACCTTCGCCATGGGGGGAACGATCTCAAAGCCGAGAACGCAGGTGAACCCGCTGTCGGTGTTCGCGCCCGGCATCATGCGCGAGATGTTTGAATACAAGGGAACCTGCACGCCGCGCCGCAGCTCCGCCAAGGCAGCACCGCGTGCCGACGCCGGCAATTGACCGCGCTATTGCTGCTTGAGCAGGACGTGCTTCTTCTTGCCGTGTGACAGCTTGATGCTGCCGTCCCGCACGTCGGCAGCGGTCAGCACCAGCTTGTCGTCCTTGACTGCTTCGTCATTGACACGAATGCCGCCGCCCTGAATGGCGCGCCGGGCCTCTCCGTTTGAAGCGGCAAGTCCGGCCTGGACGAGCGCCGCCAGCACGCCGACGCCGCCCGCGAGATCGACCGAGACCGTGGGCAGGCCCGCCGCGCTGGCCCCTTCCTCAAAGGTCTTGCGCGCCGTCTCGGCAGCTGCTGCCGCTGCGTCATCGCCGTGCAGGAGGGCTGTCGCGGCATTGGCCAGAACCTTCTTGGCCTCGTTCAACTCCGCGCCGGCCAACACCTCGAGCCGCTTCACTTCATCCAGTGGCAAGGTAGTGAACAGGCGCAGGAAGCGGCCCACATCAGCATCTTCCGTGTTGCGCCAGAACTGCCAGTAGTCATAGGGGCTGCGCATGTCGGCATTGAGCCAGACGGCACCTTGCGCCGTCTTGCCCATCTTGGCACCGGAGGCCAGCGTGATGAGCGGCGTCGTGAGCGCGAAGAGCTGTTGCGTTCCCATGCGGCGTCCGAGATCAACGCCGTTGATGATGTTGCCCCACTGGTCCGAGCCGCCCATTTGCAGGTTGCAGCCGTAGCGCTGGGCCAGCACGGTGAAGTCATAGGATTGCAGGATCATGTAGTTGAATTCGAGGAAGGAAAACTCGCTTTCCCGGTCGAGACGCAACTTCACTGAATCCATCGCCAGCATGCGGTTGATGGAGAAGTGGCGGCCCACATCGCGCAGCATGTCGATGTAATTGAGCTTGGTCAGCCACTCGGCATTGTCCACCATGACGGCGTCGGTCTTGCCTGAGCCGAAGGTCAGGAACTTCGAAAACACATCCTGGATGCCGCGCTTGTTGTTCTCGATGTCCTCAAGCGAGAGCAGCTTGCGGCTTTCGTCCTTGCCGGTGGGGTCTCCCACCCGCGTGGTGCCGCCGCCCATCAGGGCGATCGGCTTGTTGCCGCTCTGCTGCAGCCAGTACAGCATCATGATCTGGACGAGCGAGCCCACATGAAGGGAGGGTGCCGTGCAGTCGAATCCGATATATGCCGTCACATCGCCCTTGGCCGCCAGCGCATCAAGGCCCGCCGCGTCGGAGCACTGGTGGATGTAGCCGCGCGATGAGAGAATGTTGAGGAAATCTGATGTGTACGTGCTCATGATGGCGCGCTCATAACATAGGAACCAGACGTGTCAAAACCGCTGCCTTTCATGCCGCTCACAGCCCTTGGGCTCATGTCCGGCACCTCGCTGGACGGGATCGACGTGGCCCTGCTGCGGACGGATGGCGAGGCCAGTGTCGCCCGCGGGGCATCCCGCACCTATGCCTACGCCGAAAGCCAGCGGCAGGTCTTGCGGGAGGCCCTGGCCGCTGCTGTGTCCGTCACCGACCGCACGGACCGGAGCGGCTCTCTGGCCGGGGCCGAAGCCGCTCTTACGGGCTGGCACGAGGAAGCCGTCCGACGGTTCTGCGTGGAAACGGGAACGGCTCTGGAGGCCATCGACCTGATTGGGTTCCATGGGCAGACCGTCATCCACAGGCCTGAACGCCGCCTGACGGTGCAACTGGGCGATGGCGCGGCCCTGGCCCGCAGTTTGGGCCGACCGGTGGCGTTTGACCTGAGGGCGGCCGATGTCGCGGCAGGCGGGCAGGGGGCACCGCTTGTGCCTGCCTATCACCGGGCGCTGGCGTCAGACGTGGTTGAAAGGCCCTTGGCCTTCGTGAACATCGGCGGTGTCGGCAACGCCACCTGGATCGGACGGGATGGCACGCTGGTCGCCTTCGATACAGGACCCGGCAATGCCCTGATCGACGACTGGATGAAGCGGCACACGGGGAAGTCCCGCGACGAAGGTGGTGCCACGGCAAGGGCTGGACGCGTGGATGAATCCGTTGTGGCGCAGTTTCTTGGCGATACCTTTTTTGAGAAGCCCGGACCCAAATCTCTCGACCGCAACAGCTTTGCTGGCATGTCCCTCAAGGGGCTGGGCCTCGCCGATGGTGCTGCGACGCTGGTGGCTGTCACGGCCAGGTCCATTGCCGCCGCCCGCAGCCACATGCCCGAACCACCGTCATCATGGATCATCTGCGGCGGCGGACGGCACAATGCGGCGATCATGGACGCACTGCGGGCGTTGCTTCCCGGTGTGCGGGCGGCAGAGGACTGCGGCTTCAATGGCGACAGCATGGAGGCCGAGGCCTGGGCCTATCTTGCCGTGCGCAGCCTTCGTGGGCTGCCACTCACCTTTCCGGGCACAACCGGTGTGGCCGCACCACTCACGGGCGGGGTGATTGTGAGGGGCTGAGGCCGAGATAGCGCAAGGCCCGTCCATCAATGATCACCAGCGCCAGCCCGATGACGAGGGCACCTGCCACCTCGTTGAGCGTGAGCTTTTCTCCCAGCACTGCATACCCCAGCAGGATGGCCGAAACCGGAATGATCATCGTCACGAGCGAGACGAACGACGGCCCCGCCCGGGCGATGATGCGGAAGAACAAGAGGTACGCGATCGAGGTGGACACCGCCGCCAGCAGCACAAGGGAAATCCAGGTGCCATGCGACGCATTGGCAAAGTCCCGCACATCCGCAAACGCCGCGACAATCAGCACCATCAGGAGCGACGACACGGTCAGTTGCAGCGTGGCGATGGTCAGCGGCGGAATGCCTGCCAGCTTCAGTTTCGACCACGGTGCGGAAAGACCATAGCAGGCGGATGCCAGCATCACCGCGAGAATGCCGAGCGTCTGCGCCCCAAGATCGCCAAAGCCGCCGCCCTTGAGAATGAGAACACCCGCGAGCCCCAGCGCCAAAGCCACCGCCTTGCGGACTGTGATGCCCTCCAGCCCGGCCATCGCCATGAAGAGTGCGGCAAACATCGGCGTGGTCGCGTTGATCACCGAGGCCAATCCGCCCGAGATGTGATGCTGGCCCCATGAGATTGCCGTGAAGGGGATGACATTGTTCATGACTGACATGCCGGCACAAGCCGCCCAGGTCTTGATGTCACCCGGCAGCTTGCCGATCACGGCCAGATGGATAGGGATCAGGATCGCGGCGGCGATGCCGACCCGCGCCAGCACGATAAGCAGGGCAGGCAGTTCTTTCACGGCAATGGCGATGAACAGAAATGACCCGCCCCAGATGAGGGAAAGCACCAGCAACAGGGCCCACGACTGCGAATCGATTTTGCTGTCGGCCATGGCGTTCTCCCTTGTTTGGCAAGAAGCGATAGGGGAGGCGTCCCCGCATCGCCACCCGAAAACCTGAGACGCAGATGCCGGGCTGTTATGCTTCCCGCGTCAGGCGGCGGTCCAGGTAGTCAGCGCAGATTTTGGTGAGATCGTCGATCTTGTCCTGGAAGAAGTGGTTTGCGCCGGGAATCACCTTGTGCTCGACCGAAATTCCCTTTTGAGTCTTGAGCTTGGAGACAAGGCTGTGAACCGCTTCCGGAGGCGTCACCGTGTCCTTTTCGCCGTTCACGAACAGCCCCGAGGCGGGGCAGGGGGCGAGGAAGGAGATGTGATAATGCTTGGCCAGCGGCGCCACGGAGATGAAGCC
>CALMZX010000028.1 GCA_937870685.1 uncultured Alphaproteobacteria bacterium
GAAGTCGCTCATCTTGCCCTTGCGGCGCTGGCCGTGCTGGCCGGGGCCGTATTCACGCTTGTTCACCGGGGACTTCGGGCGGCCCCAGATGTTTTCGCCCATGCGGCGGTCAATTTTGTACTTGGCGTTTGCGCGCTTCGTCATGTCACTTCTCAAAAATGCGGCAGAGACGTAAAAATGGCAAACGGGGGTGAACCCGGCCTCCTTTACGGCCCCAACCAGTTGGGTTGGAGCCCACCCTCCTCAGACACCGGTCTCCCGGCCGACAGGCACCCAAACCGGGCACCACGGGCAAGCAAAACACCGGGCAAACCCGGCGTTGGCGGGGGTACTAGGGGATTTGGGGGGCGGTGTCAAATGGGGGGGCGCAGACAGTTAAGCTCCTTGCATAAGGTTCCCCCATGCGTCCAGCCAATCAAGACTCACCAACGAGGAACCGAACTGCCTTGACTGGGCGTAGCGATTGCAAGGTGACTCAGGGTTGCAAGTCTGGCAGGATTCTCCAAATATTTTTGTTTCAGGGGGGGCAGCATGGAAACACATGAAAACAGCCAAACAATACGGGACGAAGCTATCGCGCTCGCAAAACTTAACGCCCGATTCCTCCTTCGAATCTTCAGGACCGCTTCCGGCGCGTTACTACATGCTGCGCTCGGTGAACCAGACAGTCATCCGATTTTCCAAAACGCCGGATATCTTGAGAAGAGAATAACTGCCTACAAAAGCACCTACCTCACCCAACTCGTGAGGCTCTACGATAGACAAATTCAAAGTGAGCAAGAAACAACTCGCAGCACGAACACAGTATTCGAAAAAGGCAGAATATTAGCCATACTCAAGCGTGATATTGCACTGTTCAAGCTAGAGAACCCCACTGCACCAGAAAGCCGTCTATTTGAATTGGTTTACAAAAATTCACTGCCCCCTCTTGTAAGAAACTTATCAAAGTCATCTATACAAGAATTTGCCAATGCCATCGCCGCAGATTCAATCCTGTCTCAAACATTACCAGAATTGATGTCGGATGAATTAAGCGCTATACAGTCAAAAATCATAGAAGCGGAAGTAATCAAACAGCAGATTGAGCAGCAAAAGATTGTACGCGACGAAAAAATACAGATCAAAATCGACGAGCTGCGACAAGCAATTCGCTACGCATATTCAAGAGCCATTGAATCCGCCAGAAAGAAACAAATCAGCGAATGCTATGTGTGGTCGCTAAAAATTGAATCGGCGCAGTCTGCCATTGCACAAGCTAAGCGCCAGATGTCTCACCAAATAGAATCTGCGCCAGAAGATACACTGAGAACAGGATAGACTGGCGCTTCATCACAAAAATCTAACGCCAAAAACTGTGCAAGAAATATAGTCACAATTAAAATATGCCCCCGATGTTAAACTACTCGCTTTCAGACGCCCTAATAGGCTTGTTCTCACTTGTAGTCGGTGCATTTTTTGGGGATTTTCTTAAAGGTTTTGCAGGCAACTTCTGGAGCAGATTTGGCACTACAGTAAGATCAGCATTGACCCCAAAAGTCGGAACGAAGAAAAAGGACGAATATTTCAATCTCGGCGCACTAGAAACATCCCTATTCTTGATTGATGGAAATGGTCATGCGCAATACACACCTCAATCACTAAAGGCAAAATACAGCGACGGCTCTCCTGAAAGTCCGGACGACATATCTGATCGCATCCTTCGAAAAGAAATGCAAATGGAGAAGGAGCGCGAAGCGGGCAATCTTACAATTTGGGATGGAATAGGAGTTGGTCTGCAGAACTACAACATATTGCGCGACCAACATGAAGTCAATTTGGCAATCGACCTGAACTTCTACAAGTCCAGATACGCCGCCTTTCAGGCAGTTGTTGGCGCGATTGCCACTGAAGACCGCAACCTTCAGGGCTCAATCTACAGTAGGTATCTCAAGAACATCAATCCACGAGAAACAATTCCTTTTCTAGCGCGACATGTTGGAGTGGTCGCGGTAGTTGCGACTTCAGATCAGAAATTGGTTGTGGTTCGACGAAGCTCGCGAACAGGCATGCGTCCATCTCAGCATGACGTCTCGATTGTAGAGGGAATAGAGCCAACAAAGGACGCAGACCTTTCTGGGAGTTGGACGGAGATCGACGTATACAAAACGATAATAAGAGGATGTGACGAGGAACTAGGATTCAAACCGACGCACGAACAAATAAAAATACTGGGTTTAGGTGTCGACATGAAATACTACCAGTTTAACTTTGTAGCATTCATTCAATCTCAAGTGAGATCTGATGAAATGGTGAGTAAGCGCAACGGTCGCGCCAAGGATGCATGGGAGACGCAGGTAGAACTTCTAAACTTTGAACTTTCAGAAGTAGTTGAGTTCATTGCGACACATAAAATGTGGGGCTTTGCTGTCATTGGACTGTATTGGGCACTTCTACAGAAGTTCACAAGGCGCGCCGTCGATGCGAAAGCCAATCAAGTACTCACAACGGACAGAATTGGCAACTTGCAGTGAATGTTCCAGACCCAGTCTGATTCCAAAGTGATGTGCCCCCAATCACCAGAGGGGACACTTGAAGGACACGACTAAGACATACTAGCATGGTTGCAATTTCTATTTTCCTAGTGGATCGAAAGGCCGTTTCTGAAACCCTTCGCAATTCTCACGCCTCATTTGACCTTTACCTTCCCGATCCTCCCCTTCACCGCCCGCGCCTTCAGCCAGGTGTCGTTTTCCCGGTAGAAGGCCAGTGAGCGGGTGAGCATTGCTTCGTCCATCGGGCGCTTCAGCCGTGCGGCGTGGTGCGCCAGCGCGTGGGGATAGATCTCCAGGATGTTGTCGCGGATCACCCAGTCGCGGCCCATGATGCTGATCAGGGGTGCGAAGAATGTCTCACCATCGCACACACAGGTTTCAGACAGCGAGGCGGCGGAGATGGCGTACTCGACCTGCCCGGCCTGTGTCTCAAGCCCATCGCCCGTGACCTTCCACTGGTCGTTTTCCAAAGGTCTTGCCCTCAGCCGCCGATCGGAATTTCGGTCGTTGACTTGCTGACCGACAGCACGATTTCGCTGGCGTAGGAGCGGATGCCTGGCGCGCTGGCCAGCACTTCGCGGGCGAATTCCTGATAGTGGCCCACGTCGCGGCTGCGCACCAGGAGGATATAGTCAAACTCGCCCGCCACCATCATGCACTGCTGCACGCGCGGCTCCGCCGCCATCAGTTTCTCGAAGCGGGTGGCGGCATTCTTGACGTGCAGTTCCAGCTTCACCCGGATGACCGTGAGCAAGGGCAGCCCCGCCAGACGCGGCGAGACCAGCGCCACGCTGCGCTCGATCACGCCCGTCTCCCGCAAGCGCCGCACCCGCTTCAGGCAGGCGGGCGGTGACAGCCCCACCCGTTCTGCCAGGTCCTGGTTGGCGATGAGACTGTCGCGCTGCAGGAGTTCGAGAATGCGCCGGTCAATGCCGTCAAAGCCCGCGGCGGCGGTTTTGCTTTCGGACGTCTTCGCCATTCCGGCCTCATCTGGTGAATATCTGATGCCAGATCAGTTAATCAGATTTCTCGAATAACCGGCAATAAGAAATTCAGGTGAGGAGCCTTTGGCCTATCTTCTGGCCCGATTCACACGGAGAAGATGATGACTGACCGCACCGCCCCGCAGGGAAATGCCGCCACCGGGCCGGGCGATGGCGTGACCGCGCGCAACATGGCCGCGATGATTTTCCTCGCGGTGGTGTGGGGACTTTCCATTCCTGCAACCAAGCTGGGGCTGGAAGCCCTGCCGCCCATGATGATGACGGCGCTGCGCTTCCTCGTGGCTGTGCCGATGCTGTTCCTGCTGGCCTGGGGCAAGCTGCGCGTGCCGCTGCGGGCACTCGTGCCCATCGCGGCACTTGGCGTGATGGGCATCACCTTCGGCAATGTGGCGCAGTCCTTCGGCATCCAGGGCACGTCCGCCTCCGCCGCCACCATCATCTCCGCCACCATCCCCGTCTTCATCGTGGTCTTCGCGGCCATCCGCCTGAAGCAACCGGTGACGCCACGGCAATGGTTGGGCCTGCTCGCCGCCTTCGCGGGCATCGCGCTGGTCGCCATCGGCAGCGGTTCTGACGCGGCACCCGCCTCGCCCACCACGCTGATCGGCGTGGTCTGGATGCTCGTCTCCGCCGTCGCCATTGCCTATTACTACATCTGGAGCGCCGAACTGAGCGACCAGCACGGCACCATGGCGGTAACAGCATGGAACGCGCTGGCAGGCTTCGTGGCCATCCTGCCCATGGCGGCCTGGGAGATGTCAACGACACCCTACCAGTTCACCGCCACGGCCATCTGGGTCGCCGTCTATCTCGGCACCATGGTGACGGGCATGGGCATCCTGCTCTGGCTCTACCTGCTGCGCAATGTACCTGCCCGCATCGCCGCCAGCGTGCAGTATGTGCAGCCCGTCTTCGGCATCGCCGCCTCCGCCATGCTCTTCGGCGACAAGCTGGGCGGGCTGTTCTTCGCGGGCGTGGCGATGATCCTCGCAGGCCTTGCACTGGCGGCAGGCAAGCGCTGAGAACGTCCCACACCTACATCCGCCACTGCCAGAGCTTGTGAATAATTTTCACTTTGGGAATCTTCGCAATACCCATCGCCAGCACCGACAATAGGCTGTCTGCCTACAGAGGATGTTGCCCAGCGGCCCGCTGCGCAACCGGCTGGAGGACAAACCATGGACGTACGCAGTGCGAAGGTCGAACCAACCATCGAACATGAGGGCACCTGCCTCACCTACTTCATGTTCCCCAAGGAGTCGGTCCGCCAGGAGACCATGGGCTCATATCTTGAGTACGTCGCCGAATTCGAACTGAAGCCGGGCGCGAGCCTTCATCCCCACTATCATGACTCCATGGAATTCTACCGCATCCTGGAAGGCGAAGCCGTGATCCAGATCGAGGATGAGCAACGGCTCCTGCAGCCCGGCGATCTGGTCCACATCCCGCGCAATGCGCGCCACTCGATCTGGCCGGCACGGGCGGGCAAGAGCTTCCGCGCCTTCTCCTTTGCAGCCAGTTTCATGGGCGAGAAACCCGAACCCATCAACTGCGACTTGCCTGAACCCAAAAACACGGTTGTGGTGGAGTGAGCGGCATGCGTTTGCGGAACAAGATTGCATTGATCACCGGCGGCGCACGCGGCATTGGCCGTGCCACGGTTGAACTGTTCGCGCGAGAAGGTGCCAAGGTCCATGTGGGCGATCTGGATTTCCCGGAACCGTTCGCCGCACCTTCCGTGGTGACGCACAAGCTGGATGTGACGGATGCCGCCAACTGGGAGGCCGTCGTCGCCAAGGTCATCAAGGCGGAAGGCCGCATCGACATTCTTTTCAACAACGCGGGAACCGTCCTGTCCTATCTCGGGATCGCGGAAATCAGCCGCGAGGACTGGGACCGCGTCATCGCCATCAACCAGACCGGGCCATTCCTGGGCATGCGCACGGTCATTCCGCACATGCGCAAGGGCGGCGGCGGTTCGATCATCAACACCTCGTCGATCTGGGGCAAGGTGGGCGCTGCCGGAGTCTCCGCCTACACAGCCAGCAAGGCCGCCGTGTCGCACATGACCAAGAATGCCGCGCTGACCTACGTCGCTGACAACATCCGGGTGAACTCCCTCCACCCCGGCATCATCGACACGCCCATGATCGCGGCGCAGGACAAGGCCATCACCGACGCCATTGTTGCCATCACCCCGATGAAGCGCCTGGGGCGCCCGGAGGAAATCGCCAACGGCGTGCTCTTCCTCGCCTCTGATGAATCGAGCTACATGACAGGGGCTGAACTGGTTATTGATGGCGGCTATACCGTGCCCTGATCCTGCGGCACGGCAGTTCGGAAGGTCTCACCATGAAAGCGCTACGTTTCCACGCGGCCCGC
This sequence comes from uncultured Alphaproteobacteria bacterium, assembly GCA_937870685.1. GTDB lineage: Bacteria > Pseudomonadota > Alphaproteobacteria > Rhizobiales > Aestuariivirgaceae > Aestuariivirga. The sequence goes on from CALMZX010000028.1 coordinate 5,918, forward strand.
GACCTGCGCGTCGAGGACATTGCCCCGCCGGACAGGCCGGGGCCGGGCCAGGTTTTGGTCAAGGTGATCCAATGCGGCATCTGCGGTTCAGACCTTCATGAATACACGCACGGGCCACAGCTGATCCCCGTTGCCCCTCACCCTTTTACCCAGGCAAAGGCACCGCAAATCCTCGGACACGAATTCTCGGCCCGTGTCGAAGCGGTCGGCGAAGGTGTCGTCCGCATCAAGGTTGGTGACCGCATATCGGCAATTCCGCACCTCAATGTGCCCGGCGAGTATTTCGCGCGCCGCAATCTCGGCCACGTCTCCTCGGAAACGGCGCTGGTGGGATTCAGCTGGGCCTGGGGCGGCATGGGGGAATACGCCATTCTTCCGCAGGACAACTGCGTGCGGCTGCCCAACAGCGTTGATGATGCGCAAGGGGCTCTCGTGGAACCGGCCTCCGTTGCCATGAACGCCGTGGATCTGGCGCATCTCTCCGCAGGCAGCACGGTTCTGGTGGCAGGCGGTGGCCCGATCGGCTCTCTCGCCGCGCTCTGTGCCCTCGCGAGCGGTGCATCCTGCGTTGTTCTGGCCGAGCCGAACGAGTTCCGGCGCACGTTTCTGGCGGACCTGCATGGCATTGTTCCGGCGAGCGGCGACATTCAGGAATTGCAGGACCTCGCCCGCAAACTGACGGACGATGGTCGCGGCTTCGATGCCGCAATCGAGTGCGCAGGGCATGAAAGGGCCCTCGCGAACTGCATCGAAACCGTCAAGCCGACGGGAACGGTTGTGCAGGTCGGCCTCTTCGTCGATGTGCCGCGCGTCAATGCCTTCAAAATTTCCGAGAAGATGCTGCGCTACCAGGGCAGTTGGGGCTTCCCCATGACAATCGGCCCACGGGTCGTCGCCCTGATCGAGGCAGGAAAGTTGCCCGTGGAAAGGATCGTGACGGGCCATGTGCCCCTGGCACGGGCGGTGACCGGCGGCTTTGACGCCTTGATCGCACCCGGCAACAGGAACCTGAAGATATTGATCGACGTGGCGTGACCCTCCATGGTCACGGTCCGTCATTCGGCGCATGGCTGCATGAATACGGTGAACATGGACGCGGGCACATCTGCCCGCTAGCCTTGCACCAACATGCGAAACCTCAAGTCGCGGGCGCGGGATGTGTCCGCCGTGATCCTCGTCAGCCTCTATGTGCTGCCCCTGCTCTGGTGGGGGCTCTCTGCTTTCACGCCCGCCGATGTGCTGCTCGACCTGCCGCGCATGCTGGCGCTCGACTTCGCGCCGACACTCAGCAACTTCGCCCTCGTCATTCTCGGTGTGGAAGGCACGATCTTCGACTCGCGCCAGACACTGGTGGATTCAACCCTCGTCGCCATGCTCGCCACCGCCATCTCGCTTCTGGCGGCAACACCCATGGCCTATGCCCTCTCGCAGATGACCTTCCGCTGGAGCGCGGCACTGCGCCGAACCGTGATCCTGCAGCGCTTCATGCCGCCCATCGCCATCGTCTTTCCGCTGGTCGGACTCTATCATTCCGTGGGTCTGCTCGACACGCGCCTTGGCGTGGCGCTGGCCCACGCGGCCCTGAACCTGCCTTTCGCCGTGCTGCTGCTCAAGTCCTTCTTCGATGACGTGCCACATGAAGTGTCGGAAGCCGCCCGCCTCGATGGCGCCAGCCGCGCGCAAACTTTCACCCATGTCATCCTGCCGTTGATGAAGGGCGGTCTCGCTGCCACCGCGATCCTCTGCTTCATCTTCTCGTGGACGGAGTTCCTGCTCTCGCTCTTCCTCTCCACGAACATGCGCACCATGCCGGTGCAGGCGGGCGTGCTGGTGATGAACATGTGGGGCCTCATCTCCGCCCTCACCTTCACCGCCCTCGTGCCCGCATCCATCTTCGTGCTGCTGGTGCAGAAACACCTGGTGCGCGGCCTGACACTGGGGATTTACAGGTGATTCACACCGGCAGATCAACCAACATGTGCTTCGGGAAGCCCATGGTTCCATAGGCCGCCAGGGTTTCCGAGGCGCTGCCGCGGGCCGAGGTGAGGATGACCGTGCCGTGCTCGGGCACGGATGGGTCCGGCCCCTTGAGTGGTGTTTCCTCCACGATGTCGGCGGTGCGCCGTGCAATCGCCGGGGCTGGATCAATGTAGGTGACTGGCCAGGGCGCCACCTTCTGGATGTCTTCAGTGAGAAGCGGATAGTGCGTGCAGCCCAACACCACCACATCCGTCTGCTTTCCGTCACGCTTGCGGAACACGGGCGCCACTTCCGCCTTCAACTCGTCAAGGTCGATGCCGTGGCCCTTGAGCTTGCGCTCGGCGATTTCAGCAAGGCGCGGCGCGCCATGCAGGATGACCTTGCAGTGATAGGCGAAGGTGTGGATCAGCGAATGGGTGTATTCGCGGCTCACCGTGCCGGGCGTGGCGAGCACCCCAATGACGCCGGTCTTCGTCTGCGCCGCCGCTGGTTTGATCGCCGGAACCGTGCCCACGAAAGGCACCTTGTAGGCGGCGCGCAATTCTGCCAGCGCGATGGTGGAGGCCGTGTTGCAGGCAATCACCACCACATCCGGCTTCACAACCTCGATCAGCCTGCCGATCACCATCACGATGCGCCCGACCAGATCCCGCTCTTTCCACGCGCCATAGGGAAAGCCGGCATTGTCGGCGGCATAGACCAGATGCGCCTCGGGCATCTGCCGCGCCACCGCCCGTGCCACCGTGAGGCCGCCCATGCCGGAGTCGAACAGGAGGATGCGGGGCTGCGTTGTCATGGGGGGACCTGCTATTCGCTTCTCTTCTGCCTGCGCAGTTCATGCACCCGCGTGAGCGAGGAGATGATGCCGCGCAGGGTGCTGACCTCCTGTTCGGACAGTGCGGTACGGGCGAAGATGTTGCGGATGTTGCGCATCATGCCCGGGCGCTTCTCCAGCGTCTTGAAGAAGCCCGCCTCCCACAGTTCCCGTTCCAGATGGTCGTAGAACCCGTAGAGCTGCTCCTTGGTGGCGGGCTGTGTGTCGGGCATTTGCAGCCCCGGCCCTTCCAGCGCCGGGAGCTCCGGCGTCGCCTGCCCCAGTGACGTGGCCTCATGCCTGAACCACTCATAGCCCATGAGCAGGACCGCCTGCGCGATGTTGAGCGAGGCATAGGCCGGGTTCACCGGGGCCGTGACGATCACATCCGCCAGTGAGACCTCTTCGTTGTTGAGGCCGTAGCGTTCGCGCCCGAACATGAGCGCAATCTTCTCGCCGCGCTTGATGCGGGCCCGCATGTCGAGGCCCGCCTGCTCCGGTGTCATCACTTCCTTGGTCATGCCACGCGGCCGCGCGGTGGTGGCATAGACATAATGTGTTTCGTGAAGGGCCTCTTCCAGCGTTTTGAAAACACTTGAATTTTCGACGGTTTCATGGGCCCCGGATGCCGCCGCGACGGCCTTCTCGCGGTCCCAGCCCACGCGCGGGTCCACGAGCTTCAGGTCAAAAAGCCCGAAGTTGGCCATGGCCCGCGCCGCCATGCCGATGTTCTCGCCCAGTTGCGGATTGACCAGCACCACCGAAGGTGCCGGGCCAAAGTAGGTTTTGCGCGTGGAGTCAGTGCCTGCCATGGGAGGGGAATAGCCGCTTCTCCGGAATCGGGGAAGCACATGCTGTGAATGGTTTTGACGGTCAGGATATGCTATGTTTTCCGGATGGACATGAGCAAGCATCCACGCATCACCATGATCCCCGGCCTCTGTGGCGGCCGGCCGACCATCCGTGGCCTGCGCATCCGGGTGTCGGATATCCTCGATTTGCTGGCAGCGGGTGCTTCCCGGTCCGAAATTCTGGAGGACTATCCCTATCTGGAAGACGAGGACATCACTGCGGCGCTTCAATACAGCTCAGCTCAACTTGGACACCGCGTGCTGGCCGCAGAATGACCTTGCTGTCATTCCTCATTGACGAAAACCTGCCGCCTCACCTCGCCCATTGGATCAGGTCCAACCGGCATGAGGCCACACATGTGGACTATGAAGGTCTTTCCAACGGCCCCGATGCAGACATTTGGGCCTGGGCCGCAAGGCACAATGCCATACTTGTCACCAAGGACCAGGACTTCAGCAACAGGCTGTCCCCCGGGAAGCCCCCACGCCTCCTGTGGATCAGGTTGGGCAACACCCGCAAACAACACCTCATCTCGCGCCTTGAAAAGCTGTGGCCGGAGATCGTCACCGCATTCCGGGATGGTGAATGGTTTGTCGAGTTGACCGATCGCAGCTGACCGCTACTGCCGCACCATCTCCACCCGGCGGTTGAGGGCGCGGCCTTCTTCGGTGTCGTTTGTGGCAGCGGGCGCCAGCGGGCCCACGCCCTTGGGCGAGAGTTTGCCCGCATCCACCCCCATGCGCACCAGCGCCTTCACGACCGCCGCGGCGCGCGCCTGCGAGAGCTTGGTGTTGTAGTCCAGCTTGCCCTGGTTGTCGGTGTGGCCGACGATGTAGAAGGTGGCACCATCGGTCGATTGCAGAAAGGACACGATCTCATCCAGCTGCTCCTGTGATTCCGGCTTGATCGTCGCCTTGTCGAAATCAAAGTAGATGCCGTAGATCACGGCCTTGCCGTCATTGATCAGGTTGCTGCCGATTTCGCCTGCCGTGAGCGTCACGATTTTCTGTTCGCGCGCCTTGGGTTCAACGACTTCGAGCAACACGCCCACGCGGTCCTGCAGGGCCTCCGACATGTCACCAAAGGTGCCACCCTGGTTTTGCGCCGCGAAGACAGCCACATAGGTTTCATTGCCCGCCTCGCCGGATTTGAGCAGTGCATAGCGCGGATCAATCACACGGTCGAACATGGCCTCAGAAGCCATCTTGCGGACCTGTTCTGCACCTTCTGACACAACAACGGCCTGCTTGTTGTCCCAGGAATACTTGAGCACCTTGAAACTCGGGCCGCAGGCCTCGCGGGCACATTCGAAGACACTCTCGAAACCCTTCGCTTTCAACTCATCGATGTGGTTGCCAAACACCTCCAGGGAGGAGCGGCCCGATGGTGAGATATAGAGTGTGCGGCTCACCTTGCCTTGCAGTGTGACGCTTGCCGTGACCTTCTTGTTGTCGTCATATTCCTCGCCCTCGGCCGGCCCGCTTGGCAGGACAAGTTCGTCGAAGGCCTTTTTGGTTTGCCCGACAATGAATGCACCTTCGTATCGTCCGGTGAGTGGCACATCAGCCGCACCGGCAGCATCCTGCTGCAATGTCGCCACGAACTCGGCATTCCCGGCAAGTGCCGGTGTCGACAGTGCAAGCGCCAATGCCGCCGCAGCGAAGGTCAGTCGGAACATCATGCATTCTCCGCAATTGATCAAAGCTGCCCCCACCCTTGCCTATCACAAGATGAACACAGCCTGAAAAGAATGCAGACAATGGAAAGGCGCCACCCTGTCTGGTCAGGATGGCGCCCCGTTTTGCCCCCGATTGGGCTGATGCTACTTCACTTCACCTGTCGGGCGCGGTGTGTCGGCCGTTTCCGGCGGCAGCACTGGATAGGTGACTTCCGGCAGCTTGCCCGTGAGCGCTGCGAGGAAGGCGGTGATCTGGTTCACTTCCTCGTCCTTCAGGTCGGCACCCAGTTGCGACGTGCCCATGATCGCCACGGCCTGCTTGAGGTCCCACACCTTGCCGGAGTGGAAGTATGGGGCCGTAAGGGCGATGTTGCGCAAGGGGGCGGCGCGGAAGACGTAGGAGTCATCCGCCGTCTTGGTGACCGAGAAGCGGCCCTTGTCGCCTGCCGGAAGCACATCGCCTCCCGGAGTTTCAACAACACCGAACGGATAGTAGCCATGGCCACCGACGTTCACGCCGCTGTGGCAGGATGAACAGCCCTTGTCGATGAACAGCGCCATGCCGGCCTTCTGGTCGTCGCTGAGGGCGGCGTCATCACCGTTCAGGTAGGCATCGAAGGGTGCGGGTGTGATCAGCGTGGCTTCGAAGGCCTCGATGGCCTTGGCGAAGTTGTCGAAGGTCACGGGATCAGCCTCGCCCGGGAAGGCGGACTTGAACCAGTCCTTGTACTGCGGCATCGAATTCAGCGTGGCGATGACGTTGGCCGGCGTGTTGGCCATTTCAACACCCGCCTGAACCGGGCCCTTGGCCTGGGCCTTCAGGTCTTCGGCGCGGCCATCCCAGAATTGGGCTTCGTTGAGTACGGCGTTGAGGGCGGTCGGTGCGTTGCGGGGGCCCTTCTGCCAGCCATGGCCAATCGATGTCTCAAGGTTGTCATCGCCACCCGTTGCCAGGTTGTGGCAGGAGTTGCAGGAGAATACGCCCGATGCGGACATGCGGGTGACAAAGAACAGCGCCTTGC
>CALMZX010000029.1 GCA_937870685.1 uncultured Alphaproteobacteria bacterium
GCCGCGACCTTCCCATCACCTCCCAGACCATCGAAACGCCGCTGGCCGAGATGGAAGCCCCCATCCTGAAGGGCAAGAAGCTGGTGATCGTTTCGGTGCTCCGCGCCGGCAACGGCCTGCTGGAAGGCATGCTCTCGCTCATCCCGTCAGCCCGTGTCGGCCATATCGGCCTCTACCACGATCCGGCGACGCTCCAGCCGGTGGAATACTACCTCAAGGTGCCCGAGGACATCGCCGAGCGCCGCACCATCGTGGTGGACCCCATGCTGGCCACTGGCAATTCGGTGTCGGCAGCCGTGAAGCGCCTGAAGGAGAAGGGGGCAAAGGACATCCGCCTCGTCACCCTGCTGTCCGCGCCGGAAGGCATCATGCACTTTCACGAGGAACACCCGGACGTGCCGGTCTTCACCGCCGCCGTCGACAGCCACCTCAACAGCCACGGCTATATCGTGCCGGGACTGGGTGACGCGGGCGACCGGATGTTCGGTACCAAGTGACCCTTCACCGCGTGTTAATCATGCGGTGAAGTGTTCAGCTTTTGGTTACGAACTGGCAGGTGTCCCACCCCTAGTTTGCCTGCAACAGGATCTGGGCACATGTCAGCAAGCGCCATCGCACCACAGTTTGAGCAACCTGCCTCCAGCCTTGCCCGCAAGCCGGGCGGGGCACCGCGCCGCGTACTCTATGCAGAAGACCAGGTGTCCTCGCGCGTGGTGACCAAGGCCATGCTCGAAAAGATGGGGTTTGAGGTCGAAGCCGTTGATGATGGCGAAGTGGCCGTCGAGAAGGCGCGGGAAGGCCTCTACGACATCATCCTGCTCGATATCGAAATGCCGATCATGGACGGTGTCACCGCCGCCCGCATCATCCGTGGCGAGATCGACGGTCACCGCGACACGCCCATTCTGGCGTTGTCAGCCTTTCTGGCTGATTCAACCGAACAGTCGGACTGGCGCAATGCCTTCGATACCGCTGTTCCCAAACCTGCCAACAGCAACGAGTTGCAGCGCGCCATGGCGCGCGCCATCGCCCTCCACGCTTCCGCCCCGGCGCAGTCCTGTGGAGTGGTGGCTGAACCGGCCCCGCCCGCGCCCGTCAATGTCTGGGACTCGATCCGCCAGACGATGCCCGCGCGCAGCCTTGTCGTTCTTGTCATTTCCGCATCGGATGAAATGTCCCATCTGGCGCTGGCCCTCTCGGCCGCGCGCGAGGCAGGCGAGACGGAACACATCCGTCACTACCGCCATGCGCTGTCGGGTCTTGCCCGCAATTTCGGGCTCGATGTTCTCGACCAGATGATCCGTGAAACGCGCGACGCGCCGCGCAGCCTCAACATGTCAGCCGTCTTTTCCCTGATCGATGATTGGCGCCACGAACACGTGCGGCACTGAACCAACAGATCACCCCTGCAAATGACAATGGCCGCGCAAGCGGCCATTTTCGTCTGTGGGAGGCTCCGGTGTCCCGGCTCAGGTCTTGTCGCTGGGGGTCTTGCCTGCGTCTGGCCTGGCATCGAAGGCGGCGAGCATTTGCAGCACCTCGGCAAAATCCGGGCTGATGCGGCGGGGGCGGCGCGGCAGAACGACCTTGGCTTGGGTGTCGCTGGTCGGCGTTGAAGTCGGTGTCATGGTCTCAATCCCTGTTGCGTGCAATCTAGCGCCGTGAACTTAAGGAGAGACTAAGCGCGTCCCCCTGAAGCGCATCCCAACAACCCGTTCATGGGCCGTTCATCCGGCAACGCGGTTCGAGGGGGCCGAACACACAATCGTGAGTTTTCGTGCACCGGCTCCAACTGTAACAACTTGTGTGGCAGCATTTGACGTGCAGTCCAGCACGGAAAGCAAACAGGAGACCCGAATGCAGTTGTTGACCAAATCCCTTTTCGCCGCCGTTGCCGGCCTCATGATTGTTTCCAGCGCCGCGTTCGCCGGTCCGGCGGATGATGCCATCAAGGGCCGCCAGGAGTGCATGAAGGCCAATGGCGGTGCCATGGGTGTGATGGTTCCCATCATCAAGGGAGAAAAGCCCTATGATGCCGCAGCCGTGGCTGATGCGGTGGGCAAGATCGAAGCCGCCTGCGCCGGCTGGTCTGGCTGGTGGGGCGACAACACCCAGAAGGGTGAAACGCTCGAAACCTGGGCCAAGGCCGAAATCTGGACCGACAAGGCTGGCTTTGAAGCTGCCGGTGCAGCCTACGGCCCGGCTCTCGCCGCATTGAAGGCCTCGGCTGATGAGGCCGCCTTCAAGACCGCCTTCGGTGGTTTTGGCGGCACTTGCAAGAACTGCCACGAGAAGTTCCGCCGTCCGAAGGAATAGGGCCATCCGCGCACTGCGCTCACGAAAGACACTGGCCACCCTGGCGCTGCTTGCGGCGCTGGGGTGTGCTGCTTTGTGGCTGCTGTCGGCCCCCCGGCCACTCACCGCAGCTGACCTTCCCGCCCATACAGGGGATGTGAGGAATGGCGAGCGCCTCTACAACGCGGCTGGCTGTCATTCCTGCCATCTGCCGGGGCCGGATGCGGCTGGCATTGATGGCGCACTCCCCGCAGGCGGCGCACCACTCAAGACGCCTGTCGGCACCTTCTATCCGCCCAATCTCACGCCCGATCCGGAAACGGGACTGGGGAACTGGACCGACCTCGAATTCGTCAATGCCATGCAGCGCGGCATCGGCAAGTCTGGGCGTCACCTCATGCCGGCCTTCCCCTACACCTCCTATGCCCACATGAAACGCGAGGACGTGATCGATATTCGCGCCTACCTCGCCTCGCTGCCACCGGTGAAGAATGCCACAAGGCCGCAGGAGGTCCCGCTGCAGCCCGTCGTGCGCCGCGGCATCGGGCTGTGGAAGCTGATCGGCTTTGACTCGGCCATCACACAGCCTGATGCAGGCCAGACGGACAGCTGGAATCTCGGTCGCTCACTTGTTGATGGTCCGGGCCACTGCAACGAATGCCACACGCCACGTACCGCCTTCATGACGAGTGACATGTCCCGCTATCTCGCGGGCGGTCCGCACCCCGAAGGCGATGGCAAGGTGCCGAGCCTGCGCGGCCTCATCGAGCGTGGCCGCTACAAGGACGCCAACGACATCAAACTGGCGCTCCAGAACGGCGAACTCCTCGGCTACGACAAGCTCTCGTCCGGCGGCATGGGCAAGGTCCAGACCAACATGTCAAAGCTTCCCGACGCCGATGTTGCGGCCATCGCGGAATATCTGGCAAGTTTGAAGTAGCGGCTGTTTGCTGGTTCCTCACGCCCGTCATGGCCCGCTTCAGGCGGGCCAGCCACAGGTCGCGATGGATGGTCCACGTGAAGTGGACTATGTCGGTCTCGGAGTGATGGACCCGCTCACTCTTCTGTCACTCCCGTTTCCGTCATGGCCCGCTTCATGCGGGCCAGCCACTTTCACAGCAGCTCTTCCAGATGCGGGATCAGCGGAATGTCGGCGGGTGGCATGGGGTAGTCGCGGAGCGCCTTCGGCCTCACCCACTTGATCATCTGCCCTTCCTGCGCTGCAACCTGGCCCTTCCAGCGGCGGCAGACATAAAGCGGCATCAGCAGGTGGAAGTCCGGGTAAGCGTGGCTGGCGAAGGTCAGCGGTGCAAGGCAGGACTCGGCCACGTCAATGCCAAGCTCTTCCTTGAGTTCGCGGATGAGGGCTGTTTCCGGGCGCTCGCCCGCTTCCAGCTTGCCGCCGGGAAATTCCCACAGGCCCGCAAGGGCCTTGCCCTCAGGGCGCTGCGAAATGAGCACGCGGCCATCGGCATCCACCAGCGCCACGGCAACAACGAGGAGCAGCCGCATCAGCTGCGGTACGAACCGTTGATGTCGATGTAGCGGTGCGTGAGATCGCAGGTCCACACCTGGGCCTTGCCCTTGCCGACACCAACGTCCGCCTCGATCCTGATGTCGCGGCCCTTCATGTGCGGCATGATTTCCGCTTCCTTGTAGGCGGCATCGCGCATGCCCCTGACCGCCACCTGCACACCGCCGATGCGGATGCGGATCTTGTCGCGGATGGCTTTTTCGCCAGCCTTGCCGATGGCCATGACGATGCGGCCCCAGTTGGCGTCTTCACCCGCAATCGCCGTCTTGACCAGAGGCGAATTGGCGATGCTCATGGCAATGCGGTGCGCCGCCTTGTCGGTCTCGGCGCCAGTCACCATGATGTCGATCAGCTTCTCCGCCCCCTCGCCATCCCTGGCCACCTGCAGGGCAAGGTCATGGCAGACCTCATGCAGGGCCTTGGCAAAGCCCTTGAGGCGCGGATCAGTGGCGGTCTTCAAACCCTTCACCGCACCCGCCGCACCCGTTGCGAACAGCAGCACCGTGTCGGAGGTGGAGGTGTCGCCATCAACGGTGACGCAGTTGAACGTCTTGTCCACGCTGGCCGAGAGCAGGGCCTGCAGCACCTTGGAGGGAATGGCCGCGTCGGTGAAGATAAAGCTCAGCATCGTCGCCATGTCCGGCGCAATCATGCCGGAGCCCTTGGCGATGCCGTTGATCGTCACCGTCCTGCCGTCGAGCTTCACGCGGCGCGTCGAAACCTTCGGGAACGTGTCCGTCGTCATGATGGCACGTGCCGCCGCGTCCCAGCCGTCGGCCACGGCCTCTGCCGCAAGCCCCGGAATGGCGTTGACAATGAAGGACGGGTCAAGCGGTTCGCCGATGACACCTGTGGAGGCCTGGTAGATCGCCGAGGGCTTGCTCTTGAACGCCTTGGCGGCGGCGGAGGCCACGGCCTTCACCGTTGCTGTGCCGGCCTTGCCGGTGAAGGCATTGGCATTGCCCGCATTGACGAGGAGGGCGCGGGCCCGCCCGTCCTTGAGCGCCGCCTTGCACCAGTCCACCGGCGCGGAACTTGATTTGGAACGCGTCAGGCAGCCAGCCGCCGTCGTGCCCTCTGCCATGAGGGCAAGCAGAACATCCGGCCTTCCCTTGTAGCGGATTCCGGTGGCCTTTGCCGCCAGCGTGACTCCGGCAATGGCCGGAAGGCGCGGGGTCTCGCCCGGCGCCAGTGGTGAAACAGGATGCGCCATGGAACGTGTCCCCGCCGTCAGAGTTTGCAGTTAGTTGCCGCTGTCTTCGGGGATCAGGAGATCACCCTTGCCCGTGCTGTCGCCGCCTTCACCCTCGGGTGCCGCTTCGCCAGACGATCCGACATTGGCCTTCTTCATCTTTTCCTGAAGGGCCCGGCGCTGCTTTTCGGCTTCGGCGGCCACCTTCTTCAGGTCTTCATCGAGGATTTCGACCTTGGCCACGTCACGCAGTCCCGCCAGCGTCTGCTGCACCTTCTGGCGCACCAGCGCGTTGCGGATGGCCGCCTTCACCTGGTCGTAAGGCTGGGCAGCACCCATCTTGCGGTCTTCCATCCGGATGACGTGCCAGCCGAAATCGCTCTTCACCGGCTTCGACACTTCACCCTTCTTGAGGGCGAACGCGGCCTTGGAGAATTCAGGCACCATCTCGGGTGCGGTGAAATAGCCGAGGTCGCCACCGTAGTCCTTGGAACCGTCAAGGCTGTACTGTTTGGCGAGGTCTTCAAACTTCTCGCCCGCCTTCAGCTTTTCGGAGATCGCGATGGCTTCCTTCTCGGACGCCACAAGGATGTGGCGGGCACGGATGCGCTCCGTCTCTGTCACCTTCTTGGCTTCGTCGTCATAGACCTTGCGGATTTCCTCTTCCGTCACCTGCGGCCCGATCTTCTGGGCGAGGAAGCTGTCACGCAATGCCTTGGCCTGGTATGCGGCGAGGCGGCGCTTGTAATCATCGGTTTCGGCGAGGCCGTCCTTGTTGGCAAGCTGGGCCAGCAGGTGGCGCTCCACCAGGAACTCCACCACGAAGGGATAGCGCAGCTTCTTCGGCAGGTTGGGCAACTGGCCGATCACGTCATCAAAGGCCATACGCACTTCCGAGGCCTTGATCTCGTAGCCGTTGACCGTGGCGACGACCTTGTCCTCGCCCTTGAGTTCCACAGCCTCGTCCTGCGCGGCGGCAGGCAAGGCGGACAGCAGGAGAAGTCCTGCACCGGCAAGGGCGGATGTGAATGAGAGGCGGGTGCGCAGCATGGGATCCATCAATTCAGAGCGGGGAACGGGCGAAGCCGCTCATGGCGAGGAAAAAAGGCGACAATGTGCTCTCTGCACGCCTTTCACGTCTCCTGAGGACCATCCCAATCACGGCGACATTGGTCTGCAAAACAAGCACTTGCAAGGCCTTGTGGATGTCCTTGGCAACCTGTTGCGGCAATGCAACAGGTTGAAATCCCTTGCGCCGTGGCCCATCTGCAGGCCTGCGGGCGGGCCCGGCGATTGTTCTCGGCTCTCAACTTGGCTAGCCGTGCCCCAGATCTGCGGCGTAATGCCCGCAAAAGGATGCGAATCACATGTTCGGACTGAAGAAGCTGGCCCAGTCGGTTTTTGGCACGACCAATGACCGGAAGGTGGCCGCCTATGCCAAGCGGGTTCCCGCAATCAATGCCCTCGAAGCAAGCTATGCCGGGCTCTCCGATTCGCAATTGAAAGATCTGACTGTCCAGTTCCGCGCCGAATTCGCCAATGGCAAGACGCTGGATGACCTCCTGCCGCAGGCCTTCGCGGCGGTCCGCGAAGCCGCCAAGCGTGCGCTGGGCCTGCGCCATTTCGACGTGCAGATGATCGGCGGCATGGTGCTGCATGAAGGCCGGATCGCCGAAATGAAGACCGGCGAAGGCAAGACGCTCGTCGCTACCCTGCCGGTCTATCTCAACGCGCTTGCGGGCAAGGGCGTGCATGTCGTCACCGTCAATGACTACCTCGCCAAGCGCGACTCCGACTGGATGGGGCAGGTCTATGCCGCTCTCGGCCTGACCACGGGCGTCATCGTCCACGGTCTCGACGACCGCCAGCGCCACGAAGCCTACGCCTGCGACGTGACCTACGGCACCAACAACGAACTGGGCTTCGACTATCTCCGCGACAACATGAAGTACCACCTCGAAGAGATGGTGCAGCGCGGCCACGCCTACGCCATCGTTGACGAGGTGGACTCGATCCTTGTGGACGAGGCCCGCACGCCTCTGATCATTTCCGGCCCGGTGGACGACAAGTCGGAACTCTACAACGGCCTCGACCGCTTCATCCCCGAACTGTCGGCGGACGACTATGAACTGGACGAGAAGCAGCGTTCCATCTCGCTCACCGAAGCCGGCAACGAACATCTGGAACGCATTCTTGCGGCCGCCGGCATGCTCAAGGGCGAGAACCTCTACGACGCCGCAAACGTGACGATCGTCCATCACATGCAGCAGGCGCTGCGCGCCCACAAGCTGTTCCAGAAAGACAAGGACTACATCGTCAAGGATGGCCAGGTCGTCATTATCGACGAGTTCACCGGCCGCATGATGCCGGGCCGCCGCTATTCCGAAGGCCTGCACCAGGCGCTGGAAGCCAAGGAACACGTGGCCGTCCAGCCGGAAAACGTGACTCTCGCCTCGATCACCTTCCAGAACTATTTCCGCCTCTACAGCAAGCTCGCCGGCATGACCGGCACAGCCGCCACGGAATCGGAAGAGTTCATGGACATCTACAACCTTGATGTGATGGAGATCCCGACCAACGTACCCGTCGCCCGCAAGGACGAGGACGACGAGGTCTATCGCACCGCCAAGGAAAAATACGAGGCCATCGCCACCACCATCCGCGAGGCCCGCGAGCGCGGCCAGCCGGTTCTGGTGGGCACCACGTCAATTGAAAAGTCGGAAGTCCTCTCCGGCCTCCTGAAGGCGCAAGGCTTCGAGCACAACGTGCTCAATGCCCGCTATCACGAGCAGGAAGCGGCCATCATCTCCCAGGCCGGCGCGCCGGGCGCCGTCACCATCGCCACCAACATGGCGGGCCGCGGTACCGACATCAAGCTGGGCGGCAACCTCGACATGCGCATTGCCACCGAACTGGAAGGCGTGGCCGCCGGTGCGGAACGTGACGCTGCCATCGCCCGCATCAAGGACGAGATCGAGGTCAACAGGCAGAAAGTGCTGGCGGCGGGCGGATTGTTCGTGATCGGCACGGAACGCCACGAAAGCCGCCGCATCGACAACCAGCTGCGCGGCCGCTCCGGCCGCCAGGGCGACCCCGGCCGCTCGCGCTTCTACCTTTCGCTCGAAGATGACCTCATGCGCATCTTCGGTTCCGACCGCCTCGATGGCATGCTGCAGAAGCTCGGCCTCAAGGAAGGCGAGGCGATCATCCATCCGTGGATCAACAAGGCGCTTGAAAAGGCCCAGCAGAAAGTTGAGGCCCGCAACTTCGACATCCGCAAGAACATCCTCAAATACGACAACGTCATGAACGACCAGCGCAAGGTCATCTTCGAACAGCGCATCGGCCTGATGCGCGGCGAGGAGATTTCCGAGACCATCGATGACATGCGCCATGACGTCATCAGCGAGGCGATTTCTCACCACATCCCGGAGAATGCCTACGCCGAGCAATGGGACGCACCGGGCCTGCGCGAGGAACTGCGCAAGAACGTGGCCATCGACTTCCCCATGGAAGACTGGGTGAAGGAAGAAGGCATTGCCGACGAGGAAATCAAGGAGCGCGTCACCAACGCGGCCGACGAATACTACAACCAGAAGCGCGAGAAATACGGCAAGCCGGTCATGGACCAGGTTGAAAAGGCCGTGCTCCTGCAGACGCTGGACCGCCTCTGGCGCGAACACATCATCACTGTCGACTACCTGCGCCAGGTCATCCACCTGCGCGGCTATGGCCAGCGCGACCCGCTCAACGAATACAAGACGGAAGCCTTCAACCTCTTCTCGGCCCTGCTGGCCGGATTGAAGCAGCAGGTGACCGGCCAGATGATGCGCATTGAAGTCCAGACCCGCGATGCGGGCGACGATGACATGCTGCCGGACGAGGATGAACTGCCGCAGATGGCGGCCCATCACATGGACCTGACCTCCGGCGAGGATGATGTGGGCGAGGGTGAATTGGCTCTTGCGGCGGCGCCTGCCGCCCGCAAGCGCAAGCCCGCCCTTGATCCCAAGAACCCGGAAACCTGGGGCGACGTCGCCCGCAACGACCCGTGCCCCTGCGGCTCAGGCAAGCGCTACAAGCACTGCCACGGCGCTTACGTCTGATCTGCTGCTCCGGCCTTAAGTTCAAACGGGCGCGGCCAAGGGGGCGAGGAATGTTGTTGTGGCGATGAGCGTCCAGTCGTTGATGATGTGCGCGCCCGTGCTCACCCATATGTTCTTCGACCAGACATAGGCCCAGGTCAGAACGAGGCGGGCGCATCCGATCACGACCAGGCACTGGATGAGATTCCAGTCGTAGGTCGGGAGATGGATGAGACCGAAGGCGGCGGCAGAGGCCAGCCATGCGACAATGACCGAAGCCCTGCGGCCAAGTCCGATCATGTTCCGGGCAAGGGCCAATATCGCGAGGAACGGCAGGATGGTGATCAGTTCTTCGCCCAGCAACTGCAGGCCGACCTTCGCGAAGAAGTTCAGGAACTGGGCGCCGCCGAGCTGTGCAGCATCAGCAATCTTGGCATTTGCCGTGGCGGTGCCGTAATAGTTGACCACCGCGCCGACCGCCATTGAAATCGCGATGTTCAGCAGCGCAAAGACGATCATCAGCTTCACCTGACGCAGGCCGACCCCGGCGAAAATGGCTGTCCAGTGCACCGGCGAAGCCAGCCAAAGCCCGAGCAGCGGCAGTCCGACGAAAAGGAGGGCACGCAGCCAGCCCGTGAGTGTTGTGTCGGAAAAGCCCAAGGGCACGACCAAAGCCATGAAACCGGCGACAACACCGGCAAGCACCAGCAGCCAGCCTCTCACCGAAATGGCATCGGGGCCGCTGCGATAGTATGGAAAATCCCTGCCTTGCGGTTCAAGAGGCAGCCGTTCTTCAAGATCAGGCGTTGTGGGGTCCATGGCATTTCCTGTTTCGCGTCAAGTGACGGTAACAGAATCTCCGGCGGTCTGCACCCGTTCAATCCGGTTTTCACCTGTGCCTGCGCGCCTTGATGCCAGACGTGCCCAAGGCTTGTGCGTTGCCAGACGATCCCGGTTCAAGGCATGCGGATTCAACTTCCTTGACGCCGGAGGCTTCTTTCGATGAAGTCCGCGTGAGCCGAACGCGGAGGGGCATGCCTATGGACTATCAACACATCCTCACACTGATCGCGGCCCTTTCTGGCGAACCCGGTGACGAATTTGTCAGGCTCAAGAACGGTGGACCTGTCCCTGCCACGCCGATCACGCAGATCGTGTGTCCGCGGCCGTTTCCGGCAGACGAGATCGAGGGCAAGACGATCTTCTGCGGCGCGGTGCAGGTGCCTGAGGATCATGCCAGGCCTGACGGCAAGAAGATCGGCCTCAAGTTCACCATCATGAAATCGCGCTCGCAGTATCCGGAGCCTGATCCGCTGGTATATCTCCAGGGCGGACCCGGTGGCAGCACCTTCACGATCATGAACAAGCTGGCCCGGGTCTACGAGCCGTGGCGCAAGACGCGCGACATCGTCTTCTGGGACCAGCGTTCGGCGGGTCTCTCCGGCCATTCCGTGAATTGCTACACCGCACTTGCCGCCAATGCCGTGAAGATCGCGAAGAACGACATAGCCATGCCGCAGCTTGATGGGACAAATGCGGACAACAACCTGGTCTCCGACTGTCTCAAGGAACTGGAGGCATCAGGTGTCGACATCGCCAGATACAACACCTACGCGAATGCCAAGGATTTGCGCACGATCATGACGGCGCTCGGTTATCCGGTCTACAATCTCTACGGCATTTCCTATGGCACCAAGCTGGCGCTGGAGACGATGCGCGTGGCGCCAGAGGGCATCCGGTCCGTCATCATCGACGGTGTGGCTCCTCCGTGGGTCCATCTCTACGATACCTTCGCGCTGAAGTTCAGTGAATCCATTGATCGCGTGGTCGCGCAATGCAAGGCGGATGCCGCCTGCGATGCCGCCTATCCCGAACTGGAAAAGGTCATCATCGAGACGTTGAAGATGGCGAAGGCCGGCAAAATCTCCTATCGTGGCCAGCCCCTTGATGTCATGGCGGTTTTTGAACCCTTCGCCGCCCGCAACGGTCATGACAACAACATGTCCATGACGCCTTACCTTCCGGCCTTTGTCTATGAACTCCATCGCGGCAAGGAGACGCCGACCGTGGACATGCTGGTGGACCGGGGCTTGCTGATGCCGGTTGCGGGCGACAAGGAAGTCTCCGCTGCTGCCGCAGCCCTGCCGAAGCACCAGCAGGGCCTGATCGCCACCTTGGCTGACAACGCGGCCATTGCGCAACGGGTGCAGCGTTCGGACGACAATGTCATGGCGGAGCTGCGCGAGTCCCTTGATGAGAGCAGCGCTTACGGGCCTGTGGCTGTTCTGTTCGACCGGGAACTTGAAAAGGCACTGCGCACCCTCAAGGCAGAGAATCCGGCCAAACTCGAAGAGGCGCTCAGCAATTATGTGGCCCTGCAGAACGTTGAAGCCTTCAGGAGCGCGCTTTCCTCATTCGTAAAGGAAAACACGCCGGCTTCATCTTCGGCACGGCTGCTGGCGCTTGTGGAAGGCATGACCGACGCAGAAGTTGCCGGGTCATTCGCGATCATCCGTCGCGACGCGGCAAAGTCGGAGGCAGGCTTCTTCGGAAACATGTATCTCTACAACTATGCCTGCCAGGAAGACGTTCCCTTCAACAGTTTCGAAGGCTATCAGAAATACACTGCCAGCCTGAAGTATCCCCATCTCGGCGACGCATGGGACGGCATGGCAAAGACATTCTTCGGCGCCTGCAGCGCCTTCAAGCCGCAGCCGCGCGAGAACTGGTTTGAACCTGTGGCGAGTGACATTCCGACACTCTCCATTGGCGGCTACTATGACTCCCAGACTCCAGCAAGTTGGGCGCAGGTCGCCATCGAAAAGCTCACACATGCGCAGGCCTTCCTCATTCCGGAAGCAGGGCATGGAGCGGTGCTCTATCAGCCCTGCGTGGCTGACATGGGCGTGGCGTTCACCAACAATCCACAGCGGAAACTGGATGACGCATGCCCGAAAAGCATCAAGGTCACGTGGAGCTTCCCGGAGTGGACAAAGAAGAAGTGAGGGACAAGCCCCGGGGTATCCGACCAGCTTCTGTCGGCTTTGTGTCGGCTTAGCGGCCGGATGCCAGCTCCGGCCGCGACCAGTCGATGAGACGGCCTGCCAGCCACCAGCCGAAGATGGCGATGGCAGCACCGGCATAGCCGTCAATGGCATAGTGCCATGTCAGGTGCACCGAGCCGATCATGATCAGGCTGGCAAATGCCGTGAGCAGCCAGCCCAGCCAGCGCTTGCCCGAGGCAAAGCCGAGGATGGCAAAAAGCACGGAGGTGCCGACGTGCATGGAAGGCATGGCGGAAATGCCGTTCACGATTCCCGTGCCGGTCTCGTAGTTCTTCCATAGCTCGTTCATCACATCGAGCGACCAGATGGGATAGCTCTGGCTAGCGGTGGCGAGCCAGGCGAGGGCGGGGGCATAGGGATCTTCGCCGGGCAACAGGCGCCCATAGAAGCACGGACCCACGGATGAGAACACCGTGCCCAGCACACAGGTGCCGAGGAACCAGGTGAGCGTGAAACCCAGCAGGAAATGCAGGCGCAGCCGGGAATCCCTGTCGCTGAACCCCTGCCAGAACCACAGCGCGAACATCACGAAGAACCAGATGTTGTAGTTGATGTTCAGGATGAAGGTGACGAGCGGCACATTCAGGAACGAGAGCAGCTCGTATGGGTGCCAGCCGAAATGCACGGCCTTGTCCCAGGTCGCGAATGCACCATCCCAGGAGAAGGGATGCGCCAGCGGGATGGCCCGCTTGATGAAGGTGTAGCCCACCATGTAGGAGGTCATGAACAGGAAGGCGTGCACCGCATTGCTCACGCGCAGGGGCGCGAGATAATCATCTCGCAACTTGCGGCCCAGAGCCGGAAACAGGCTGCCCTCATGGCCCGCCCGCCCCAGCCGGATAGTTTCCGCCGCCAGCCCGAAGATGATCATCAGGCAGAGGATCATCAGCACCGGGCCAGAGAACAGCATCACCATCTGGAAATCGAGCGGCAGGTCCAGCAGCCACGCCTCGGTGAGGGCCGTGGCCATCACAATCGCGGCAAAGGCGTAGAGCAGGGCATGGCGCCTGAATCCGGAGCGGATGGCCTCGACATAGGCTGACGTGCGGCCGGATGGCAGGGAAAGCGCTTCACTGGTCATGGGCCTGCCATAGGCTGTCTTCCCTTAAGGAGCGGTTTCGGGGACCGCGTGATCTGGACAATTCTTGGAATCGTTCTAGAAAGTTGCCATGAAGACGTTTTCCGACCTGACCGAACAGGAAATCCTCGCCCTGGCCATTTCCAGCGAGGATGACGACGCGCGCGCCTACATGGGCTTTGCCAACGCCCTGATGGAAACCTATCCGGCCTCGGCCAAGGTCTTCATCGAAATGGCGGAGGAAGAACACGAGCACCGCCGCGCCCTGACTGATCTCTACCGCAAGAAATTTGGCGACTTCATCCCCTTGATCCGCCGCAGCGACATCAACGGCTTTGTCCGCCACAAGCCGGCTTGGACACTCTCCAAGCTCGGCATTGAGGCCATGCGCCAGCGGGCCGAGGTGGTGGAACTGGAGAACTACCGCTTCTACACCCAGGCCGCCGAACGCAGCACCGACCCGGCGGTGAAAAAGCTGCTCACCGCCCTCGCAGCCGCCGAGAAGGGCCATGAATCCCTCGCCGGAAAACTGGGACTTCAGCATGTGACGGCAGATGCCAAGATCGATGAAAAGGAAGCCGAGCGACGCCTCTTCCTGCTGCAGGTGGTGCAGCCGGGGCTCGTCGGCCTCATGGATGGTTCCGTCTCCACCCTCGCACCGCTTTTTGCCGCCGCCTTCGCCACCGGCAACACCTGGGAGACCTTCCTCGTCGGCAGTGCGGCCTCCATTGGGGCTGGCATTTCCATGGGGCTGGCCGAGGGCCTCTCGGATGATGGCAAGCTCACGGGCCGCGGCCATCCGCTGATCCGAGGCTCGGCGGCAGGCATCATGACCGCCGTGGGCGGCATGGGCCATGCGCTGCCTTACCTCATCCCGGATTTCACCATCGCCACGTGGGTCGCCATCGTCATCGTCTTCTGCGAACTCTGGGCGATTTCGTGGATCCGCTACAAATACATGGACACGCCCTTCCTCAAGGCGGCCTTCCAGATTGCCGTGGGCGGCTTCCTGGTCTTCCTGACGGGCATATTGATCGGCAGTGCGTGACGACCGCAATCACACGTGAGCCAACTTTCCACCCGTCAGCCCGGCTTGCGCCGGGATGACGCGTGGTGAGGGGTCATGCTGCCATCACGCATCGGGGTCCGATGAACATGGCCCGGGAATATCAATCCCCGTAGTACGGACCTTCCAGCCCAAGCGCCCGCATCTTGGTCTGCAATGCGTTTGAGGCCTTGAGCAGGGCGGCGCCGTGACGGTCGATCTGCAGGCTGGTCATGTCGGCCTGTGAGGTCGCGTCGAGGGCGGCAAGGATCGCCGCCACCTCTTCCGCCAGCCCGCGCACCTCGGCCATGGCAGAGGCATTGGCCACGGCGGCCGCGAGGTCGTTGCGCGTGACGCGGCCCACACCGCTGACCGTGGACGGCCCGGCATTCACATGGCCCTCCGGCAGGTCGCCCTTGAGATTGTGCACGCGCTTGTACTGGATCACATCGAAGATCTGGTCCACCGCCTGTTTTGCGCCTTCGACGCGCGAGACATGCTCGGTATCAGCGGCGGCATGAGGCAGGAGTTCGATGCGTCCCTTGTACTTCTTTGCCAGCGGCAAATAGGGCACCAGCGGGCCACTCAGCGTCTTGCCGGATTTGAACAGGTCGGCGTCGATCGCCGCATATCGTACCTTGCCGCTCTTCATCGCCTTGTCGAGCGCCTTCACGTCAACGCATTCGCCCCGGTCATAGTTGAGCAGGATCGCACCGGGGTTCAGCTTCGCCAGAACCGAAGCGCCGATGACGCCCGCATTGGCGAAGCGCTTTGTCTTCGGATCAAGCGGACCAAGGCCAGTGTGCACGCTGATGACGTCCGCACCCGAGGCTGCATCTTCCGCCGTGGCCGCGAAGGTGAAGCCTTCCGACTCGATCCACACCCTGTGCCGGGCGCGCGCGTGCACCTTCACGTGCATGCCGAAAATTGCTGCAAGATGAGCCACTTCCCGGCCGATGTTGCCATAGCCGATGATCGCCATGGTCTTGCCTTCCAGCTTCTCGGTGGGGAAGTCCTTCAGGTCCTTGCCGGTGTCAAACCTTCCGGCGGACGAGAGCTTGTGCAGTGTCTCGACATCAAGGTCCGGCAGCACCTTGAGCAGCGCCTTCATGGTCATCTGCGCGGTGGCGCGGCTGTTGAAGCTCGGCGTGTTCATCAGCGGTGCCGTGCCGCCAGCGCCATTGCCGCCACCCCAGCAGGCACACTGCATGTTGCCGGTGCCGGCGCCGATGCGCACGCCACCCAGCGGGAACAGCGCATCCTTGGGCAGGAAGGTCGCCGCCGCGATCACCGCGTCATATTGGCCCTTGCCCGTGAGCGGCAGGATTTCCGCTTCGGTCGAGAGGTCCGGCATGTAGAAGAAATGGATCTTGCCGGGGGCATAGACCTTCTTCGGGCTCTGCGGCCCGTCGTGGAACACGCCACCCTTTTCGGCGACGTAGGCCTTGACCGAACTCGGATCAGGCCTGCCCTTCTTGTCGAAGCGCAGCCCCACGAGATCGGCAATCAGCACCGTGTAGGCGCGCGACGGATCGTCAACGCGCGGCAATGCCGCTTGCTGTTTCGGGGCAGGGATGCGGTGCCCGAGCGTCTCCATCTCCTCTTCCAGCACCAGCGCCTTGGCGCGGAGATAGGCATAAGACAGGTTCTCGGCCAGCGCCGTGATGTCCGATGCCTCGCGGATGCCGCCGATCCAGGCGCGGTAGTCGCCCGGTGTGCCGGGGAAGGCGTTCACGTAACGCGCCACATCAAGACCTGCCTCGCGCGTACCGTTGGGGTGGGTGAGACCTTCCACGCCGAGGAGTTGCTTGGAGCGCGCGATGATGCGGGCATGGATGGCGGCGTCCGTGATCTCCGCGTCGTTGACGCGCAGCAGCGTGACGGCAGCGCCGCGCCGCTCGGCCTCCGCCACACCAAGCTGCAACAGCGATTGCTGCTTGATCCAATCATTGAGGGCGGTGCGGTTTGCGGCCGAGCGCGCATTCATCGTGTTCACCGGACCGATCATCTTCGCCACGCGCTGCAGCCCGAAGGTGGTTTCGGCAAAGGCCAGCGTCGAGAAGGTGTTGATCACGCCGCCCAGCATCTTGTCGGCAGCCGGATCATAGAAGGGACCGATGTTGACGCTGCGCTCACCCGAGAGTGGCTTCTTCTGGTCCAGCGGTGTCGCCAGCTTCAACTGGCGCGGAATGGCCGACAGGGGAGACTTCGCGTTGCGTTCGACGAGCGCCAGCGCCTGCGGCGTGAAGGAAATGACAAAATAGCCGGAGATGCCGCCGATCGCCTTCTGGAAGGGCATGAAGAAGCAGCACTTGGCCGTCACCTGCTTCACAAGGTCATCGCCCCAGGGCATGGCCCCCAGAAGAGATGTGGCGTCCAGCATGGCGTGGTGCTCATCCGGATTGCTGTCAATCCAGGCCAGCAGGTTTTCGATTTCCTGCCGTGTATAGGTGGTGGCGCCCGTCGTCTCGTGGCCGACGCCGAAAACCAGCTTCACACCCTTGGACTGCAGCACGGCAGCCGGGGGAATGCTGCCTTCGCTGTCGGAGAAGTGCAGGCGCGATTCATCGCCCCCCTTGGAAAGGCGCATGAGTTCGACAATCTGTGCGCCCCAGGACTGGCGGAAGAAACCGCCCGACGCTGCGGCGTCCGATTCAGGGCGCGGCGTGTCGATGTAGATCTGCTGGCCGGAATCGGCTCCGATCAGGTGCAGGGCCGCGACCGTGAAGCCGGAATGCCCGCCACCCAGCCCCACGGCCATGCGGTTGGATGTGGGAAAGCCGAAGTAGCGATGGATTTCCCGCATCATGTCGAGGATGAACTTGTCCGCTGGATAGCCGCGGTGCATGGAGCGGCCGATTTCCGCCGCCGTGAAAGGCCCCAGGTCTTTGCCGGTGTCATCGAGCTTGCGGTAGTTCTGTTCCAGCCAGTGCTCGAACTGGAAGCGGATGCGCCGTGCCTCAACTTCATCCGCTGCTGCGTCCGTGATCGGGCCGACGCCGAAAAAGGGGTTGGCGGTGCGGGCGGGCGGGCCGCCTGCCGTGGCGGCAAGGGCGGCCGCGTGCTGGCGCTTCAGGGTGTCGAGTTGGGACATGGGCGTGCTTCCTGCGCTGCGGCGCAATGGTGTTTCCTCGCCATCATTCCTGCGCAAGGTTTGCCAACGGCACCCGTCTGCTGCCGCCAAACTCCCATCATTTTCCGACATGGGCCGAGATGACGGGCGCACATCAGGCCCATTGCCCGTTCAGCTCAGCGCATCCTTGATGCGGTAGTACAGCATGGCCGCCGCCAGCATCGGTGTGCGGATGGGGCCGCCGGGGAAGGGCAGATGCTTGAAGCGCGCCATCAGGTCGAAGCGCTCCGCCGTGCCGCGAATGGCGTCCGCCATCAGCTTCCCATACATCTGCGCCAGCGCCACGCCCTGTCCGGAGTAGCCGTGCGCAAAGTAAGTGGTGGGAGACAACCGCCCGGCATCGGGGATGCGGTTGGAGGTGATGGCGATGTAGCCGCCCCAGGCATGCGCGATCTTCACATCGGCCAGTTGAGGGTAGACCTTGAGCATGCGCGGGCGCATGTAGGCGCCAAGGTCGGAGGGTTCGAGCGTCGAATAGCTGGCCCGTCCGCCGAAGAGCAAACGGTGGTCAGGGGTCCGGCGGAAATAGTCCACGATGAAATTCGTGTCAGCCACAGCCTCGTTGTCGAAGATCAGGCTTTTGGCCCGCGCTTCGCCCAAGGGTTCGGTGGTGATGATGTAGCTGGTCACCGGCATGACGCGGCCCGCGAGCCTGGGCAAGATCCTGCCGAAATAGGCGTTGCCGCCAATCACCATGAACTTCGCTGTTACCTTGCCCGCTGCCGTCCGCGCCCAGGGTGCGGAGCCCGTGTCCAGTTCCACAACGGCAGAGTTCTCATGGATCGCCGCCCCGGCCTTTGCCGTCGCCGCCGCGAGCCCCGCCAGATAGTTCAATGTGTGGAAATGCCCGGCGCGCGGTTCGCGCATGGCACCGTGATAGAGCGTGGAGCCGAGCTTCGCCTGCAGGGCCTGCTTGTCGAGGATGGTGCAGCCGGAATAGCCCAGTGCCTCATATTCATCCGCCCATTCCTTCAGCATGTCCATCTGGGATGGCTTGGGAATGCAGTGCAGGTAGCCCCAAGTGAGATTGCAGTCGATGGCGTGCTTGGCGATACGCGCTTCGATCAGGTCTTTTGCTTCTTCGGCGATGTCGAAACAGCGCCGGGCATCGGCCTTGCTCACCTGCGTTTCCAGCCGCGCCTGACCGGGCGAGAATCCGGTGCAGACCTGACCGCCATTGCGCCCCGATGCGCCGGCACCGATCTTGCCTGCTTCCAGCACCACCACCGAGAATCCGGCCTCCGCCAGTTCCAGCGCGGCGGACATGCCGGTGAATCCGCCCCCCACCACAACCACGTCGCAGCTCCGGTCGCCCTGAAGGGCCGGATAGTCAACATTGCGGTTGGCGGTGGCCTGGTAGTAACTCGGGGCAATCAGGGATTGTCTCATGCTTTCAATGCTCTAGCCTGCCCCCTTCCAGAACGTCCGGAAAGCGGGCATTATTGCCCGGAAATCAATAGCATAGCGATCAATCATGAGTCACCCGAAGTTCGAGGAATACATCACCGGCCACCGCATCAGCGAAGTCGAATGCCTGGTCGCCGACATGTCCGGCACGGCGCGCGGCAAGATTTTGCCGCCCAAGAAATTTCTCAAGGGCCAGCGCAGCCGCGGCCTGCGCATTCCCGAAGAAGTCTTCACCCTCACCATCAACGGTCGCTACGTGCAGGAAACCTCGGCTGTCAGCGACAGCGCCATCGACGTTTACATGGAGCCCGATGTTGACACCGTGCGCATGGTGCCGTGGTACAATGAACCGACTGCGCAGGTGATCTGCGACGCTTTCCATCTCAATGACGAACCCGTCTCGATTGCGCCGCGTCATGTGCTGAAGCGCGTGCTGCAGCTCTACAAGGAAAAGGGCTGGCGGCCGGTGATCGCGCCGGAACTTGAGTTCTATCTGGTCAAACGCAATCCGGATGCCGATTACCCGCTGGAAGCAGCTATCGGGCGGTCAGGCCGCAAGGAGCCGGGTGGGCAGGCCTATGGCATCGACGCCGCCAATGACTTCGATCCCATTGTCGAAGACATCTACGACTATTGCGAAGCCCAGGAACTGGACGTGGACACGCTCTCCCACGAGAGCGGCCCGGCGCAGCTCGAAATCAACTTCAACCACGGTGACCCGCTGGAGCTCGCCGACCAGGTGTTCCTGTTCAAGCGCACCGTGCGCCAGGCGGCCCTCAAGCACGACATGTACGCCACCTTCATGGCCAAGCCGCACGAGAACGAGCCGGGCTCGTCCATGCACATCCACCAGTCGGTGATGGACTCGAAGACCGGCAAGAACGTCTTTGCCGGCAAGGACGGCAAGCCGTCCAAGCTCTTCCTCAACCACATCGGCGGCTTGCAGCGCTACCTCGCGGCGGCCCTGCCGCTGGCGGCGCCCAACGTCAATTCCTACCGCCGCCTCGTGCCCGAATCCGATGCACCCACCAACGTGCACTGGGCCATCGACAACCGCACCGTCTCCCTGCGCGTGCCGTCCTCCGATCCCTCCAACCTGCGCATCGAGAACCGCGTGCCGGGTGCGGACGCCAACCCCTATCTCGCCTTCGCGGCCTCGCTGGCCTGCGGTTACCTCGGCATGGTCGAACGCATCAAGCCGTCCGATCCGGTGCAGGGCTCGGCCTACCGCTATGCCCACACGCTGCCGATCAACCTCGATGAGGCCCTCGACAAACTCAACTACACCAAGCCCCTGAAACAGGTGCTCGGCGAGAAGTTCGTCGAAGCCTATCAGGATGTGAAGTTCGAGGAGATGCAGCATTACCGCCGTGTCATCAGCTCGTGGGAGCGGGAATACCTCCTCCTCAACGTCTGACGGCCATGCTATCTCTTTGATTCTTGAACCAGGAGCAGGAGCGGCAGGATGATGCGCAAGTGGTTGCAGCGGGGCTGTGTGGTGCTGGGGCTGGCGATGGCCGGTCCGCTCATGGCGCAAGCGGCAGCACCGCCTGCCGCCATCAAGTCTGCTGTCAGCGCCACGCTGTCGGGAAGCGCGCGCATGCCATTGCCCATCGAGCGCGTACGCAGCGCGCTTGCCGCCCACTACGTGAAAGGCGGCGCTGCTCCCTATTGGGTGGGCAGCAACCGCATGCAGCAGTTCCTCACCCGCCTGCAGAACGCCACGCTGGACGGGCTCGATCCCGCCGCCTATCCGGTCGATGCATTGCGTGAACTGGCTGCCGATGCCCAGTCCGGCGGGGCCGAGGAAGGTGCCAAGGCCGAGCTCTATTTCTCCGCCTTCTTTGTGGCTTATGCTGCCGATCTCAAGATCGGCCGTGTCTCGCCGCAGAAGGTTGACCCCAACCTCTTTCGCAACCGCAAGACCATTGATGCGCTGCGCGTGCTGACCGAGATGCAGAAGCAGCCGGATGCCGGGAAGGCGCTCTCGCTCTTCGAGCCCCGCAACAACCACTACCAGACACTGAAGCGCATGCTGCGCGCCTACACCCGCGTCATCAACGAAGGGCTGGAATGGCCGGTGATCGGGCAGGGCGACAGCCTGAAGCCCGGTGGCAGCGATGCACGCGTGCCGAAGATCCGCGAACTCCTCACCTTCACCGGTGACTATGACGGCCCGGATTCCGCTTCGCCGAAGTATGACAGCTCCCTCTTCGAGGCGGTGAAGAAGTTCCAGAACCGCCATGGCCTCGAAGCCAAGGGCCTGCTCGGCAAGCAGACTGTCACGGCCATGAACATCAAGCCGCGCGAGCGGCAGCGCCAGATCATCCTCAACATGGAGCGCTGGCGCTGGATGCCGGACCAGTTGGGCGAGGAGCACTTTCTCGTCAACATCGCGGGCTTCGAACTGGAATGGGTGCAGGGCAAGAGCGAGCGCGAGCGCATGAACGTGGTCGTCGGCGCCGTTGCCACCCAGACGCCGGAGTTCTCAGACGAACTGGAATATGTCGAATTGAACCCGACCTGGACAGTGCCGTATTCCATCGCCACCAAGGAGATGCTGCCCAAGCTCAAGTCGGACCCCTATCACTATGCGGCCGAGTTTGAACTCTTCGCCAATGGCAAGCTCGCCGACTGGGGCAGCGTCAACTGGGCGGCCTACGGCTCAGGCCAGTTCCCCTTCACCTTCCGCCAGAAGCCGGGGCCGAAGAACGCCCTGGGCCGGGTGAAGTTCATGTTGCCGAACGCCCACAACATTTACCTGCATGACACGCCTGCCAAGGACAAGTTCGCCAATTCGACGCGCGCCTTCAGCCATGGCTGCATCCGCCTGTCGCGGCCTGCTGATCTCGCCTTTGCCCTGCTGGGCGACAAGCTCGGGATGAGCCAAACCCTGATCGAGAGCATCTGGGCCAACCAGCAGACCAAGAAGGTGGTGCTGCCCAAAAAGATCCCGATCCACATTGTCTACTCGACAGCCTTCGCCACGAGCCGCGGCATCGAGTTCAGGTCGGATGTCTATGGCCGCGACCGCAAGCTGGAAGCCGCCCTGTTTGGCCGCCCGACGAGTTGAGACGTGTCAGGCTGACTTGAGCTGGCTCAAATCCAGCAGCCGCAGCACGGTGGCGGCGCGCCTGACGTCGGTGGGCAGGCGGTGGTAGGCGGATTTCAGCATTGGCCGCACCATCCGCACCCAGAGTCGTGAATAGATGCGTCCCGCACCGGTAAGGTCGAGCACATGGCAGGCCAGCGCCACCTCGCGGTTTGACCACTGCGCCTTGTAGTCCACCGGATTCCCAAGAAGATCGAAGGTTTCGGCACCATTTGCCGCAAGCCAGTCGAGTGTCATCTCGATCTGCAGCGTGCCGGGGGATGCGTGCCGCAATCCCCAGACGAATGCGCCGAGATAGGAGTAGTAGTGGCCGCGCTGCAGGAAGCCGATCTCATAGGCCACACTGGCTTCCCCGGCCTTGAGCGCGAAGACAATGCCGCCATCGCGAGAGGTGTCGGCAGGCAGGCGCGCCAGAAATTCTCCGTGTCCCGCGTAGTCGAGACCTGAGCCGATGCGCCCGGTGTGCTTGATCCAGTTCTTTTTCAATGCGACGCAATGATGAATGGCGGACACATAGCCGCTGTCTCCGGGCCGCAACACATCAAGCCGCAAGGGACCGAGTTCGCCAAGGATGGCCTGAGACTTGCGGCGGGCCCTGCGCTGGTTCTTGCTGAGGCCGGCAAGATGGTCACCGGGCAATCGGGGTGCCGAGAGGTCAAGCTGGGCAGCGGCATTGTCGAGTTCCCGGGCGCGCGTCTCCGGACCAAGGACCTCGGCAAGCGGCGACCCTTCCGGGATGTAGTTGATGATGATGCTGTCAGCCCGGCTCCCGCTTTGCAGCGTCTGGCGGAGCAGCGCCATCTCGCAAGCCGTGAGCGTGCCGGCTCCTGTCAGCACATTGCCGTATTGTGTGTGCGGATCGCCAAGAGGCCGCAGGACGCGCACACAGCCAAATTCCGTCTGGCGCATGAGCGGCAACACAGCGACAGCCTCGCTCCCGCGCAGCAGCATGATCACGAAAGGCGTGCAGCCCTCATCACCATGTTGTTCCAGCCAGGCGCGGCACCAGTCGTGACTCTGGAAGTAGCAATGCCGCGCCTGCGAGACGGAATCCAGCCGCATCCAGGCCGTTGCCCATGCCGCGATATCCTCAAGCGAGTGCAGGCACACGGCTGCGAGGCCATCTGTGCCGGATTGGGTCAGAACATTGTTTACGTGGGCAGCCAATGCCATGATCTGCGTGGTGTCTCGCTGTTCACAGGTGAAGGCAGCAACCCCCATGCCATCTGACAGGAACGTGGCGATGCGGTTAACGCCGCCGGGACTTTCCGCCGAAGAAGTTCTTCTCAAGCTCCATGAAGGCGCGTTGGTAAACGTTCTGCTCCGTGCGCGGGATGAGCACCAGGTCATCCTGCGGCGATGCCTGCCAGTCACCAGTCCAAACCCCGAACGTCGTGTTGTCCGCGGTCACGGGCCACAGTTGCGGTCCGGAAACATAGTTGATCCACGGAATATCACATGACGTGATGCGGTAGCTGAAACTGCGGTTCAGGTCGGAGAGGTGGAGCAGTTCCTCGTTCAGATGGCCGTCACCAAAATGGAAGTCACGCACGCCCGACACCTTGTCGGGCCTCGCCTTTTTCAGCATGTGCATCTTGGTGATGTCGCCGTGCCATGCTCCCATGCCCGCGAAATCGCGCATGATGGCCCAGACCTTGTCAACCGGCGCCTTGATGACGCGTGAGGTCCACACCTTGTTGGGCTGGCCGCCCTTCCAGCGCAAGGCACCCGCCGGTGCCTGTGGCTTGTCACGCCTGATCACGGCGGCAAGACTCTTGAGGTTGGCGGTGAAAACATCCTTTGAAACGATGCGTTCATACTTGCCTTCGTCACCAGGCGCTTCATCGAATGTCGCCTCCCATTCCACGAAGGTCTGGTTGGTCTGTGTCACCGGAAAGAGCCGCAAGGTGGCGAGATAGTTGCGCACCGGAAAGGCGGGCTTCTCGAAGTTGTAGGTGAGCGAGTGGCGCGCGTCATCGAGCATCAGCAGGCGCTCGCGGATGTGCCCGCCATCGTGGGTATGGAAGGAGCGCACGCAGCCCACCACATCGGCGTCCAACCCGCCCTCGATCTTGGAGCGTGCAATGGCAGGCGCCCATTTGGGCAGGCTGTTGAAGTCGCGCACCAGCGGCCACACGGCCTCCACCGGGGCATTGATGATGATGCTGGCATAGGCGCGGGCCATGGGGCTCTCCTCAGAAGGAAATGGACTTGAAATCGCGGGTCTGCTGGGTGAGCGCCCGTTCGGTGGGCAGGCGTTCCATGGAGCTTGCGCCATAGAAGCCATGGATGCCCTCGGTGTTGCGCAGGATGTAACTTGCGTCCTCCGGCGACGAAATGGAGCCGCCATGGCACAGCACGATCACGTCCTTGCGCACCTTGCGCGCCGCATCGGCGATGTCCGCAATCAGGGCCGGGCAATCCGCCAGCTTGAGTGCCGTCTCGGCACCGATGTTGCCGCCCGTCGTCAAGCCCATGTGGGCGACGATGATGTCGGCACCGGCCTTGGTCATGGCCGTGGCTTCATCCGGATTGAACACATAGGGCGTGGTCAGCATGTCCTTTGCACGGGCCGCGGCCACAAGATCCACCTCCAGGCCATAGCCCATGCCGGTTTCTTCCAGGTTCCTGCGGAACATGCCGTCAAACAACCCGACAGTCGGGAAGTTCTGGATGCCTGCAAAGCCCAGCGCCTTCAGCTCATCGAGAAAGTGGTCGCGGATCATGAAGGGGTCAGTGCCGTTCACGCCCGCAAGCACCGGCGTGTGCTTCACCACGGGCAGCACTTCGCGGGCCATCTCCTTCACGATCTCGTTGGCATTGCCATAGGCGAGAAGACCCGCCAGCGAGCCGCGCCCCGCCATGCGGTAGCGCCCCGAATTGTAGATGACGATCAGGTCAATGCCGCCAGCCTCTTCACAGCGGGCGGACAGGCCGGTGCCCGCCCCACCGCCGATGATGGGCTTTTTCTGCTCGATCATGTCACGGAAGCGCGCGAGCAGGTCCTTGCGGGTGGTCTTGGTCATTGTCTCTCCTGAATGTCCCGGAAGGCTGCGATGGCGGCAGCGGCGAAAGCGGGGTCGTTGATGTTGGCGTCAAGTTCGATCAGCTTGCGGTTGGCCGACGGCCGGAAGACGCGCCGGATGGCGGCAAAGAGAGCGGCATCCGCGGCGGGATCGTGGAACGGTTTGCCCTCCGCATCGATGGCTGACACGCCGTGGAGCGGCAGCAGGAAACGCACCGGGCCTTCCATGCGGTTCAGGCGTTCGGCAATCCAGGTGCCGATGGCCGCATTTTCTTCAGGCGTGGTGCGCATCAGCGTGACGAAGGGATTGTGGACGTAGAAATTCCGGCCCTCATACTTCGCCGGAACCGTGTCTCGCGCCCCGAAATTCACCATGTCGCAGGCGCCAATCGAACCCACATAGGGAATGCGGCGGCGGATGATCGCGCCGAAGCGGTCCTCCGTACACGGAAGAACGCCACCCGCGAGATAGTCCGCCACCTCCGTTGTCGTGATGTCAATCGCCGACGTGAGCAGGCCTGAATCGATCAGTTTTTCAAAGCACTGCCCGCCCGTGCCCGTGGCATGGAAAACGAAGCAGTCATGGGTCTTTTCCAGTACCGTCCGGATCTGTGTCACGGCCGCTGTCGTGACGCCGAACATGGTAAGCCCCACCGATGGCCGCGCTGTCTCGGACAGGGGAATGTCATTCAGAACCATGCCCGCAACCGCATGGGCCGCGTTGCCGACGACCATGCGGGTGACGCTGTTGAGCCCCGCCACGTCGGCAACCGCATGCATCATCATGATGTCGCTGGCACCCACAAACGGCGCGACATTGCCGGAGGCCAACGTGGACACCATCACCTTGGGCAGGCCCACGGGCAGGGCCCGCATGGCCGTGGTCACAATCGCCGTATTGCCCGAGCCCCCGAGGCCCAGAACCGCTCCCACATCCTTCTGTGTGAGCATGAAGCGTGTCAGCGCCTCGGCCATGGCCGTGACGGCCGCACCCCTGTCCGTCAGGCCCAGAACCGACGCAGCGCCAGCGGGATGATGTGCAGCCACCTCCGCCGCCGGCACGTCGGCCTTGCCATCATGGGTTGTGGTGGAGACATCAACCAGACGCACCCGCGCCCCGGCACCGCGCACCAGGCCTGCGGCATAGTGGAGTTCCTTGCCCTTGGTATCGAGCGTCCCGATCACATAGACGGTACTGCCGCTCATGCCCTCAGCGCGCCTTCGCCCAGCCCTGCTTCATGGTCTTGAGGCCCACCTTGTAGACCTCCTCCTTGTTGGGGAAGAAGTCGCGCCACACGCGTGTCGCCGCCGCAAGCGCCGGAATCGCCCTGCCAAAGGCCTCGATGGTCATCCAGCCATCATACTTCGCGGCCTTGAGGCCCTTGAAGGTCGCCGCCCACGGCACATGGCCTTTCCCCGGCGTGCCCCTGTCATTTTCCGAGATGTGAACATGGATCATGTGCTTCTTGATCGTCTTGATGGCGGCAACGGGGTCCTTCTCCTCGATGTTGGAGTGGAAGGTGTCGTACATCGCCTTCACATGCGGATGATCCACCGCGTCGAGATGGTCCGAGAGCTGCTGCATGGTGTTGAGGAAATAGCACTCGAAGCGGTTGAGCGCCTCCACCGCGAAGCGCACATTCTTCTTCGCCGCGTGGTCTCCGGCACGGCGGTGGAAAGAGACACCGCGCTGGTGCTCCTGTTTCGTCGCTGGTCCGCCGGAGAAATAGCCGATCTCCGAATGCATGGGCCCGGCAAGAATGTTGGCTCCAAGTGCTGCGGTGCAGTCAACAGCCCATTTGGCCCGCGCCAGGGCCTCCGCCTGCTGAGCCTTGTCGGGTGAAAGCGGATTGTGACCCGCGCCAAGTACGCTCACGGTTGAACGTTCAAGTCCCAGTTTGTCCAGCTGTTCTCCCAGCCTGTCGTAGTGGTCCGGTGTGCCCTCGAAGAGCGGAAACTCGACACCGTCATAGCCGGCCTTTTTCAGCGCCTTGAACAGCGGCACATGTTCTTGCGTCACATGGCCGGTCCACAGCAGCATGTTGAATCCGTACTTCATTTGCCTCTCCCGAACTGATATAACAGTTTTGCACAATCACGGGCGGTGTCAATTGCACATGTGGACATCCGCCGGAAAACCGGAGTGACGCGCCATGAACAAGCCCCTTTCCGCCACGCCGTTGCAAGCCGCGGCCTTCCACCGCATGCAGCAGCTGATGACCCCGTCTCCGGTGCCGTCGATCTCAACCGAACTCCTCACCACGGCGGATGGCGAGTTGAACCGCGAGCTCAATGCCTTCCTGTTCAATCCGCCGGGCGATCCCAACCTGCTGAAGGGCAAGCGCATCGCCATCTGCTGCGCCAACGGCGTGGAGGAAGTGGAAATCATGGGGGCCATGCGCTGGCTCACGGAACATGGCGCCACGGTGCATGTGGTCTCGCCGCGTGTCGGCGAATTCCACCCGACGCTCGGCCTGCGTTTCCCGCCCATCTGCGCCACCCACGTGCTCGCCATCCGCCTCATGGAAAATGCCGGCTGGATCAAGATCGACCGCTACATGGATGAAGCAAAGGTCTCTGACTATGACGCGCTGATCCTGCCCGGCGGCTGCTGGAACCCGGATGCGCTGCGCGCCGACAAGGATGCGCAGGCCTTCGTCCGGGACATGCATGCCTCCGGCAAACCGACCTGCGCCATCTGCCACGGCCAGTGGGTGATGGTGAGCGCGAAAATCCTCAAGGGCAAGCGCGCCACCGCAGTCTGGAACATCCAGATTGACCTTGAGAACGCAGGTGCAACCGTTCTCGACGAGCCTTGCGTGGTTGATGGCAACCTGATCACGGCCCGCTTCCCCTATGACCTGCCGCGCATGGTGGACGCCCTCGTCAAGCAGCTCGTGAAGGTGTAACAGTTACGGCATCTTGATCCCGAAGGCAGAAATTCCGTCATTGCCATCGCAGGCAGGGTCCGACCTGCTGCGCCTTCGCACCCTTGTGCGGCTGCGCTGGCTCGCCGTCATCGGCCAGTCCGTGGCTGTGCTGATCGTTGCATTCTATCTGGGCTACCCCATGCCTCTGGGGCCTTGCCTCGCGTTGATCGCGTTTTCGGCCTGGCTCAACATCTTCCTCACCATCCGCTGGCATGGCAGCAAGCGCCTGCGTCCGCCCATGGCTGGCCTGCTGCTGGCTTATGACACCGTGCAGTTGGCCGGGCTGCTCTATCTGACAGGCGGCCTGGAAAACCCCTTTGCCTTCCTCTTCCTCGTGCCCGTCACCGTGTCGGCCACTTCCCTGCCGCTGCGCTCCACCCTGGCGCTGGGGGCCTTGAGCTTCGGTTGCGCCACGGCGCTGGCTTTCTTTCATCTGCCGTTGCCTTGGCCCGCAGGCGAGAGCCTCACCTTGCCCAACCACTACCTCGCGGGACTCTGGGTGGCGATCATCTGTGGCACCGTCTTCTCCGCCATCTATGCCCGCCGCATCGCCGAGGAAGCGCGCCAGATGTCAGCGGCACTCGGCGCAACCGAAATGGTGCTGGCGCGCGAGCAGCGTCTCTCGGCGCTTGATGGTCTGGCCGCCGCCGCCGCCCATGAACTGGGAACACCGCTTGCCACCATTGCCCTTGTCGCCAAGGAACTGAAGCGCGAACTGCCTGAGGCCTCGCCGCATGGCGAAGACATCGATCTGCTGATCAGCCAGACCGCGCGCTGCCGGGAAATCCTCGCCCGTCTTTCCAACCGCGACCAGGCGGCCGACGAGGTTTACGGACGCCTGAAAATCTCTTCCCTGATCGAAGACATGGTCAGCCCACTGCGCGGGTCCGACGTGGAACTGCGCATCACCTGCGCCCCCGATGCCAAATCGGCGGCACTCGCCGAACCCGTCTTCCGCCGCAACCCGGCAATCGCCTATGGTCTGGGCAACATTCTGGAGAACGCCATCGATTTCGCCGAGTCAGTTGTCAAGGTTGAGGCCGTCTGGAACAGGACGGGCATCATCCTCACAGTCAGTGACGACGGCCCGGGTTTTGATCCGCTGATCTTTGACCGCCTCGGCGACCCATACGTGACGACACGGCCCGGATACAGCGAGGCAACCATCGTGGACGGCAGTCACGAAGGCATGGGCCTGGGACTGTTCATTGCCAAGACGCTGCTGGAGCGCTCCGGCGCAACCGTGACACTGTCCAACCAGCGCCCCCCGGAAAAGGGGGCACGCGTGGCCATGGCCTGGCCCCGTGTTGCGGTGGACGTCGGGCCGTCATCCGTTCAAGCCTCTTGACCCGGTCCGCCTGCGGGGCCATTGACTGGTTCCGATCATGACACAGATTGAAAACCTCCCGGACGACAAGACCCTTTTGCTCGTGGATGACGACAAGCCGTTCCTGACGCGGCTTGGCCGGGCCATGGAGGCGCGGGGCTTTGCCGTGCGAATGGCCGACACTGTCGCCGAAGGTATCGCCGAAGTGCGCAAGCAGGCGCCTGGTTATGCGGTGATCGATCTCCGCCTCGGTGACGGCAATGGACTTGATGTGATCGAGGCGCTGCACAACGCGAGGCCCGATGCGCGCGTTGTGGTTCTCACCGGCTACGGCAACATCGCCACCGCCGTGACCGCGGTGAAGCTTGGCGCCATCGATTATCTGGCCAAGCCCGCCGATGCTGATGCGGTCTATGGCGCGCTCGTTTCCGACAAGGACCATCGCCAGGCCCTGCCGGAAAACCCCATGTCGGCAGACCGCGTGCGCTGGGAACACATCCAGCGCGTTTTCGAACTGTGCAGCCGCAACGTCTCGGAAACAGCCCGCCGCCTCAACATGCACCGCCGCACCCTGCAACGCATCCTCGCCAAGCGCGCCCCGAAGTAGCACTCAAACGCGGAAGAACTGCGGATAGAGATCCTCCCAGTGGGGATTGAGCTGTTCGATGAGGTTGATCTTCCAGTCGCGGCGCCATTTTTTCAGGGATTTTTCGCGCTGGATCGCGAGGTGAACATCACCGAAGTATTCGAACCAGACGAGCCGGTGCACGCCATATCTTTTGCTGAATCCCGCAACTTCCCCATCCCTGTGTTGGCGTCCGCGGGAAATGATGTCGCCGGTCACGCCGATATAGAGCGTGCCGTATGGTTTGCTCGCCATGATGTACACAGCGTAAGTACGGCCTGTCGCCATTCCCTCTTTCTGTCATTGCCGGGCTTGTCCCGGCAACCCATTACACAAGGTGGCGTGACCGCTGTCAGGCGGAAACATGGGTCCCCGCGATGAACGTGGGGAAGACAGTCTGGTATTCGCCCCCCGAAGTAACTACGGATCATACAGCCCGTGCAGGCGTGCCGCTGCCGCGCGGCCGAACTGCAGTGTCACCGCCTTGCGCCGCGAGGCGTGCAGCGGATGGTCTTGCGTCAGCCGCACGATCTCCGCTCCATATTGGTCCGCGACCACCAGCCCTGCCTCCGGCGGAATGATCGCGGCATCCATCTCCAGCGGAATGGCAAAGCAGAAGCGGTCGCAGTAGTCGCGGTATTCCGGCCACTTCTGGTCGGCCCGGTAATCCGCCAGCGATGACTTGATTTCCACGATCCAGATGAAACCGTCCTGGCGCACGCCGAACACATCCGCCCGCCGACCCGTGGCCAGCGTGAACTCGGTGATGACCGAGAAGCCGTGCGCCCGCATCAGGCGGCAGACGCCGCGCTGCACGGCCAGCGCCGTTTCGGACTGCCGCCCGTCAGCGGGGAGAATGAGGGGGCTATCCGCCATGCCGCTCCAGAAACTCCTCGGTGCTGAGCCTGCGCATGTCATCCACCGCCTGTGCCAGCCGGTCGTGCTCCCAGTCCCACCAGCCGAGGGCAATGATCCGTTCACGGATGATCTCGTCAAAACGCCAGCGCAGAACCTCCGCCGGAACCCCGGCCACGATGGCATAGGCGGGCACATCCCTGGTGACGACAGCACCGGCGGCGACAATCGCACCATGACCGATGGCAACTCCCGGCATGATCACCGCCCCATGCCCGATCCAGACATCATGCCCGATTGCGACCCGCTGCGATTGCCGCCGTTCACGGAAATCCCTGTCGATCTTCGCGCCGAGGAAATATTCGTTGGGCCGGTAAGTGATCTTGTGTTGCGAGATGCGTTCCAGCGGATGCTCAAGGGCATTGAGCCGCGCGTTCGAGGCGATGGCGCAGAACTTGCCAATGTCGCAGTAGATCGCTTCCACCCCGCGCTCGACATATGAATAGTCGCCGAGCACGGATTCCGCCATCACCACGCGTTCGGCCACATCGGTGAAGCGCCCGAGCACGCAATCACGCAACTGTGCCGTGGCATGCACGCGGGGGGCTCCATCGCGTGTTGCCTTTGGCGAGTGGCGCTTGGGCTGGTCTCCTGGCCCTTCTGTGCGGGGCTTGTCCGTGCGCGTCTTGTCCATGGCCGCAATCTAACAAAAAAGCCGCCCCCTGCGGAGCGGCTTTTGAATTCGGTACAAGGAAGGGATCAGGCGGCCTTCTGGCTTTCGACCTTCTTGGCGATGCTGCGCTTCAGCTTCAGCGCCTTGGCCGAGAGTTCATCGTTTTTGGCCTTGAGCAGGTAGGCATCGAGGCCACCGCGGTGTTCGACCGACTTCAGCGCATGGGCGCTGATGCGGAAGGAGTAGGAGTTGCCCAGCGCTTCCGACATGAGCGTGACATCGCACAGGTTCGGCATGAAGCGCGTCTTGGTCTTGTTGTTGGCGTGGCTGACCTGGTTGCCCGAAAGCCAACCCTTGCCCGTGAATTCGCAGCGGCGCGACATGTTACTCTCCGTGATCTCAACGTAAGAAAGCCGGAAACTCCCGTTCCCGGCATGAATTTGGCTGGTGCATAGCGGTGCGCGACGGAGAGGTCAAGCGAGGAGGTGGGAAAGGTCAGGGCAGACCCCCGCACATCAACACCGCGGCCTCCGCGCTGGACAGAAATGAACAGTGAATGCAACGGGCGCTCACATTCCCATTTTGGCACAAGTGGTTAACGTGAATGGCTTTTCTGACCGGCGCGCTGGAACATTGCACCGCGGCCATGGAGGGTTCTAGTGCGGCTTCCAGAGGGTACCCCCCACCCATGGCGTGAACAGAACGGGAAAATCCCCAAAGCAGCGATTCGGGCGCGCTTCGTTCCGCCAGGGAACGCTTTGTTAAAAAGATGAGTCCAATCATCACCTTGCTGTTTACGTCCGGGTAAGTTTTGCCGCCCAAACCTTAAGAGGGTAGTGCTGTTTCACTTGCAGCCCGGCGAAACCACAGCTGTTCATCCTTACCGGAATGGTTCAAATGCCTTGGAACAAATGGCGAAAACGACGACTTAACCGATTCGGGCGTGTTCCGTTCGCGCTTGAATCCGAAAGTTAATTCCCTGTGCCAAATGCGCCAATGGCCCTTTCTGATCAGCGGGGGATCACCTAAATCAGTCCTCATATTATGACTCCCTCCCGCGCCAGCCAGCGCAGCAGCCCGGTGACTGCTGTTCTCGGCCCCACCAACACAGGCAAGACCCACTACGCCGTGGAACGCATGCTCGCCCATGGCGGCGGCATGATCGGCCTGCCGTTGCGGCTGCTGGCCCGCGAAATCTATGACAGGGTGCGCCTGCGCGCTGGTGATCACGCCGTGGCGCTGGTGACCGGGGAAGAAAAGATCATTCCCGTCAAGCCGCGCTACTGGATCTGCACGGTCGAGGCGATGCCACCGGGCATCGATGTGCCGTTTCTCGCCATTGATGAAATCCAACTGGCCAACGATCTTGAGCGTGGCCACATCTTCACCGACCGCATCCTGCATCGCCGTGGCATTGACGAGACGGTGTTGCTCGGTGCTTCGACCATGCGGGGGATTCTTGAGAAGCTCCTGCCGCGCACCACGTTTGTCGCGCGCCCGCGCCTCTCGAAACTCACCTATGCCGGTCAGAAGAAGCTGACGCGCCTGCCACGCCGCTCGGCGATCGTCGCCTTCTCGGCGGAGATGGTCTACACCGTTGCCGAACTCGTCCGCCGCCAGCAGGGTGGTGCCGCCGTGGTGATGGGCGCGCTCTCGCCGCGCACCCGCAACGCCCAGGTCGCCCTCTACCAGTCTGGCGAAGTTGACTACATCGTGGCCACCGATGCCATCGGCATGGGCCTGAACATGGATGTCGATCACGTCGCCTTCGCCTCCACCCGCAAGTTCGACGGTTTCCAGTACCGCCATCTCACACCGGCTGAACTTGGGCAGGTCGCGGGCCGCGCTGGCCGCCACCTCAATGACGGCACCTTCGGTGTCTCGGGCGAGGCAGAACCCTTCGAGCAGGAGGTGATCGACCGCCTCGAGAACCACAACTTCGATTCCGTCCGCGTCCTGCAATGGCGCAACCGTGATCTGGATTTCCGTTCGCTTGATACGCTGCGCAAGAGCCTCGGCATCCTGCCACGGCAGGAGGGCCTGACGCGTGCCCAGAACGCACCCGACGTGGATGCCCTCGAAGCCATCTGCCGCGACGAAAGCCTGCGCAATCTTGTCGCAAGCGCATCAGACGTGGAGCGTGCCTGGGAAGCCTGCCAGATTCCGGACTACCGCAACATCTCGCCCGCCGAACACGCCCATCTCGTGGGCCGCGTCATTTCCTCGCTGCAGACGGGCCGTGGTTTCATTCCCGAGGACTGGTTTGCCCAGCAATTGGCCTATTGCGACAACGTCGAGGGTGGCATTGACACGCTGTCCACCCGCATCTCCCATGTCCGCACCTGGACCTTCATTGCCAACCGTGCGGACTGGCTGGAAGCACCGGTCTATTGGCAGGGCCGTGCCAAGGAAATCGAGGACCGCCTCTCGGACGTTCTGCATGAACGTCTCACACATCGTTTCATTGACCGCAAAACCAGTGTATTGATGCGGCGGCTGGCCAAGAAGGAAGGTTTGATGTCGAGCGTAGAAGAAGATGGCGTGATCGCGGTTGAAGGTGAAGCGATTGGCCGGATCACGGGATTGAGCTTCGTGCCCGATCCGGCGGTGGCAGGAAGCGAAACCCGCGTGCTCAAGGCCGCTGCCGTGCAGGCGCTGGCCGCCGAGCTGGCCGCCCGCGCCAAGTCGCTTTCGGCAACGGCCGACACCGAATTGAAACTCTCGCGCCTCGGCGCCATCGAATGGCAGGGCCATGCCGTGGGCCGCCTTGCTGCTGCAGATGCGCGCTATCGGCCGCGCGCCGAAGTCATTGCCGATGATGTGCTTGCCCCCGCTGACCGCGACATGGTGCGCGAACGCCTGCAGAAGTTTGCCGGGCGCCACATCGCAGGCCTGGCCGAACCGCTGATGAAGCTGGAGGAGGCGGATGGCCTCGAGGGCATCACCCGCGGCATCGCCTACCGCCTTGCCGAGAATTACGGCGTGCTGCCGCGCGATGGCGTGGCCGAGGACGTGAAGCAGTTGAGCCAGGAAGACCGCGCCAAGCTGCGCGCCCTTGGCGTCCGCTTCGGCGCCTTCACACTGTTCCTTCCCGCCCTGCTGAAACCGGCAGCGACTGATCTGCGCCTCGTGCTCTGGTGGCTGGAACAGCAGAAGGCCGGAACGGTGTCGGGTGATGTGCCAGCGGCACCCGCCAACGGTCTCACCTCGGCGGCTGCCGATATGGCCAAGCCGGAAGGCTTCTACCGCATGTGTGGCTATCGCGTTTGCGGCAGCCGCGCCGTGCGTGTGGACATGCTGGAGCGTCTCTCTGATCTGATCCGCGACCGCGTCTTCTGGAAGCCGCGCT
Source organism: uncultured Alphaproteobacteria bacterium (assembly GCA_937870685.1). Taxonomy (GTDB): domain Bacteria; phylum Pseudomonadota; class Alphaproteobacteria; order Rhizobiales; family Aestuariivirgaceae; genus Aestuariivirga. Next base: position 34,731 of record CALMZX010000029.1, read on the forward strand.
TCCCCGAGGAGCAGCGTCCGCAGGGGGCTGTCGATGGTGGTGGTTTCACCGTGACGCCCGACATGATGTCGTTGGTCGGCTGTTCTGGCGAAGAGTTTGAGGCCATCCTCACAAGCCTCGGCTTCCGCTCGCAGACGCGCATGCTGCCCAAGCCGCCCGTGCCGGGGGCCAAGGGCCACCAGCCAGCAGCCGCGCCGCCTGTACCCGGCGAAACGGCCGTGACAGTTGAGGCCTCAGTTGAAAGTGTTGTGGCGGAAACGCCAGCCCTGGTCATTGAAGAAGGCGCGGAAGAGGGCGCGCCAGAGACACCCGCCGAACCAGCGGTGATCACAGCGGCTGGTGAGCAGCCTGCCGCGGTGGAGACCGCCGCTGAAGCGTCTGAGGCCGCAGATGGGGCATCCGCTTCCGCCGAGCCTGCCGCCGACCTTGTGGAAACCAAGGTCTGGTGGCCCAAGGACATGGGGCCTTTCCGCCCGCAGCGGCATCGTCCGGAACAGCGCCATCACCAGGGTGGCAAACCGTCGGAGGGCGAAGCCGACGGTCAGAACCGGGGCAGGCGCCACCACGGCAAGCCACAGCACCGCAAGCCCCATGGCGGCGACCGCCCGCCACGCGAGGACCGTGCCGCAGGTGCTGGCGGAAAGCCGGAACGTGACCGTGATCGTGGCGGCAAGCCGCGCGACCAGAAGCCCCGGCGGCCCGAAAGGCCGGCCGATCCCAACTCGCCCTTCGCTGTCCTCGGGGCCCTGAAGGCCCAGTTCGAAAAGGAACGCACCTGAGCCAGCGCCTCGACAAGTGGCTGGTTTATGCCCGCTTCGTGAAGCACCGCTCCGACGCGCAGGCTCTGGTGGAGCAGGGCGGTGTGCGGGTGAACAAGGCAAAGGTGAGCAGGGGCAGCTACGCCGTCAAGCCCGAGGACATCCTGACCATTGCAGTGCATGGCTGTGTTCATGTGGTGAAGGTGCTGGGCGAGGCCGAGCGCCGGGGGCCACCCGTCGCGGCGCGGCTGCTTTACGTTGAAATGGCCGCAAATCCGCATGAGGGTGCGGCGCAAAAACAGGATGCAAGCCCCCCGCCCGTCTGCTAGAGCGGCGCCGGAAAAACCTTATCCCTCTCACAGGCCTGACCTATGACCTATATCGTCGTCGAGAACTGCATCAAGTGCAAGTACATGGATTGCGTGGAAGTTTGCCCCGTGGACTGTTTCTACGAGGGTGAAAACATGCTGGTCATCCACCCCGACGAATGCATCGATTGCGGCGTCTGTGAGCCGGAATGCCCGGCGGAAGCGATCAAGCCGGATACCGAACCTGGCCTTGAAAGCTGGCTCAAGCTCAACACCGAATACGCCACCAAGTGGCCGAACATCACGGTGAAGCGCGATCCGCCCGCCGATGCCAAGGCCAATGATGGCAAGCCCGGCAAGCTGGCGCTGTTCTCGCCCAATCCCGGCCAGGGCGACTGAGCCGCCCCGGCGGCGCGGGGGAAAACCGCGTCAATTCCGTATGATGCGGTGCGATGGCGTTAACCATGCCGCTGCGCGGGGGGCAGAAATGCGCCGTACACGGAGCACCCTCCCTTTAAATTCCCTTAAATTTGTGATATGCAGTCCCCATGTAGTGAGTTTGGGGAATGAAGCAGGAACATCCGGGCAGAATGCTCGGATTTTTTTGCGACTCGGTTCCCCTCAGGATTGCGCGCTGCCTCCTGTGGGGCTCGCCAAGAACAGAAAAGGGTCAGGCACCTATGGTCACCAAGAAGAAACCAGCAGCGAAATCAAAGGCAAAGCCCGCCGCCAAAGCGGCCTCCAAGCCGGTGGTCAAGGCCAAGGCGAAACCTGTCCCCAAGGCTGCCGCCAAGCCCGCGCCGAAGGCTGCTGCAAAGCCTGTCGCCAAGCCTGCGCCGAAAGCTGCTGCCAAGCCGGTCGCCGCTCCCACCAAGGCAACCGTCAAGCCATCGGTAGTCAAGCCGGTGGCAGTGAAACCTGTGTCCGCAGCACCGGCCGCCAAGCCTGTCGCCGCCGCCGCACCCGCCAAGGCTGCCGCGACACCCCAGCCCAAGAAGCAGATCTTCAAGATCGGCGAACTGGTCGTCTATCCGGCCCATGGTGTGGGCAAGATCTCCAACGTCGAGGAGCAGGAAATCGCCGGTGTGAAGCTCGAACTCTACATCGTGGATTTCGAGAAGGAGAAGCTCCGCCTCAAGGTGCCGACCAACCGTGCCGAACAGAAGGGTATGCGTCACCTCGCCGACCGCGTGATGATCGAGACCGCCATGAAGGTGATCCGTGGCCGCGCCCGCATCAAGCGCACCATGTGGTCGCGCCGCGCCCAGGAGTATGATGCAAAGATCAACTCTGGTGACATGATTGCCGTCGCCGAAGTGATCCGCGACCTTTACCGCTCCGAGCGCCAGCCCGAGCAGTCCTACTCCGAACGCCAGCTCTTCGAGCAGGCGCTGGCCCGTTTCGCCCGCGAACTCGCGGCGGTGCGCAAGGTCGATGAAGACCAGTGCATCAAGGAACTGGAGGACTACCTCGCACGCAACGCCAAGCGCGGCGCCGCATCAGGCGAAAAGGCCGAAGACGAAGCCTCGGAAGAAGCGGCGTAACACGCGGCATATCTGATGAAGGGCACCGGGCGCGAGCCAGGTGCCCTTTTTTGTGTCATTCGGCTGCCAGCTTGATCGGCTTCCCTGGCGAACGACCGTCGCTGTCCAAGGTCTCGGCACTTGCAACGGCCTTGCCCGCGCGGCCCATGATGGTATAGACGCATGGCACGACGAACAGCGTGAGCACCGTGCCGAAGCTCATGCCACCGACGATCACCCAGCCGATCTGCATCCGGCTCTCGGCACCGGCACCTGACGCCAGCACCAGCGGAACAGCCCCCAGCACCATGGCCGCTGTCGTCATGAGGATCGGGCGCAGGCGCAGCACCGACGCTTCGGTCACGGCGTCCTGGCGGGATTGGCCCGAATCCTGCAATTTGTTGCCGAACTCCACGATGAGAATGCCGTGTTTGGTGATGAGACCGATCAACGTCACAAGTCCGATCTGTGAATAGACGTTGAGTGTGCCGCCACTCCACCACAGTGCCGCGAGCGCACCTGTCATCGATAGAGGCACGCTCAGCATGATCATCAGCGGGTCGCGGAAGCTCTCGAACTGTGCCGCCAGCACCAAATAGATGAAGGCCAGCGCCAGGAGAAATATGAAGGCAATGTTCGAGTTCGAATCGCGGAACTCGCGCGACTGTCCCGTCAGGTCACTCACCACATTGTCAGGCAGTACCTCGCCTGCCGCAGCAGTCACGGCCGCGATGGCTTCACCCAGCGTGAATCCCGGTGCGAGATTGGCCTCGATGGTGACGGCGCGCAACTGGTTGAAGCGCTTCAATTCACGTGGTGCCACCCCTTCGACATGGCTCACCAGGCTGGAAAGTTGCACCATCGTGCCGCCAGTCCCGCGCACATGTATTTGCGAAAGGACGTCCGGCGACGTTCGCTCTTCCAGCGGCAGGGCCACCGTCACGTCATACTGCTCGCCATCGATTTCAAAGCGCGTGACATTGCGCCCGCTCATGAGGGTTTCAAGGGTTCGCCCGATGACAGACACGTCAACTCCCGCATCTGCTGCACGCTCGCGGTCGATCCTGACCTCGATCTGCGGCTTGTTGAGGCGGAGGTCCGTGTCCAGGTCGGCAAATCCGCCGTTTTCCTCCAGCCGGTCCACCAGGCGTCGGGCCACCGCGTTCAGTTCCTCATAGGATGACGAGGACTGCAACACGAACTGGAACGGTTTGCCAAATCCGCGCACGCCCAGCGACGCCGGATTGCTGGCCGAAGCCTGCACGCCCGCGATGCCGCGCAGTTTGGGGGATAACTCCTGCACGATGGCCTGCTGGCTGCGCCCGCGTTCCGACCAGTCCTGGAGCCGGCCAAAGGACAGGATGCGTGTCGCCTCTCCGGCACCCACGATCATCAGGGCGGAACGCAGTTCCGGCACGCCGTCGAGAATGGCTTCGATGTCATCCGCATAGCGCCGCGTGTAGGCGAAGGTTGAACCCTCCGGCGCATTCGCCGAGATCATCACGGTGCCGCGGTCTTCGGTGGGTGACAACTCCGACTTGATCTCGGTGAACAGCCACCCGCCTGCTCCGGCAACGGCAACGGCGAGCAGCAGCACAAACCAACGGCCAGCCAGCGCCACGCGCAGGACCGCACGATAGGCACGCTCAAGCCATGCCAGAACACGCTCGACGGCGCGCATCAGCACATTGGGCCGGTCATTGTGCCTGAGCAGCTTGGAGCACATCATGGGTGTGAGCGTGAGCGCCACGAAGCCTGACACAACGACCGCGCCGGCCAATGTGACCGCGAATACGAGGAACAGCCGCCCGGTGCGTCCGGGCGTGAAGGCAATCGGCGCATAGACGGCCGCCAGCGTCAGCGTCATCGCCACAATGGCAAAGCCGATCTCGCGCGCCCCTTTCAGCGCCGCCTCGAATGGCTTCATGCCGTCCTCGATGTGGCGGTAGATGTTCTCGAGCATGACGATGGCGTCATCGACAACCAGGCCGATGGCGAGCACGAAAGCCAGCAGCGTGAGCGTGTTCACCGACAGGCCCGCCACATGCATGAGCGCAAATGCCGCCACCAGCGAGACAGGAATTGTGACCACGGGGATGATCGCCGCGCGGAAGGAATGCAGGAAGACAAGGATGATCAGCGTCACCAGCACCACGGCCTCGAGGATCGTGGCGAAGACGTTGCGGATGGACCGGTCGATGAACACAGTGGAATCAAAACCGACTTCCACCGTCGTGCCGTCCGGCAGTGACTGGTTGATGCGCGGCAGCACCGCGTTCACGGCCTTTGCCACATCAAGCGGGTTCGCCACCGCCTGCTTGATGATGCCGATGGAGATGGAGGTGTTGCCTTCGTATCGGCTTTCGCGGCGGACATCTGCGGACGAGAGTTCCACCCGCGCCACATCGCCCAGTGTCACCTGAAGGCCGCCTGCGTTCTTCAGCTTGATCTGGCGGAAGTCCTCGGGCGTGCCGAGCGAGGTGCGCGAGAGAACGGTGAACTCGCGCTCGGTTCCCTCGATTCGTCCTGCCGGGATTTCCGCGTTCTGGGACCGTATGGCAGTCTCGATGTCCTGCACCGTAAGGCCGAGTCCGGCGAGCGACTGGTGATCGATCCAGATGCGCATGGCATATCGCCGTTCGCCGTTGATGCTCACATCGGCCACACCGTCGAGGTTCTTGAAGCGGTCGGCGATGAAGCGGTCCACATAGTCGGTGAGAGCCAGTGCATCCATGCCAGCCGATCGCACAATGAGGAAGATGATGGGCTGCGCGTCGGCTTCAACCTTCGAGATCACGGGCTCGGAAATGTCATCCGGCAGCGAGCGCCGCACCCGGCTGACCCGGTCGCGCACATCGCTGGTGGCGCTGTCGATGGCGACACCCGACCGGAAGCGGATGGTGATGCGGCTGCTCTCCGATCGCGAGGAGGACTCGATGGTATCGATGCCTTCAATGCCGGCGAGAGAACCTTCCAGCACCTGGGTGACCTGGCTCTCGATGATTTCCGCCGAGGCGCCCGAATAGTTCGTCTGCACCGTGACCTGTGGCTCGTCGATGTTCGGGTATTCGCGGATGGTGAGGCGGCTGAAGGCCATCAGGCCGACAAGCACGAGGATGAGGCTGAGCACCGTGGCGAATACCGGTCGGCGGATGCAGAATTCGGGCAATGTCATCGGCGCTCACTCCGTTGCGGTTGCAGGTGATGCCTTGACAGGTGATCCGTCGGAAAGGCGCGCCGCCCCGGCGGAGACAACCCGCGTGCCCGCTTCCAGCCCACTGCGCACCTCGACCCTGCCGTCCCGGCGCTGGCCTGTCGTCACCACAAGGCGTTTGGCCTTGCCGTCCACGACGGTGAAGATGACGCTGTCCCGGCCCTGCGGAATGATTGCAGCCTCCGTCACGGTCACCGACGACCGCGACTGGCCCAGGATGGTGGCGCGCACCAGCATGCCCGGCCGCAGGGCAAGGGCGGCATTTTCCAACGTGGCCTGCATCTGGAGTGCACGGCCGTTCACATCGATCACCGGGTTGATCGCCGCGACAGTGGCATCAAAGGATCGACCCGGAACGGCGTCTGCTGTCAGGCTCACCTTCTGGCCGACGGAAAGCGCGGTGAAATAGCGCTCCGGCACGCTGAGGCTGACCTTGAGTGTGGTCATCTTGTTGAGGGCCACCAGCGCCATGCCGGCCGTGACATAGGCGCCGACCGAGACCTGGCGGAAACCGAGGTGGCCATCGAAGGGCGCGCGCACCACGAGGCGGTTCTGCCGCTCCTTCGCGAGATCCATGGCGGTGCGGGCAAGGTCAAGTTCCGCCGCCGCCTGGTCCACGTTGCTCTGCGCCACGTTGCGCGAGCGCGCCAGAGTCTGGTTGCGGCGGAAATTCGTTTCGGCGAGCGCGAGCCTCGCTTCCGCTTCTTTCACTTCGGCATCGACCAGGGCGCCATCGAGGCGGAACAGCGCATCACCCGCCTTGACCGCAGCGCCGTCCACGGCAGCCACGGCCACAATCCGGCCCGGCGTGTCGGCCGCCACCGTGACCGACTCCTGCGCCACAAGGCTTCCGATCACCGCGATGCTGTCTGTGAAGGATTCGGTTTTCGCTGCCGACACTTCAACGGGGACTGGCGCCCTGCCACCGCTTGCGCCCTGTGGCTTGGCGGCCTGCTGAACCGCGGGCGTGGCCGGCGCGCCGGACAGGATGGCATGCAGCCGCGCATAGAGGCCTGGCCACTGTCCCGTGGCCTGCAAAGCGGCTGCGGCAGCTGCCAGCATGATGATCAAGCCCAGGATCAGGCCCGGAAACAGATGTCGCTTGCGCATGTGGGTTCCTCTGCAACCGGGTGAAGACGGATCAGCAGGCCTGATTCCGTCGCGCGTGTCAGGCATTTTCGCCGCACGGGACGGGAATGCAAATGACAATCGGGTAACTTGGTTCCGGTTCAGGCCAGCCTTGCGTGCCCTGCAATTCAGCGGCCGTCGGCGGAAAAGTGCTGGTAGTCCTTGGAGCTGCGCCAGTCACCGCCCCAGCCCCAGCCCCTGGATTTGAAGGCGCGGGTGATGGCGCTGCCGGGCAGGATGAGGCCCGGCTGGTCGGCAACCTTGCCGCGCTCCTCCGCCGTGTCCCAGGCCTCGCCCCCCTTGGGCGAGGTGCCCCTGCGGGAGACGAACGGGTTGACCAGCGGATTGATGTCGATGGCCAGTCCGCGGGCGTGCGACGACAGCCGCGCCGAACCGCTCACCCGCCGACAGTTGTAGCCGGAGGTGTTGTTGGCCGCCATCGATGCATCATCATCGCCGTTGAAGGCATCAATCAGGTCCATGCGCGCGATGGCGAAACTCTTGTCCGTGAACAGCTGCACGAACACATTCCGCACATCCCGCGCCACGCGCCGGTGCACGATCAGCTGCCCCTGCTTCACCGCACCGGAGAAATCCCGGAAGGGCAGGCTGAGAAGCCGCAAGTCCCGCCGCTGCGCGCACCCCTTGATGCGCGGATTGAAGGACTTGTCCTGCATGCCCGCCCACACCGCATCCGGGATGGCAGAGATCGTCCCTGAGTTCGCATCTTCCTGCGCCGATGCACAGGGAACCGCCAGGGCAGAGACGGCCACCGCGAAAAAACTCAGTGCACGGACAAAAAAACGAATCGTCGCGCCAATTGCCACGCAGACGGATACAGTTTGACCCTGCCGTCCGCGGCCCCGCGACAATTTGCGCCGACTCCGCGCCTGCTTTGTCAGCCAGTCATCAGCATCACCTCCATAGTCATGGCACGGGACACGGCAGCAATTTATCCCGGAGTGCATCATGGCAAACATCCAATACTTCCCTGGCAACGCGACAGTCGCGCTGCCCCAATCCACCTTCGACATCACGGCCATCACAGCAAAGCGCGTGGGACCCTATCTGAACTATTACTCCGCCAATACTGATGGCACCATGTTCGTCATCCACACCACGGCCTCGCTTGATGCCTCGGGTGCCATCGTCCAGAATATCGTGGGGTGGGATCACTTCATTGGCTCCGATCTCCTGCAATCGGCAACCGTGAACCTTCCCGCGAAGCCGTTCCTCGACAACCTCTACAGCCGCGCGCCCAACAGCCTCAAGGCGTTCAACTACCTGATGGGTGGCAACGACGTGATGACCGGTTCCGATGTGGCTGACCGCATGACGGGCCTCAACGGAAACGACATGATGTCGGGCGGTACCGGAAACGATGTGATGCGCGGCGGCAACGGCAATGACACGCTGGATGGTGGCAGTGGCAACGACAACATCTTCGGCGACGCAGGTGATGACCAACTGTTCGGTGGACTGGGCAAGGACAGGTTGACGGGTGGTGCGGGCGCTGACCAGTTCCACTTCGATGGCCTGAACCAGGGCGCTGATACGGTGATCGATTTCACCCACGGCACCGATCATCTTGTGATGTCGGCCACAGGCCTTGCCCTGAACGGACCGCTGGTGGATGGAGTCAACATGATCGCCGGCACCTCGGCCCTGTTGGCGGAAGCATCTTTCATCTATGATGCTGTAACCGGCAAACTTTCTTATGACGACGATGGCACGGGTGCCGCTGCGGCACAGGTGATTGCAACCCTCAACAACCACAGCGCACTGGACGCCGGCGACATCCTGATCGCCTAGACGATATGCGGCGGCCCGCCCGCCCGCAGACGAACCGCAAGGCATCAGGGACAAACCCGCGAACCGAACGCTGGTTTGTCCCGGGTTGCCCGTTCGCAGGGCCACGTCCGGTGCCGTACCCTCTGCGGCCAGGCACATTCGCGGTGCGCCACAATTAACCATATGAAATTCATGGTGAATCTTTCCTGGCCGCGCCCCCTTGACTCAGTGCCGTGCCGCTCCTATCTCCCCGTCCAGCTGTTGGCACTCTCCATGGGTGAGTGCTAACAGAAGCGGGTGCGGGCCGTGACGGTCTGCCCGGTTTCAGAACGAAAACAATATTTTAGGAGCGTTTCGCATGAAGTTCCGTCCTTTGCACGACCGCGTTGTCGTGAAGCGGGTTGAAGAAGACACCAAGACCAAGGGTGGCATCATCATTCCGGACACGGCCCAGGAAAAGCCGATGCAGGGCAAGATCATCGCCGTGGGCCCGGGCGGCCGCGACGAGAGCGGCAAGCTCATCCCCATCGACCTCAAGAAGGGCGACGTCGTCCTCTTCGGCAAGTGGTCCGGCACGGAAATCAAGATCGACGGCGAAGAGCTGCTGATCATGAAGGAATCCGACGTCATGGGCGTGATGGAGAAGTGACGCCATTGCTTCTGGCGTCATCCCCGCGAAGGCGGGGATCCATGCTGAAGCATGGTGGACCCTCCGCCTGCGCGGAGGGTGACGGACGAGGGGAAGCGGCTCACCAATCCACACTCCAATCAATTTAATCAGTACACAGAGGAATTAAGCACATGGCTGCAAAAGAAGTGCGCTTCGGCGCTGATGCCCGCGAAAAGATGCTGCGCGGCGTCGACATTCTCGCCAACGCGGTGAAGGTCACCCTCGGTCCCAAGGGCCGCAACGTCGTCATCGACAAGTCCTTCGGCGCTCCGCGCACCACCAAGGACGGCGTCACCGTCGCCAAGGAAATCGAACTGGAAGACAAGTTCGAGAACATGGGCGCCCAGATGGTGCGTGAAGTCGCCTCCAAGACCAACGACCTCGCCGGCGACGGCACCACGACCGCAACCGTTCTGACCCAGGCGATCGTGCGCGAAGGCGCCAAGAACGTGGCCGCCGGCATGAACCCGATGGACCTGAAGCGCGGCGTTGACATGGCCGTGGCCGCGGCCATCGAAGCCGTGAAGAAGCAGGCCAAGAAGGTCAAGGGCTCCGACGAAGTGGCCCAAGTCGGCACGATTTCCGCCAACGGCGAAAAGGAAATCGGCGACATGATCGCCAAGGCCATGCAGAAGGTCGGCAACGAAGGCGTCATCACCGTTGAAGAAGCGAAGACCGCCGAGACCGAACTCGACATCGTCGAAGGCATGCAGTTCGACCGCGGCTATCTCTCGCCCTACTTCATCACCAACGCCGACAAGATGGTCGCTGAACTCGAAGATCCCTACATCCTGCTGCACGAGAAGAAGCTCTCCTCGCTCCAGCCGATGCTGCCGATCCTCGAAGCCGTCGTCCAGACCTCGAAGCCGCTGCTCATCATCGCTGAAGACATCGAAGGCGAAGCGCTCGCGACCCTCGTGGTCAACCGCCTGCGTGGCGGCCTGAAGGTCTGCGCCGTGAAGGCTCCGGGCTTCGGCGACCGCCGCAAGGCCATGCTGGAAGACATCGCCATCCTCACGGGCGGCGAAGTGATCTCGGAAGACCTCGGCATCAAGCTTGAGAACGTCACCCTGCAGATGCTGGGCCGCGCCAAGCGCGTGAAGGTCGAGAAGGAAAACTCCACGATCGTCGACGGTGCCGGCAAGAAGGCCGACATCAACGGCCGTTGCGCCCAGATCAAGGCGCAGATCGAGGAGACCACCTCGGACTACGACAAGGAGAAGCTCCAGGAGCGTCTCGCCAAGCTTGCCGGCGGCGTTGCCGTCATCAAGGTCGGCGGCGCCACGGAAGTGGAAGTCAAGGAACGCAAGGACCGCGTTGACGACGCGCTGAACGCCACCCGTGCAGCCGTTGAAGAAGGCGTGGTTCCGGGCGGCGGTGTTGCCCTGCTGCGTGCCAAGAAGGCCGTGGACGCGCTGTCGTCCTCGAACGCCGACATCCAGGCCGGCATCAAGATCGTCTCCAAGGCCCTTGAAGCCCCGATCCGCCAGATCGCCGAGAACGCCGGCGTGGAAGGCTCGATCGTTGTCGGCAAGGTGCTGGAGAAGTCCGGCAACTTCGGCTTCGACGCCCAGAACGAAGAATATGGCGACATGATCGAGAAGGGCATCATTGACCCGGCGAAGGTCGTGCGCGTGGCCCTGCAGGACGCCGCTTCGGTGTCGTCGCTGCTGATCACGACGGAAGCCATGATCGCCGAAAAGCCCAAGAACGCTCCCCCCGCCATGCCCGGCGGCGGCGGCATGGGCGGCGGCATGGGCGGCATGGACTTCTGAGAAGTCCAACCACCCCCACGAATGCAGAACCCCGGGAGAGATCCCGGGGTTTTACTTTTTCCGGCGAGGCAGCGGAATCAGCTATCATTCCACCATGACCCAGCACGCCGATCCGCAGATCATCTGCCCCAATTGCAAGTCCGAAGTGAAGCTCACGGAATCCCTTGCCGCTCCGCTGCTTGCCGCCACCCGCGCCGACTACGAGAAGCGCATGCAGGTGCAGTCTGACGCGCTGGCCAGGGACAGGGCCGAACTTCAACTCCAGCAATCGAAACTCGCCCATGCCCAGGCCCATGTGGACGAGCAGGTGGCGGCGCGGCTGGAGGAGCAGAAGCTGGCGCTGGTGGCCATGGAGCAGAAGCGCATCCGCTCGACGCTCGACTTCGAAATGAAGCAGCAGGCGGATGCCATGGCGGAACTGCGGGGCCTTCTGCAGCAGCGCGAGCAGAAGCTTGCCGAAGCCCAGAAGCAGCAGGCGGCATTCATGGCGAAGGAGCGTGCCCTGGAAGACCAGAAGCGCGAACTGGAACTGACCATCGCCACCCGTGTGGAGGCCGACAGTGCCGCGATCCGCGCCAAGGCCCAGGCCGAGGCCGAACAGGCCATGCGCCTCAAGGTGTCCGAGAAGGAAGAAACCATCGCCGGCATGCAGCGCCAGATCGAGGAGTTGAAACGCCGCGCCGAACAGGGCTCGCAGCAGTTGCAGGGCGAAGTTCTGGAACTGGACTTCGAGCAGCAACTGCAGCAGCGCTTTCCGCTGGACCGCATTGAACCCGTGCCCAAGGGCGAGATCGGCGCCGACCTGGTGCAGCACGTGCTGTCCTCATCCGGCCAGCAGGCGGGTGTGATCGTCTGGGAATTGAAGCGGGCGAAAAACTGGAGCGACGGCTGGCTGGCCAAGCTGCGCGACGACCAGCGCAACCTGCCCGCCGACGTGGCCGTGCTGGTGACATCTGCCCTGCCCAAGGGCGTGGAGCGGCTCGACGTGGTGGAGACGGTGCATGTCGTGCATCCGCGCGAGGCGCTGGCGCTGGCCACGATCCTACGCGCCAGCCTGCTCGATCTTGCGCGCGTCAAGCAGCAGCAGGTGGGGCAGGCGGGCAAGATGGAACAGATGTATGACTATCTCACCGGTCCGCACTTCAAGCACCGCGTGGACGCCATCATCGAGAATTTCCGCAGCCAGCAGAAGGAACTCGAAAAGGAGAAGTCCTTCATGCTCAGGCAATGGGCCAAGCGCGAGAAGAACCTCTTCAACGTGCTGGAGGCAACCTCGGGCATGTATGGCGACATGCAGGGCATCGCCGGCAGCGGCATGCCCGCCATCGCGGCCCTCGAACACATGACCGATACTGACGACGATCCTCTGCCCTGATCAGGCACCACTCAATCCAGTGTCACCCGGTAGCGGCTCACCGCCACGGTGGCGACGACCACCAGCATGAAGGCGAGGACGGCGATTTCGCCCGCGACCTGGTCCAGCGACGCGCCCTTCAGCATGACGCCGCGCACGATGCGAATGAAATGCGTGGCGGGCAGGGCCTCGCCGATGACTTGCGCCCAGCCCGGCATGCCGCGGAACGGGAAGGCAAAGCCCGACAGCAGGATAGCGGGCATGAGGAAGAAGAACGACATCTGCACCGCCTGCAACTGGTTCTGCGCGATGGTCGAAAATGTGAATCCCACCGCGAGGTTGACGGTGATGAACAGCACGGTCGCTGCGCCAAAGAGCAGCGGCGTTCCCTCGAAGGGCACACCAAACAGAAGTTTCGCTGCCACCAGCACGACGGCGACCTGCAGTGTCCCGATGATGATGTAGGGTGCGATCTTGCCGAACATCACCTCGATGGGCCTGACCGGCATGGCGAGCAGGTTTTCCATGGTGCCGCGCTCATATTCCCGTGTGACCGCGAGCGCCGTCATCATCACCATGGTCATGGTGAGGATGATGCCAAGCAGCCCCGGCACGATGTTGAAACGCGTGATGCCTTCCGGATTGTAGCGCCGGTGCAGCCGAACCTCGACCGCCTGGGCTGGCGTCTTGTGCCGCGCCAGAACGCCGTGGAATTCCCGCGCCAGCGTCTGTGACACGGCAGCATTCACGGCGGCAAGCGCCGGGCCGATGGTGGCGGGATCGGTGGCGTCGGCCTCGATCAGCACGCTTGCCTCTTCTCCCCGCACCACGCGGCGCGTCAGCTCATTGGGAATGGTGAGCACGAACTGCACGTCGCCCCGCTGCAACAGGGTGTTGGCTTCCGCTTCGGTCTGCGGTTCCCGCACGAAGGCGAAATAGCCTGTGGTGCCAACACTGCTGATGATGGCCCGCGACAGCTGCGAATGGTCGTAGGCGAGGATGGCCGCGGGCAGGCCTTTCGGGTCGGTGTTGATGGCAAAGCCGAAGAGCACGAGTTGCACGATCGGGATGCCGAACATCATGCCGAAGGTCAGGCGGTCACGGCGCAACTGCCGCGCCTCCTTCACCATCATCGCCCAGAGCCGTTGCAAGAAGCCCATGGCCAGCCTCACGCCGCCAGCGCGTTGTCGGTGGCCTGGCCCATCAGGTGGATGAAGACATCCTCCAGCGTGGGTTCGGCCTCTTCGGCGCGCAGGGCGGTGCCCTGCGTCACGCCCGCCACGGCCGCGCGCAGCGCCTGCGGATCTGGGCTGCACACATGCAGGGCCGTGCCGAAGGCTGCCGCCGCCGTGATGCCCGGAGCATCGCGCAGCGCCGGAGCCAGCCGGTCCGCGCCGGGACCGGTAATGACCATGGCCTTGAGTCCGGATTGCGCGATGATCTCCGGCGAGGTGCCGCGCGCCATGAGCTTGCCATAGGCGATGTAAGCGATCTCGTGGCAGCGCTCGGCTTCATCCATGTAGTGGGTGGAGACCAGTACCGTGATGCCGTCGGCGGCAAGGGCATGGATTTCATCCCAGAAGGTGCGGCGCGCCTTCGGGTCGACACCTGCAGTGGGTTCGTCCAGCAGGAGAATTCGGGGGTTGTGCAGAACGCAGGCTGCCAGTGCGAGCCTTTGCTTCCAGCCTCCCGAGAGAGATCCTGTCAGCTGGTTTTGCCGGCTGTCGAGTCCCAGCCGGGCGAGCGAAGCCTGGACGCGCGTGGCAGCATCAGGCAGGCCATAGACGCGGGCAACGAATTCGAGGTTCTCGCGGATCGTGAGGTCTTCATACAGCCCGAAGCGCTGAGTCATGTAGCCGGCCTGGCGCTTGATGGCATCGCGGCCCGTGATGATGTCCTCGCCGAGGCATGTGCCTTCGCCGGCATCCGGCGTGAGCAAACCGCAGATCATGCGCAGCGTCGTGGTCTTGCCGGAGCCGTTGGGTCCGAGAAAGCCGCAGATGCGGCCGGGTGCGATTTGCAGGTCCACGTGATCGACGACGGTGCGCTTGCCGTAACGCTTCACCAACCCGCGCACATCAATGGCATATCCGCTCATGGCAGGGGCTCGACTTCGATGGGCAGGCCCGGTTGCAGGCGGGGATCGGCTTGCGCCGGTGTGGCCTCCACAAGGAACACAAGCTTCGCCCGCGCCGTGGAGGAGTAGATGACGGGTGGGGTGTATTCCGGCAAGCTTGCCACATGGCTGATGCGGGCGCTTCCGCCCTCACCACAGCCATCGCAGGAATAGCGGACGGCAACGCCCGCGGCTGCCTTGGCTCGGTCTGCCTCCGGAATGTAGAAGCGCAATGTGGCCTTGCCGGGCTGCAGGAGAGAGACAATGGGCTGGCCGGCACCGACGGTTTCGCCCGCTTCGAAGAACACGTCATCAACAAGGGCGGTGGAAGGGGCAAGGCCCTGATAGTCGGCAAGCCGTGCGCGGGCCGTGGCGAGGGCGGCGTCTGCCTCCGCAATGCGCGCCCGGGCTGCCGTGATTTCGGCTTCGCGCGCAGGCAATCGCGCGATGCTGGCGTTGGCCTGCACCTGTTTCAGGCGTTCTTCCGCCACGGCGAGGGCCGCCTTCGCCCTGTCGAAGGCCGTTTCGGCTGAGACGCCGCGCTGGCTGAGGGATTGCGCCCGCACATATTCGATCCTGGCGAGATCGAGATTGGCCTGCGCCTCTGCCTGCTGGCGGGCGATCAGTTCAAGCTCTTCCGCCCGCTTGCCGCTTTCGAGATTGGCAGCCGTGGCCCTGGCTGTCGCGACGGCGGCTTCAAGCCGGGTGACGTCACTGCGGGCGGCTGCATCATCCAACTGGAACAGCAGTGAGCCGGCATCGGTCATGCCACCCTTGATGACCTTCACGCTGATGATGCGGCCACCCATGGGCGCGCCGATCAAGGTGGTCTCACCTTCCACATAGCCGAGATAGGCCGCGTGGTCCGCCGCTGCCGGGAGCCAGCGGTCACGAAACCAGAACAGTGTTGCGGCAGCCGCGATGACGAGAATGGGGATGACGCGTTTCATGGCAGGTCAGTCATGGCCGGAGGCCCTTGAGGAAGATGTCGAGGTGTTGTTCCGCCAGCGCCGCCACGTCCAGCTGTTCAGCCCCCAGCGGTTCGAACACCGAACGCCAGACGGCACTGAGCAGCATGGGGCCGAGCAGGCACTTGACCGTGAGGCGGGGATCGGCGGCGCGGAATTCGCCAGACGCGACACCCTTGCCGATCAGCCGCTCCAGCAGCGGCATCGCCACCATGATGACATTGTCGAGATAGAACCGGCCGATCTCCGGATGGGCCCGGCTCTCGCTGATCACCAGCTTGATGATCGACGGGAGGTCCGTGGTCTCGACACGCAGGACGAACATGCGCACCATTTGGGCGATGAGCGGTGCAACGGGCCCCTCCAGCCGGTCCACCAATCGGGCGGCGAGATCAATCTGGCCGCCGATCGCCTGCTGCACCAGCGCCTTCAGCAGGGCGAACTTGTCCGGGAAATAGAGATAGATGGCGCCCTTGCTCACGCCCGCGCGCGCGGCAACATCCTCCATGCGGGAGGACGAGAAACCCTTCTCGCTGAACAGTGCGAGGGCCGCCGCCAGGATTTCGCTGGGGCGGGCATCCGGGCGGCGTTGCCGCTTCCTAGTTAATGACTGGTCAGTCATTAAGTTTGTTTAGGACCAGTATTCAGGACTGTCAAGGCTGGCACGCGCCCCGGCGGGAGGCTGCGCCATCCCGCCTGTTTGGCGAACGGCATTTCCACCCTAAGGTGTCGCTTCGACGGGGATTCGGCAGCAGGAGCGGGTGATGAGGGGCAGGGTTCTGGCCGTGGCGGCGGCGGCATGGGTGGCTTGGACGGGGCCTGCGAGGGCCGATGACAGCTGGATGCAGAATGTCATGACCTTCCGCATGGAGGGCGACCATGTGCTGGCGGAAGGCGCCTTTGCGACCGACACCGCCGACACCTTCAAAACCTTCCTTGCCGAGAATGCTCCGGCCGATGGTCCGTGGAACAAGGCGCTGTATGTCCGTTCCCCCGGTGGTTCACTCGGTGCCGCCATTGACATGGGAAACACGCTGCGGGCCCGTGGCATGTCGGTGGTGGCCTTTGACATGTGCGCCTCGGCCTGCACCTACATGCTGATGGGCGGCATCAACCGCGTGGTGACGCGCGAGGGCAGTTACGGCGTGCACCAGTTTTCCTTTGGCGATGCGTCAGCCGATCCGGACAAGCCCTTTTTCACGGCGAAGGATGTCGAGACCCACCAGTCCATGGTGGGTGAACTCGCCGACTATGCCGACGCCATGGGCGTGGACCCGCGTGTCGTTGTCGTCGCCTCGCGCACCCCGCCTTCCGGCATGACCTTCCTGACACGCCAGCAACTCGTCAACTACAAGGTGGACAATGTTCCGGCGGATGATCCGGAGGGCCAGTCCAACGGCAACGTCGTCATCCCCGGCGTGACCGAAACGGAAATGGCGGCAGCGCCTCCGGAGGCAGGGTCAGATACGTCCATCTTTGAAAGCCTGAAGATCAAGCCGCACCGCATCTCATCCACCATTGCCCTTGCCATGGCGCGCCGCCTGGTGATGGCCGAAACGCTGGACCTCGCTGGAATGGAGGAGAGCCTCGCCAACTCCTACGCCTACAACGTGGAGTACAATGGCCGCGTGATGAGTGGCGACTCCGTTGTCGCTGAAAAGCGCCGCATGGTTGGTGACTGGGGCGTGCGCCGCCGGAGCATCGACGAGGACTCGCTCTCGGTCTCGTGTGTAGCCGATGATCTCTATTGCACCGTGAGCGGCGACTACGACTATGAACTGGGCCTGCATGAGGGCGGCTTCGTGTCCGCCAACCGCTGGCACTTCACCATGGACATCATGCTGCCGCTCATCCTGCCGCGCGTCACGTCAGAAACGGTGAGCAAGGCCGAGTGACACGCAGGCGTCAGGCAGGGCGCGCGCCAAGCTCCACGAACTGCGCCAGTTGCGTGAGCGAGTCCTGCCAGCCGAGATAGCACATCTCCTCGGGGATGATGTCCGGCACGCCCTCTTGCGTGATGGAAACATCGGTGCCGCAGCTCACCGCCTTGAGCAGCACTGTAACAGTCATTTCGCCTGGGAGGTTGGGATCGTCAAAGACATCCGTGTATCTCAGCTTTTCACCGGAAACGAGTTCCAGATAGCGGCCGGCGAACGCGTTTGAACCGCCGGAGTCAAACTCGGTGAAGGACATGCGGAACGTGCCGCCGACCTTGGCGTCGAGATGATGGACGGTGCAGGTGTAGCCGGCAGGCGGAATCCACTTGCACAGGGCGCCAGGATCAAGAAAGGCCTTGTAGAGGCGCGACGGTGGTGCCTTGAAGACGCGGTGCAACTTGATGGTTGATGGCATGGAACCCTCCTCAGGCGTTGCTGCTGAACAGTGAGAACATGGCCCCTTGAGGGTCCAGGCAGTTGCAGGCAAAGCCGCCGCCCGGCACCTCCATCGGATCCACGATCACCTTGCCGCCCCTTGCCTTGGCCCGCGCGATGCCTGCGGCCATGGAGTCCACGTTGAAGTAATAGTTCCAGTGCGGTGGCGTGGAGTCGCCGGAGGGCTTCGTCATCATCCCGCCGCTCTGGCCCGGACCCGTCTCAAAGAGCTGGTAGGTACCCATGGGCCCCATGTCCATCGCTTCTGTCTTCTTCCAGCCGAAGAGAGCCTCATAGAATGTGAAGTCCTTCTGCCAGTCGGCCGACATCAACTCGCGCCAGCCGATGTGGCCCGGCGTGCCATCCGGGACCGGTTTGGGTTCTTCGGTCGAACGCGGCTTGAAGGCGATGAAGACCGCACCGGAGGGATCGGCCAGCACGGCAAAGCGACCGACGCCCGGGATGTCGGAAGGCGGACTGCACACGGCTCCACCCAGTTTCGCCACGCGCGCGGCGTCGCGGTCGACATCCACCGAATAGATGTAGCCTGTCCACACCGGAGGCATGTCCATGCCCGGTGGCGGGGGCATGAGCCCGCCGACATCAATGCCGTTTGCCGAGAGCAGCGAATAGGTGGCGTCCGGCATGCCGCTGTCGCGCATGTTCCAGCCCACGACATGGGCATAGAAGTCCGCGGACGCCTTCATGTCCGGTGTCGTGAGATCGTACCAGATGAATTTCGGCATGATATCCTCCGTGGGCTGATGATCAGGTCTGTGGCAGTGCGGCGGGGTCCATCCAGAAGGGCTCCCAGACATGTCCGTCGGGATCGGCAAAGGCGCGGCCATACATGAAGCCGAGGTCTGACGTTGGGCGGTATTCGCTGCCACCTGCCGCGATGGCTTTCCGCATCATGGCATCAACATCGGCCTTGCTTTCCAGCAGCAGCGCGAAAAGGCCGCCGGTGGTCGCTTTGGCATCGGGGCGCGGGCGTGCGCAGAAGCTGTCGAACTTGGCGTGCGTCAGCATCATGGCGCAGGTGGTGTCGTTGATCACCATGCAGGTCGCAGTTTCGTCGGTGAAGTGCGGGTTGAAGGCAAATCCCAGCGCTTCATAGAACCTGACCGTGCGCGGCAGGCTTTCAACAGGCAGATTGATGAACGACATTTTCGGGGCGGCCATGGTCAGTCCTCCTTGGCGTGATGAAAGAGAAGTTCAACGTAGCGGCGCAGGTGCAGGATCGAGCTCCGTGCCAGTTCCATGTCATTCCCCGCTTTTGCCAAAATGAAGGCACCCTGGATGACGGCCTGGGTGTGAAGTGCGAGGCTATCCGCTGTCCATGATGCCTGCGGCGCGTGACGGCTTTTGGCAGCAGCGATGATGGTGGCAATGGTCCCGGCGTGGCCCGCGATGCCCGCAAAACACGCGTCCCGGATGTCTGGGCTGCTCTCATAGGTTTCCTGCACCATGGTTCCGAGCAGGCAGGTTGCTTCGGCAAGGCTGCGGCCATCCAGCAAGGCGGCGCGGAAATCGATGTAGGCGATGAATTGATCGAGGGGGTCTTCGTAGTCATGATAGGGGGCCGACGCGAAAAGCGCGCCTGTTACCTCAGACCAATAAGCCGCTGCCGCCACCGCGAGGTCTTCCTTGCTCCTGAAGTGGTGGAAGAACGCGCCCTTCGTCACGCCTGCCAACTGGCAAAGTTCGTCAACGGTCGTTGCATCGTAACCGGCGCGCCGCACCTGTGTGAGGGCGGCATTGAGAAGTCTGGTCTTGGCATTCGGCGCGGTCATGAGGGTTAGATACCAACCAGTTGGTATGTTCGTCAAGCCATGGTTTGGGCTGGCTTGTTTTGCGGTGCAGCATTGATTTTTCAGGGTTGTTTGCTTCGCCCGGTATTCGACTCTCGCCCGCTTGACTCCTCGCTCATCTTCGTGCAACCTTTTTTCGGGCGCCAAAATAAAACACGAAACGAACGTCCAGCTTCAGTATCCGCAAAGACACTCCGCCTCCTCGCGACGGTGGATTTTGGCGTCCGGACCGGATCACGGGGCTACCAGGAGGATTTGAGAATGAAGCGTGCAATTTTTGCGGCGGTCGCCGGAGCCTTGATGCTCGGTGCATCGTCGATGTCGGCCCAGGCTGCCGGCAAGACCATCGCCGTGTCGTGGAAGACATTCCAGGAAGAGCGCTGGAAGACTGACGAAGCCGCCATCAAGGCTGCCGTTGAAGCTGCTGGCAACACCTACATCTCCACGGACGCCCAGGGCTCGGCCCAGAAGCAGGCCGCTGACATCGAAGGCCTGATCGCCCAGAAGCCCGACGTGGTTCTGGTTGTCGCTTTCGACTCCGACGCCATCCTGCCCTCGATCAAGGCGCTGAGCGATGCCGGCATCAAGTCGATTGCCTATGACGTCCAGTTCGAAGATCCGAACGCCCTCTACATCACCTTCGACAACGTCGGCGTGGGCCGCATCATCGCCCAGGAAATCCAGAAGGTGAAGCCGGAAGGCAACTACGCCTTCATCAAGGGCGACAAGGGTGACCCGAACGCCACCTTCCTGTTCCAGGGCATGATGGAAGTGCTCAAGGAAGGCCTCGACTCCGGCAAGATCAAGAACGTCTGCGAAACCTTCACCGACGGCTGGAAGCCGGACAATGCCCAGAAGAACATGGAGCAGTGCCTGACCTCCACCGGCAACAAGGTGGACGCCGTTCTCTCCGAGAACGACGGCATGGCCTCGGGTGTTGTCGCTGCCCTGACCGCACAGGGCATGGCCGGCATCCCGGTCGGTGGCCAGGACGGTGACCTCGCCGCCATCAACCGCGTGGCTCTTGGCACCCAGACGGTTTCCGTGTGGAAGAACGCCAAGGACCTCGGCAAGGTAGCCGCTGAAGCCGCCAACGCCCTGGCCGATGGCACGGCCATCGACAAGATCTCGGGCGTGGGCAAGTTCGCCGGCGGCAAGAAGGGTGTGGAAATGAACTCCATCCTCCTCGCTCCGACGCCGATCACCAAGGCCAACATCAACGTCGCTATCGACGCTGGCCACATCACCAAGGATCAGGCCTGCGCTGGCGTTGCTGCCGGTGCTGTGCCGGGTTGCTGATGTGACCGGGTAACACCCTTCAGGGGCCGCGCCTGTTGCAAAACGGGCGCGGCTTTTCTTTAATCGGATTTCAGAAGTCTTGGAGACGGCAATGTCGAACAGCAGCGACGTCAGCAGCAATCCCGCCCTGCAGAATGAAGGCCCGGTGAAGCGCTTCTTCCGCGCAACCGAGATCGACGAACGCCTGTTAGGCATGGTTGCGGCCCTGCTGCTCATCTGGTGCGCCTTTGACATCGCCAGCGGCATCATGCGCGGCAATTTCGGCGGCCTGCTCGGTGGCTCGTTCCTGACGCCGCGAAATCTCTGGACGCTGCTGGTGCAGACCTCGTCCATCGCCATCATGTCCACGGGCATGGTGCTGCTGATCGTGATGCGCCAGCTGGATCTGTCCATCGGATCAATGCTCAGCCTCGTCGCAGTCGCGGGAGCTGTGCTGCAGGTCTTCGAACTGGTGCCGATCCTCGGTGTCGGCCATCCCGCCATCTGGCCGCTCGCCGTTCTCTTCATGCTTGCCATTGGCGCTTGTGTGGGCGCATTGAACGGCTGGCTGACGGCCTATCTTAAAATTCCCGCCTTCATCGTCACGCTGGGTGGTCTTCTCGCCTACAGCGGCCTCGCCTTCTATCTGGCCAAGGGCGAAACCGTGGCGCCCATGGACAAGACCTATGAAATCTTTGGCGGCGGCATTCCCATCAGCTGGCTCGGCCCCTTCTGGAGCTGGACCCTTGCCCTTGTGGCCTGTGCCGCCATTATCTTCGGCATTGTCAATGGCCGTAGGCAGAGGCAGCGCTTCAAGTTCCCGCTGCGGCCCATGTGGGCGGAGATTTTCCTGGCACTGGTTGGCAGTTCCATCGTGCTGGGCGTCACCAACGTGATGAACTCCTATCCCTGGCCGTTCAAGCTGATCGAGAACTATGCCAAGGCCAATGGCGTCACCATTCCTGCCGGAGTCGAAAACAAGGACGGCACGGCCGTCTGCATGGCAGGCGAGCAGGTGGTGCGCTGCACCGAGGGTCTGATCTACTACACCGGCTATTCCGTTCCTGTGATCCTGACATTGCTGGTGGGCCTGGTCATGACCTTCCTCGCCACCCGCACCCAGTTTGGCCGTTACGTCTACGCCATCGGCGGAAATCCGGAGGCGGCTGAACTCGCCGGCATCAACACCAAGTGGATGACCGTCAAGGTGTTCGCGCTGATGGGCTTCCTCGTGGGCATTTCCTCCATCGTCTCGTCTGCCCGCCTGAACGCCGCGACCAACGCGCTGGGTGGCCTGAACGAACTCTATGTCATCGCCGCAACTGTCATCGGTGGCACGTCGCTCGCGGGCGGTGTGGGTACGATCTACGGGGCAATGCTGGGCGCCTTGCTCATGCAATCCATTATCTCCGGCATGTCGCTGCTCAACCTGCCGGCAGCCTTCCAGAACATTGTCGTCGGCGTCGTTCTCGTACTCGCCGTCTGGCTCGATCAACTCTATTCCCGCCGCGTGAAGTAAGGAGAGGGCAACATGGCAAAGTCCGCAAAGAAATCCGCTCCCGCGCGCAAGGCTCCAGCCAAGGCACCAGCCAAGACTCCGGCACGCAAACCAGCCGCAAAGGCGCCCGCGCGCGTGGCGGAAGTTCACGACACGCCCGCCGCAGTGGTCGGCGCGGAACCGCACAGGAATCTCCGCGAACGGGGAACGCCGCTGATCGAGATGCGCGACATCTCGATCGCATTCGGCGGCATCAAGGCCGTGGATCATGCAACGGTGGACCTGTACCCCGGCGAAGTCGTGGGCCTGCTCGGCCACAACGGTGCAGGCAAGTCAACGCTGATCAAGGTCCTGTCCGGGGCCTACAAGCGCGATGCCGGGCAGATCTTCATCAACGGCTCCGAAGTGAACATCGACAATCCGCGCGACGCAAAGGCGCTGGGCATCGAGACGATCTACCAGACGCTGGCCCTTGCCGACAATGTCGATGCCGCTGCCAACCTCTATCTCGGCCGCGAACTGAAGACAGGCTTCGGCACCCTTGATGACGTGGCCATGGAAGCGGAATGCCGCAAGGTGATGCACCGGCTCAATCCCAATTTCCGCCGCTTCAAGGAACCGGTGTCGAAGCTCTCGGGCGGCCAGCGCCAGTCGGTCGCCATCGCCCGCGCCATCCACTTCAACGCCCGCATCCTGATCATGGACGAGCCGACAGCCGCTCTTGGCCCCCAGGAAACCGCGCAGGTCGGTGAACTCATCAAGCAGCTGAAGGCCGAGGGCATCGGCATTTTCCTCATCAGCCATGACCTGCATGACGTCTTTGATCTCGCCGACCGCGTGGCCGTGATGAAGAACGGCAAGGTGGTGGGCACCGCCCACACCAGCAACGTCAGCCATGACGACGTGCTGGGCATGATCATCGCGGGCAAATGTCCGCCCGGAGCGATGCCTGGCCCCGGTGCCATGCGTGAAGCCGCCTAGGATATCGAGGGCCCGCGAAAGCGGGCCTTTTTTCTAGAGTGCCAGTGCTGCCAGCCTGGCGTGAAACGGCGCGTGGTGGGTGTGATAGCCTTCGAAGCGGGGCTCCCGTTTCACAAGCTCTGCAAACTGCCTCTGTGTCTTGGCAATGTCGGCATCCGTCCAGGGCAGGATGGACTTGCTCTTCATCACATCCTTGTGCCAGCCCGAAACCTGCTGCCAGTCCTCCGGCACCTCGTCTGCGAAGGTGAGCGCCTGCGGCTTGTCGTCAAGGCCGACCGCTTGCCAGTAGGCGCGCATCTGGCCGTGCGGGTCATTTTGGACCTTCTCGCTCTGCACCACGACGGGGGATTGTCCCGTCAGAGCCGTCAACGCTTCCGCGTGCCGCCACTGGGCTTCAAGCCCGATCTCGTCAAGGCTCACGCCGGGATCGAGCTTTGCATAGGACACGATCGAAGCCATGGGATCGCGGATCAGGAAGCTGTGGGTGATGCGGCGGACGAAGTCTGCATCCGCCATCATGTGCGGCATCACGTAGTAGCTCATGTCCTTGAAGAATACCGGCCCCGTCTCCGCCTTGGCGAGGATCAGGCTGCGAATGTCATCATAGGACACGGGATGCTCCGGCTGCACCTCGAAGTGCGGCATGACCTTGGTGGAGCGGTGGATATAGTAGTCATACATGAAGGGTTCATGGAGGCAGGCGAGGTCACCGCGCGAACGCATGATGCGCTCGAAGGCCGTGGACATGGAGCGTGGATGCGACCAGAGCGCGATGATGGGATGTCTGCTCATGCAAGGCTCGTGAATGCACGGTCCAGGCCGTCAGCCACCTGGTCCACGTCGGACAGGGCCAGACACATGGGTGGCACCATGCGCAGCACCGAGCGGTGCGGGCCGGACTTCGAGAGGATGAGGCCCTGTTCGCGGCACGTCTCGAACACCGCTGCGGTGATGGCCGCATCCGGTTCCTTCGTTTTCCGGTCCTTGACCATTTCAATCGCCAGCATCAGTCCACGTCCCCGGACATCGCCAATGGCCTTGTGCTTCTGCTGCAGGTCCTTGAGGCGCGCGAGAAGCGCACCGCCGACCTTGCGGGCCTTTTCCTGCGTGCGCTCCTCGCGGATCACCTGCAAGACCGCACGGCCTGCGGCACAACTCGTCGGATTGGCACCATATGTGTGGAACATGAACTTGTCCGCCATGGCATCACCGATTGATTTGCGTGCCACGACGGCGCCCAGCGGAAAGCCATTGCCGATGCCCTTGGCCATCACAACGATGTCGGGGACAACGCCATCGGCCTCGAAGCCCCACATATGGTCGCCGGTGCGTCCAAATCCGGATTGCACTTCGTCGGCGATGTACAGTCCACCAGCGGCACGAACCCGTTCGGCGGCGCCCGACATGTAGCCCTTGGGCATTTCCACGATGCCGCCATAGCCCTGCACGCTCTCCACAAAGATGCCCGCCACCTTGCCCGTTGTGGCTGTGGCGATGACGCGCTCGATGTCGTCGAGATAGGGCGCGGCACCGGGGCCGAAGACACCACGATACTGGTTGGGTTCCGCCACAAAGGCCACGTTGCCGGGCATGCCAGGATGGCGGAAGGCGGCAATACCGGTGAGCGACTGCGCTGCCGATGTGGGACCATGATAGGCGGTGCGCAGTGCCAGCAGATCGAGGTGGCCGGTGTAGGTGCGCGCCATCACCATGGCGAGGTCGATGGCTTCAGACCCCGAGTTGGTGAAGTGCACCACCCACTCGTGCTCCTTGGGCATGGTGGCCGCGAGTTCCTCGGCAAAATGCGCAGGCACCGGATGATAGAACATGGTGGTGCAATGGGTGAGTGCCTGCGCCTGTTCCATCGCCGCTTTCACCACAGTGGGATGCGCATGGCCGACGGAGACGCAGACATTCATGCCCAGAAGGTCGGTGTACTTCCGCCCTTCCGAGTCCCACAGGTACTGCATCGAGCCCTTGGTGAACACCAGCGGATCCTTGAAGGGCACGAACTTCTGTTGTGATGCGGCATAGTAGCGTTTGCGCCGGTCTGCCGTGCCGGCGAGTGACCAGTCGGTGTGCAGCGGGTGTCCGGTCATGGCGGTCTCCTAGGCTTTGAGGCGAAGATTGTCCGGATCATAGGGCGGGACGTCGAGAACCCGTGCGGCCCGCAATCTCCCCAGTATCTTGACACTCAGACCATCGCGCACACCGGGCTCGCGCAAAAAGGCCAGTGCAAGGGTTTTTCCGGTCCGGTGCCCGTGTGCGCCAGAGGTGACGATGCCCACGGGCCTGCCCTCTGCAAACACCGCGTGTGAATAGAAGGGGTCCACATCCGCCGTCTCGATCTCCAGCAACACCATGTCCCATGGCTTGGGCTTGGCCAGCATGGCTTCGCGGCCCACAAACCTGCGGCCCTCGGTTTTCACAAAGGCGGCAAGTCCGGTTTCCAGCGGTGTGCGTTCCGTCGTCAGGTCCGAGCCCCAGCCGCGATAGCCCTTTTCCAGCCGCATGGAATTGGCGGCATAGGCACCATAGAAGCCAAGGCCCAATGCCTTGCCCGCCTGCTCCAGCGCTTCAAACAGCGACACCGCATCGGCACGTGCCACATGCAGCTCCCAACCCAATTCACCGATGTAAGACACGCGGAGCGCGAGAACCTTGATGCCTGCGATCGTGATCTTTTGGGCGCTGAGCCACGGGAAGCCTGCACCCAGATCGGTGGTGCAGAGCGAGGACAACAATTCCCGGGATTTCGGGCCCATCACGCCGATGATGGCGCGCTGGCGCGTGTTGTTGTGGATGGTGATGTCAAATGCTTCGGCACGCGCGGTGAGCAGGTCGAGGTCCATCTCCTCGGACGCTGCCGCCGAAGTGAGATAGGCATGTTCCGGCGTCAGCACCGTGACGGTGAACTCCGATGCTACACCGCCTGCGGGCGTGAGCACATGGGTGAGGCCGATGCGCCCCGGCTTTGGCGCGCGGTTGGCACCGAGGGCATTGAGGAAGGCAAGCGTGTCTTTTCCGGTGATGTCGAATTTTGAGAAGACCGAGAGATCGGCGAGTGCCACGCGCGCGCGCGCCGCTTCGACTTCCCGTGCCACGGGCGCAAACCAGTTATTGCGGCGGAAGCTCTCGTGCGCCACGTCACCCTGCTTGTCCGAAAACCAGTTCGGCCGTTCGGTTCCATGGGCAAAGCCCATGACCGCGCCGCGCGCCAGCATGTGTTCGTGCAAGGGGGAGTGGTGAAGGTTGCGGCCTGCCGGACGTTCCTCGAAGGGATAGTGCACGCCGAATTGCAGGCCAAAACATTCGACCGCCTTGGCCACGCGGTAGTCCCGGTCGGCCCAGTCGCCGAAGCGGCGGGGATCAACGGCGAGCGCATCCATGGGGGGGGCGCCGTGGGTCATCCAGTGGGCGAGGAATTTGCCAGCACCACCGCCTTCCATCACGCCCATGGAAGAACCCGTGAGCAGCCAGGCGTTCTCCACCCCATGCGCGGGGCCGATCAGCGGGTTGGCATCGGGCGTGAAAGTGATGGGACCGTTGATCACGGTTTTCACGCCGCCCGTGCCGAGGGCGGGCACGCGCGCCATCGCCGCCGCGATAATGTGTTCAACGCGGTCCAGATCAGGTGGCATCAGTTCCGCGCCAAAAGACGGCGGCACGCCATCAACCGACCAGACCTGCGCTTCCTTTTCGTAGGGACCGAGAATGAAACCGTCGCGCTCCTGCCGGCAGTACCAGCTTTCTTCCGGGTCACGGATGATGGGCAGTTCGCCCTTGCCTGCCGCGATGCGCGCGGCAATGTCGGGAATGGTGTCCGTCACAAGATATTGGTGCAGCACCGGCACCGAGGGCACGTTGACGCCCATCATCTTTCCGACTTCGAAGCCCCATGTGCCTGCGGCATTGACAATGTGCGTTGTCCGGAGCGTGCCCTTGGCGGTTTCGACAATCCATTTTCTGTCCTCGCGCCGGATCGCCTGCACCGGATTGTAGCGCTGGATGGTGGCACCGTGCTTCTGCGCCATCTGGGCCATGGCATTGGTGGCGAGTGACGGGTCCACATGGCCGTCATCCGGTTCGTAGATGCCTCCGATCAGTCCGTCGAGAACCGCCAGCGGATGCAGTTCGGCGATGCGCGCTGGCGTCACCAGTTCAAGTTTGTAGCCGGTGAACTGCGAAAGGCCGACGACATGGGCGAACTCATCCATGCGGTCGGGATTGCGTGTGACGCGCATGGCGCCCGAGCGGTGAAAGCCGCAAGACTGCCCTGTCTCCTGCGGAAGAATATCGTGGTAGAGACGCACCGAGGTGGCGCGCAGTTCCTGGATGGTGGCGTTGTGCGAGAAGTGCGTGCAGAGCCCCGCCGCATGCCATGTGGAGCCATGGGTGAGGTCATTTTTTTCCACAAGAACAATGTCTTTCCAACCGTTCTTGGCAAGATGGTAGAGCAGGGATGTGCCCATGGCCCCGCCACCAATGATGACAACCTGTACCTCGTTCACGCCTTCATCCTTTCGCCTGCGGCATCGAAGGGCGGCTTTGCCAGCGCCCGTGCCGCGCAATCTTTTCCGGCCACGTGGATGGTGAAGGACCGGGCGCAAGTCTGCGCCAGAGATTCACCCTCCGCGATTGCCACCACGCCCAGGGCCAATGTCAGCCCTGTGCGCGCACCGCGTGCCCCGGAGGTGGTCATGCCCACCACCTTGCCGTTCTCCAGAATGGGCTCGTCATGCAGCATCAGCGGATGGCCAGCGACGTCGAACAGCACCATCCTGCGGTCCAGCCCCATGGAGCGTTGGTGAAGCAAGGCATCGCGCCCGCGAAAATCCTTTGACCAGTCGATGGTGAAGGCAAGGCCTGCCTCGAGTGGTGTGATGTCCGGTCCGAGATCGTGACCCCAGTGGCGGTAACCCTTCTCGATGCGGCAGGCATCCAGTGCGTAGTGGCCAAGTGGTCGCGCACCCTGCGCAAGCAATACATCAAACACCTGGCCAGCCTGTGCTGCGGGGATCGTCAGTTCCCAGCCCAGTTCACCGACGAAGCTGAGGCGCGTGGCGAGGCATGCCACTCCCGCCACCGTCACGGTGCGCGCAGTGGAGAAGGCGAACGTGTTCCAATCATCTTCTGAAAGACCGGTCAGCACATGGCGCGCTGCCGCACCCATGATTCCGATGACGCAACTGGACTCTGTCACATCGGAGATGATGCACTGCCTGTCGCGCGCCGCGCGGCGCAGGAAGGCCAGATCCTTCTGACGCGTCGCCGCACCCGAAACGATGCGGAATTCCGTTTGGCCAAGCCGCGTGACCGTCACATCCGCTTCAATGCCACCCCTGTCGTTCAGCATGAGCGTGTAGACGGCGGTGCCGCTTGGCACATCGATGTTGGCGGTGCACAGGCGCTGCAACAGTTCGAGCGCCTCCTGTCCCTGCACATCGATTTTCGTGAATGGGGAGAGATCGATGAGAGCGGCACCCACTTGCATCTGTGCGGCTTCACGCACCACAAACGGATACCAATGTTGCGCGCCAACGGAATAGGGCAGGTGGCGCTCCGTCTCACTGTGCGCATACCAGAGGCCGCGCTCCCAACCTGCCGTCAGCCCGAAGACAGCCCCTTGCGCTGCCCAACGGTCATGCAGGGCGGAAGTGCGCAGGCCACGACCTGCCTTCGGTTGCTTGAACGGCCAGTGCAGCGCGAAGAGATCGGCAACGGCTTCCTCCATGCGGGCGGACATGTGTGCATCCGACGCCGTCAGCGGATCAACGCGGGCGATGTCGATGCCCCACAGGTCAGACGGGGCCTCGCCAGCGATTACCCAGTCAGCCAGCACCTTGCCGATGCCGGCCGAACTCATGATGCCCACGGAATTCATGCCTGCTGCGACGAACAAGCCGTCAACATGGGGTGCCGCACCGACCAGCGGCCGCGTGTCCGCCGTGAAGCTTTCAGGCCCATTCATGAAACGCTGGATGCCGGTTTCGGCCAGCGCCGGAACAAGCGCAAGCGCTGCCTCCATGAAGGGCGTGAACTGTTCCCAGTCCTCGGGCAGTTCAAGGAAGGCGCGGTTGCCTTCCGGTCCGCGCGGGTTCCAGCATTTCGCGTTCGGTTCGAAACCGCCGATCACCAGACGGCCTGCATCCCCCTTCACATAGATTCCGGTGTCGAGGTCACGCACCACGGGGAAGGGATTGGGCAGGCCGGGAATGGGTTCGGTCACAATGTACATGTGCTCGACCGGTTGCAGAGGCAGCGCCACACCGATGTCAACCGCAAGGTGTTTTGACCACGCACCCGCGCAGAGCACCACGCGGTCCGCCGCAATCGTGCTGCCATCGGCCAGGGCAACGCCCGTCACGCTATTCCCGTTCATCAGGATGCGCGACACTTCCATGCATTCGCGGATGACAGCGCCACGGGCCTTGGCCGCCCGGGCATAGGCCATGCACAGGTCAACCGGATTCACGTTGGCGTCTTCCGGCACCATCAACCCGCCCACATGGTCATGCAACGCCAGTTGCGGCACTGCGATCTTGTCTGGCGTGATGACTTCAGGTGTCAGCCCCATGTGAAGGCCCACCGCGCAGATACGCCGCAGTTCATCCATGCGTTCCGGCTGGCGCGCCAGCCAGTAGCCGCCCGTGCGACGGTAGCCGGTGCTCATACCGGTTTCGGCTTCAAGTTGCGGGAAGAGCGTCATGGCATGGGATGCGATCTGCGTCATCGCCGCGGTGGCGCGCAAAGGCCCCACGATTCCCGCCGCATGCCAGCTGGTGCCGGAGGTGAGCTGGTTGCGCTCCAGCAGCAGCACATCCGCCTCGCCACGGCAGGCCAGATGGTAGGCCACTGAAAGCCCCACCGCGCCGCCACCAATGATGATGATCCTGCCCATCAGAAGTAGTTCATGTCCGGCTTCTCGGCCTTGCGGCGGGCGATGTAGTCCTTCAGCGCCTCGTCGATCGCAGGATCGAGACCCGGGTCTTCATAGGAGTCGAGTTGCTTCTTCCACAGCGAATTGGCGCGCGATGCCGCGTCACGTCCGCCATCGGCGCTCCACTGTTCAAAGGAATTGTTGTCGGGTGTGAGCGGACGGAACAATGCGCTCATGAAATTCGCGCGCGTGTGGTCACTTCCGAGGAAATGCTGTCCCGGACCTGTCGCTGCGATGGCAGCCATGGCCTGCGCGTTCTCTGAAAGGTCGATGCCATCAAAGAAGCGCGCCACCTTGCCGCACAGATCAGCATCAATGATGGTTTTCTCGAAGGACGTGACCAGCCCGCCCTCCAGCCAACCGGTGGCGTGGTTGATGAGATTGGCTCCGGCGAACATCGACATCAGCAGGCCCCAGGTTGCTTCCTGCTGGCTCTGTGCGTCGGGCAGTTTCGATGCCGAGAGCGTGCCCACCGTGTGCAGCGGAACGCCGAGCCGCCGCGCCAGTTGCCCCGCCGCCAGAACCATGAGTCCTGCTTCCGGTGTGCCGAACGTCGGCGCACCCGACTGCATCGACATGGTGGAGGCAAAGCTGCCCATCAGGCAGGGCGCTCCGGGGTTGACCAACTGCACCAGCGCCAGACAGGCTGTCGCTTCGGCCAGAACCTGGGCCAGGGTGCCCGCGACCGTGGTGGGGCTCATGGCTCCGGTGAGCACCCACGGCGTGCAGGCCACCGGTTGTCCGGCCCGGGCATAGGTCTTCAAGGCACCGGACATGTGGGCATCCAGCACCAGTGGCGCGTTGGTGTTGGACACACAATAGAGCACAGGATTGCTTGCCACATATTCTTCGCCAAAGAGAATGCGCGCCATGTCGATGGCATGGCCCGCGCGCTCTGCCCCGATGAAAGCCCCCATGAAGGCACGGTCCGACCAGCGGATATGGGCATAGAGCATGTCGAGGTGGCGCTTGTTGGCAGGCAGGTCTACAGGCTCGCAGACCACGCCGCCGGAATGATGCAGCCAGGGTATGGTCTGGTGCAGCTTCACGAGCGTGGTGAAATCCTCATAGCTGGCGTAGCGGCGGCCGCGGTCGAGATCGTGCACGAAGGGTGGCCCCCAGGAGGGGCAGAGCACTGTGCCGTTACCGCCCAGCTTCACCGTGTTGCCGGGATTGCGAGCGTGCTGGTGAAATTCCCGTGGCGCCGTTGCCTGTATGGTGCGGCGGCAGAAGCCCGGCTCGAAGCGCACCCGCTCGCCCTTCACGTCGCAGCCCGCGGCACGGAAAATCTCCAGGATTTCGGGATCGCCAGTGAAATCCATGC
This sequence comes from uncultured Alphaproteobacteria bacterium, assembly GCA_937870685.1. GTDB lineage: Bacteria > Pseudomonadota > Alphaproteobacteria > Rhizobiales > Aestuariivirgaceae > Aestuariivirga. The sequence continues at coordinate 66,540 of CALMZX010000029.1, forward strand.
CGGTGTCCATGAGGATGGCATCGGCATTCTGTTCAATCAGCGACAGTCCCTCGTCACCCAGCACATTGAAGGTTCCGAGCTTGCGGGAGATGAAAGGTGCGCGCGGCTGTACTGCTTTCATCTCGGTGCCGCGCCTGCGCCGGGTGTCACGGGTGGGGTTTTGCCGTTCTTCGGTGTTCATGCGAGCAAATCAGCATGCCTCCGCCGCTTTGGCCAGCCGCCAGACTGGCACGATGCCATGACCAGCGCGCATATCCGTCCGCGTGCATCGCAGGTGCATTTGCAACGCTGGCCCAGCCGCGCCATAAGTCAGGTCATGATTTGCCAGCAGAGCCTTCGCCCATGACCACCAACGCAGCCCCCGCAGGCCATAACCTGCCGCGCAACCCTGGCACGGCGCTCACGCCAGAGTGGTTTGAAACAGCGCAGGTGAACACCAGTGCCGCCGAGCGCCGCGCCGCAACCCTGGTCACGCGCCGCAGTGTGAAGAAGGAATACCAGGCGGCGTGGCTGGTGAAGGCGCTGCAATGCATCGACCTGACGACACTTGCTGGCGACGATACGGCTGGCCGCGTACACCGTCTCTGCGCCAAGGCCATGCGGCCCTTGCGCGATGACATCGTGGACAAGCTGGGCCTTGCGGCCCATCCGCCCACGGTGGGAGCGGTTTGTGTCTATCCCGCCATGGTGCCCCATGCGGTGAAAGCGCTGCGCGGCTCCGGCATTCCGGTGGCGTCCGTTGCCACCGGCTTTCCGGCGGGTTTGACGCCATTGCCCATGCGTCTTGCGGAAATCCGCTGGGCGGTGGATCAGGGAGCCCGCGAAATTGACATCGTCATCTTCCGCGAACAGGTGCTCACCCAGAACTGGTCGGCGCTCTATGACGAAGTGGCGGCCATGCGCGAGGCCTGTGGCGATGCCCATCTCAAAGCCATTCTGGCAACGGGCGATCTCAAGACGCTGCGCAATGTCTACAAGGCCTCCATGGTGGCCATGCAGGCAGGGGCTGACTTCATCAAGACCTCGACCGGCAAGGAAGAGGTCAATGCCACGCTGCCCGTCAGCCTCACCATGGTGCGGGCCCAGCGCGACTATGGCGAACTGACAGGGCACAAGGTCGGCTTCAAACCGGCAGGAGGTCTGCGCACCGCGAAGGACGCCATGAACTGGCTGATCCTGATGAAGGAGGAACTGGGCCGCCGCTGGCTGGAGCCCGACCTTTTCCGCATTGGCGCATCATCGCTTCTCGCTGACATCGAGCGGCAACTCGAACACCATGTGACCGGGCGCTATGCCGCGCTCTCACACCACGCACTTGCCTGAGGAAAGAGCAATGCCCAGCGTTTCCGACGTTCTCGACAGCATGGACTACGGCCCGTCGCCGGAGCAGACCAATCATGTCACCGACTGGTTGGCCCTGCACAAGGATGGCTTCGGCCATTTCATCGACGGTGCGTTTGTGGCCTCCTCGGCCAAGGCCTGGATCTCCGTGGACAACCCGGCCACTGGCGCAACCCTTGGCCGGGTGCCCCAAGGCACCGAAGCCGATGTGGATGCCGCCGTGAAGGCAGCCCGCAAGGCCTTTCCGGCATGGTCGAAACTGCCGGGCTTTCAGCGCGCCAAACATCTTTATGCACTGGCGCGTCATATCCAGAAGCGCGAGCGTTTCTTTGCCGTTCTGGAAACCATGGACAACGGCAAGACCATCCGGGAGAGCCGTGACATCGACGTGCCATTGGTGGCGCGTCACTTCTATCATCATGCCGGCTGGGCCCAACTCGTGGAGAGCGAGTTCAAGGGCTATGGCCCCGTGGGCGTGTGTGGCCAGATCATTCCGTGGAACTTCCCGCTGCTCATGCTGGCGTGGAAGATCGCGCCAGCCCTGGCGGCGGGCAACACGGTGGTTCTGAAGCCTGCGGAGTTCACGCCACTCACCGCATTGGCCTTGGCTGAAGCCTGTGTCGAAGCGGGCCTGCCCAAAGGCGTTGTCAATATTGTCACTGGCGATGGCGAAACGGGTGCCGCCTTGGTGAAGCACCCGGACGTGGACAAGATCGCCTTCACGGGTTCAACCGAAGTGGGCCGCATCATCCGCCAGGTCACGGCGGGCACGGGAAAGAAGCTGTCGCTGGAATTGGGGGGCAAGTCGCCCTTCATCGTGTTCGAGGATGCTGATCTCGATGCGGCGGTAGAAGGTGTTGTCGATGCGGTCTGGTTCAATCAGGGGCAGGTTTGCTGCGCAGGCACGCGCCTTCTGGTGCAGGAAGGCGTTGCGCCCCGCTTCTTTGCCAGATTGAAAAAGCGCATGGACACCTTGCGTGTGGGTGATCCTCTCGACAAATCCACCGACATGGGGCCGCTGGTGGCGCCCGTGCAGTTGCAGCGTGTCTCAGGACTGGTGAAAAAGGGCGAGAGCGAAGGTGCCACACTGGTGCAGGCACCGTGTCCGCTGCCAGCGAAGGGCAACTACTTCCCGCCGTCCCTGTTTCTGGATGCAGAGCCTGCCTCCACCATCATGCAGGAGGAAATCTTTGGTCCGGTCATCGCCGCCATGACGTTCCGTACGCCGGATGAGGCGGCGGCGATTGCCAACCACACGCGCTATGGTCTCGCCGCATCCATCTGGTCCGAGAATCTCAATGTGGCGCTGGATGCGGCAGCCCGCATGAAGGCAGGTGTCGTGTGGATCAACTCCACCAACCTCTTCGATGCCGCTGCAGGTTTTGGCGGCTACAAGGAATCGGGCTTTGGCCGTGAAGGCGGTCGCGAGGGCATGCACGAGTATCTGGTCGCCGACTGGCTGAGGAACCTGCCCAAGGCCAAGGATGCAGCGCCGTCCAAACTCTCGGGCGCTACGTCCACTTCTTCTCCGGCCGAGGCAGGTGGCATTGACCGCACGGCGAAACTCTACATTGGCGGCAAACAGGCGCGCCCCGACAGCGGCTATTCCTGTGCCGTCACGAATGCCAAGGGCAAGGTGATCGGCCAGGCCAGCCTGGGCAGCCGCAAGGACATCCGGAATGCCGTCGAGGCCGCCGTGAAGGCCTCCGCATGGTCTTCGGCCTCGGCTCACAACCGTGCCCAGGTGCTCTATTTCATCGCGGAAAACCTGGCGGCCCGCTCTGCGGAGTTTGCAGACAGGCTGGCGCAAGGCGGTGCCACGCCGCGCACGGCGCGGCAAGAAGTTGATGCCGCGCTCGAACGCATTTTCTTCTACGCTGCCCATGCCGACAAATACGATGGCCGCATCCACTCCACCAACAGCAAGCGCCAGACGACACTGGCCTTCAACGAACCCTATGGCGTGATGGGTCTTGTCTGCCCGGACCAGTCGCCGCTGCTGGCCATGGTCTCGCTGCTCATGCCGGTGCTGGCCATGGGCAACCGTGCGGTCCTTGTGCCCTCCGCCGCGATGCCGCTTGTCGCCACGGATTTCTATCAGGTGCTCGACACGTCTGATGTTCCCGCTGGCGCCGTGAACATCGTCACGGGTGCTGGCGACGAACTGGCGAAGACCCTCGCGGAACACGACGAAGTGGCGGCTCTCTGGTATCACGGAACGGCGCAAGGGGCGGCGATGGTGGAGAAGGCGTCCGCAGGCAATCTCAAGCCGACATGGGTCGCGGGCGCAAACTCCGTGGACTGGTCCGACGCCGGGCAAGGACAAGGCACGGAATACCTCCGCCGCGCCACGCAGGTGAAGAACATCTGGATCCCTTACGGAGAGTGAGCGAAGCCATGAGCGGATCGGTTGAATTCCTCGCGCGTGCGATCGATCAGGGCAAGGGTGCTGCGGCGGCTGATCTGGTACTGAAAGGCGGTTCGTTCCTAGACCTCGTCTCGGGCGAGGTCATTGCCTCCGATGTCGCGATCTGTGGCAACACGATCGTGGGTACCCATGGCATGTACCGGGGCGTGAAGGAGATCGACGTCACGGGCAAGGTCGTCGTGCCGGGCTTCATTGACACGCATCTCCATGTCGAATCCTCGCTGGTCACACCCTTCGAATTCGACCGCTGCGTCCTTCGCCATGGGGTGACGACGGCGATCTGCGATCCCCACGAAATCGCCAACGTGCTTGGCGTGGAGGGCATTCGCTATTTCTTCGACTGCGCGCAGGAAACGGTCATGGACCTGCGCGTCCAGCTCTCCAGTTGCGTGCCTGCAACCCATCTCGAAACCTCCGGCGCCCGCATCACGGCTGAGGACCTGCGGCCCTTCATGGGCCATCCCAAAGGGATTGGCCTCGCCGAGTTCATGAATTTCCCCGGCGTCCTGTTCCATGATCCCGAATGCCTCGACAAGCTCGCCCTCTTTGCCGGACACCACATCGATGGCCATGCCCCACTGCTTCGGGGCATGGACCTCAACGGTTATCTCGCGGCGGGCATCCGCACCGACCACGAGACAACAACAGCGGCGGAGGCGCTGGAGAAACTCTCGAAGGGCATGCACATCCTCGTGCGCGAAGGCTCTGTTTCCAAGGACCTGCATGCCCTCATTCCCATCATCACCGAGCGAAACTCGCCCTTCCTTGCGTTCTGCACAGACGACCGCAATCCCCTCGACATTGCCGAAGAGGGACACCTCGATTTCATGATCCGTACGGCGATTGCCGGAGGTGCGCCACCGCTCGCCGTCTACCGTGCGGCGAGCATATCGGCGGCAAAGGCGTTCCGCCTGCATGACCGCGGCCTGGTTGCTCCGGGCTGGCGGGCTGACCTCGCCGTGCTGGACGGACTGGACACGTGCGGCGTGAGCGCGGTGATCGCCGCGGGACGTTACGTGGATGACGCCCTCTTTGAAGGCCGCAGGACCGTGCCGCCCGTCGGCTACAACAGCGTGAAGTCGCGCAAGCTCGCGCCGCTTGATTTCCGTGTCGAAGGACATGGCCAGTCCACCCCCGTGATCGGCGTGGAGGCCGGCAAGATCATCACGCAGAGACTGTCAATGAACTTGCCGTCGCGGGGCGGATCGGTGGAATGTGATCCCGCGCAGGATGCCATCAAGGTCGCGGTCATTGAGCGTCACGGCAAGAACGGCAACATCGGCCGTGGCTTTGTCCATGGCTTTGGCCTGAAAGCGGGCGCCATCGGATCGACAGTTGGCCATGACAGCCACAACATCTGCGTCGTTGGAGCAAGTGATGAAGACATGGCTGCCGCTGTGAACCGCCTCATCACCTTGCAGGGCGGTTTTGTGGTGGTGCGCGATGGCGAGGTGCTGGCGGAACTGCCACTGCCCGTTGCGGGCCTGATGAGTGACCGCAGTTTTGAAGAGGTGCATGATGCGCTGATCCCGCTGCGTGCTGCCGCGAAATCTCTCGGCACAGTGTTGCCGGAGCCCTTCCTGCAGGTCGCCTTCCTGCCGCTGCCTGTCATTCCGCATCTCAAGATTTCCGACCGTGGTCTTGTTGATGTGGACCGTTTCGAACTGGTGTCACGTCTCAATTCCGCCTGAGCGCGCTGCAGCCGCGGCATTCCCGCAGTGTTCGCGTCCGTGAGCGAAAGTGATCATTTGAAATCATTGCAGGAATTCCGTTGGTTGCGGACAATGCCGCTTGACTCGCCTTGTCGTCCGTTCATTATCAATCGTCGTTCTTCGCCTTGCGGCGAGGCCACAACACGAGCGGCGGAAGGCAGGCCCTAACCGCGCGCCGGGAAAGTGCAGATGGGAAGCGGAACGCAAAATAGTGACTCGGCCGGAGGAGATGGCGCCACATCTGGCTTTCTGCCGATCGAATTGCGTGCGGTTTCCAAGTCGTTCGCCGGCATCAAGGTCGTAAGCAACGTCAGCTTCGACATCAGGCCGGGCGAGGTTCACGCGCTGATGGGCGAGAACGGTGCAGGCAAATCCACCATGATCAAGATCATGGCAGGCCTGCACCAGGCCGATGAAGGGGACATTCTTGTCAATGGCAAGGTGGTGAAATTCGCCTCACCCAAGGATGCGCACGCTGCTGGCATCGCCACGGTCCACCAGGAGCTGTTGCTCTTTCCGGAACTGACAGTGGCCGAGAACATTTTTCTGGGCCAGACACCCAAGACAGCCATGGGCCTCATCGATTGGCAGGCCATGCGCGTCAGGGCGCGCGACCTTCTCAACTCGCTCGACAGCCACGATCTCGACATCGACCAGAAAGTGGCGAGTCTTTCGGTCGGCAACCGCCAGCGCATCGAAATTGCCCGTGCGCTGGCGCAGGATGCACGCGTCCTGATCATGGATGAACCCACGGCGGCACTCGCCGAAGCGGATGTTCAGCGCCTGATGGCCATCGTCCGCAATCTCTGTGCCCGCGGTGTTGCCATCGTCTATGTCAGCCACCGCATGCCGGAAATCTTCGCGCTGGCAAACCGGGTCACGGTCCTGCGGGACGGCCAGCACGTCGCCACCAAGCCTGTGAGCGAAGTGGATGAGGCCAAGCTCGTTTCCATGATGGTGGGACGTTCCATCGACCGCCTCTATCCGCCCAAGCAGGGGGAGAATGGGAATGTGGCCCTGGAGCTGCGCAAGGTTTCCTTCGGCAAAGTGGTACGGGACATTTCTTTCTCGCTCCGCTACGGCGAAATCCTGGGGCTGGCCGGGCTTGTGGGCTCGGGCCGCACGGAAACAGCTCTCACCATCTTCGGCATCACCCCGCCAACGAGCGGTGACATCCTCGTCGATGGCAAGCCGCAGGTCATTTCCAGCCCCGAAGCCGCGCGCGATCTCGGCATCGCCTATGTGCCGGAGGACCGTGGCCAGCAGGGCCTGATCAAGGCGCAGTCCATTGAAGACAACATCGCACTCGCCAATCTCCGCCGCCTTATGCGTGGCATATTCGTGGACGCTGCGCGCGTCACGGAAGAGGCGCGCAAGGCCATCACCCGTTTTGGCATCCGCGCCCGCGGACCTGAGCAGCTTGTGCGGCAACTCTCCGGCGGCAACCAGCAGAAGGTGGTGCTGGGCAAATGGCTGGCCACCAACCCGCGCATCCTCATCATGGACGAGCCGACGCGCGGCATCGACGTCGGCGCCAAGGCGGAGATCCACCAGCTGATGCGCAAGCTCGCCGGTGAAGGCATGGCTATCCTGATGATTTCCAGCGAGCTGCCTGAGGTCCTCGGCATGAGCGACCGTGTGCTGGTGATGGGCGGTGGCCGGGTTGTCGCCGAGTTCGACAAGGCCCACGCCACTGCGGAAGCCGTGGGCGCCGAGATGACACGCAGCGACGCAAGGGATGCGGCATGACGGTCGAAGCATCCCCGGCACCTCTCGGACGGTCCGCTTTCCAGCGCTTCATCGGTGGCTATGGACAGGAGATTGTTGTCTTCCTCTCCATCGTGTTTCTCTTCATTGTTGTCGGCGCCATCAACCCGCGCTTTCTGTCGGACACGAACATCAACTCGATCTTCGCCGGCAACGCCTACATCGCGGTGGCTGCCATCGGCATGTCGATGATCATCATCGCAGGCCACATCGATGTTTCGGTCGGCGCGTTGATTGGTGTCATTGCCACGATTGCCGGCACCTTGGCCGTATCAGGCTATCCCGTCTGGGTGGCATGGACCGTGCCCGTGCTGTTCTCCATCGTCGTCAACGGCCTTGTGGGCGCGCTTGTGGCCTACACCCGCATTCCCTCGATTGTCGTGACGCTCGGCATGCTCTCCATTCTCAAGGGTGGCCTGATCAGCGCCACGGCAGGCGCCTGGATCAGCGACATGCCGCCCGAATTCATGATCGCCCAGATGCGCCCCTTCGGCATTCCATCGGCGGTCTACTTCATGGTGATCCTCACCATCATCGCCTCGCTCTTCATCCGCTACACGGATTTCGGCCGCTCGATCTATGCGGTGGGTGGCAACATGGAAGCAGCCCGCGCCGCTGGCATCAATCCGGAGCGGACAGTTGTGGGCGTCTTTGCGCTGCATGGTTTCTTCGCCGGAATTGCAGGCATCCTTTTTGCCACCCAGTTGCAGGTGATCCAGTCGACGGTGCCACCCAACCTTGAACTCACAGTGATCACGGCTTCGGTGATTGGCGGTGTCTCCATTCTTGGCGGTACGGGAACGGTGATCGGTTCCACCCTCGCGGCCATCCTGTTTGCCTGCATCGGTTCGGCGCTGATCTTCCTCAACGTGTCGGCCTATTGGCTGCGCGCCGTGCTGGGCCTCATGATCCTCGCCACGGTTCTCGCCGACATGGCCCGGCGCCGGAGGGCGAAATGACGCTCTCACGCCTGCTGCGCCATGAAACCATCCTCGCCGTTCTCACGGTGATTGCACTCATCGTTCTGGCCTCGCTCTCGGACAAGTTCTTCACCACGGAAAACCTCCTGAACCAGGGCCGCCTCATGTCCGAGGTGGGCTTGGTGGCACTCGCCATGACATTCGTCATCGTCACGGGCGGGATTGACCTGTCGGTGGGATCGATCCTCGGACTCACCGCCATCCTGCTCGGCGTCTTCTGGAAGAACCTTGGCCTGCCGCTGCCCGCCGCCATTGCCCTTGCCATGCTGTGTGGCACCTTTGCGGGCTGGGTGAACGGCTACATCATCACCCGTTTCAACGTGCCGGCCCTCATTGCCACGCTCGCCACGCTGGCACTCTACCGTGGCCTTGCAGAAGGCATCAGCCAGGCGCGCTCGGTCCGCGGCTATCCTGAATGGTTCTTCTTCTTTGGCCAGGGGGAAGTGCTGGGCGTGCCGTTTCAGCTTTGGCTGCTGGGCATCGCCACCGTGATTGCGGCAGTGGTGCTGGGCCTCACGCCCTTTGGCCGCGCCACCTATGCCATCGGCGCCAATGAAACGGCGGCGCGCTTTTCCGGCATCCGCGTGAATGCCACAAAGCTGTGGATCTACTCCGCCGCCGGGTTCCTGTCGGCGCTGGCCGCAGTGGTCTTTGTCTCGCGCGTCACCACCACGCGCTCCGACATGGGCACCGGCCTTGAACTGGATGTGATCACCGGCGTGGTGCTGGGCGGCACATCGATTTTTGGCGGTCGCGGCACCATCATCGGCACGGTGCTCGGCCTCATTCTCATCCAGGCCCTGAAAAACGGCCTGGCGCTCTCCGGCGTCAAGGGAGACGGGACCATTGTGGTCATCGGTCTGGTTCTGATCGGCGCCATCCTCGTGGGTGCGCTGTTCGACAAGAACAGAGGCGGCTGAATTCGGGAGGAGCTGTTTCCGCCCACCCGCCTGTGGGTCCGGAAACAACAACGGGAGTTTGAGACATGATGAAGAAACTGACGATTGCCGCCCTGCTGGGCCTCGGCCTTGTGAGCAGCCAGGCGCTGGCCGCCGGCTGGACCGGTGGTGACGACCAGGCCACCAATCCGCTGGCCTGCGATGGCACACCCGCTGCCGCCGCTGCCATGCCCTATGACGGTGGCGCACCCACCAGCCCGCCGGACCGCAAAGGCAAGAAGATCACTGTCGTTGACGTGCCGAAGCTGATCGGCATCGGCTACTTCAATGCCACCTCGAAAGGCATTGCCGACGCCGCTGCCGAACTTGGCAATGTGGACGCCAAGACCGACGGCCCCACCAAGGCCAACATCGACGAGCAGATCACCTTCCTCGACAACTACATCACCTCGGGTGTGGATGGCATTCTCTTCGCCGCCAACGATCCCGTGGCCATTGCCCCGGTGCTGAAGAAGGCGCTGGAAAAGGGCATCAACGTCGTCGGCTATGACGCCAACTCCACGCCGGATGCCCGCCAGTGGTTCGTGAACCAGGCCCAGTTCAACGGCATCGCCAAGGCGCTGGTGGACTCGCTGGCCGCCGAGATCGGCGAGGAAGGTGGTTTTGCCATCGTGACCTCGACCTTCACGACGCCGAACCAGGCACGCTGGATCGCCGAAATGTCGGCCTACGCCGAGAAGTGCCACCCCAAGATGAAGTGGCTGGAAACCGTCGAAGCGCAGGAAGACAACAACCTGTCCTTCAACCAGGCCACCACGCTCATCAACAAGTACGGTGACGACCTGAAGGGCATCTTCGGCATGACTTCGGTGGCAACACCGGCTTCGGCCGAAGCCGTGACCCAGGCTGGCAAGTGCGGCAACATCGCCGTGGTCGGCCTCGCCACGCCGAACGCCATGAAGCCCTACGTGGAAAAGGGCTGCGTGAAGTCGGTGGTTCTCTGGAACCCTGTGGACCTGGGCTACGCCGCCATGCATGTGCTGCGCGCCGTTGCCGACGGCACGCTGCAGGGTGGTGCCACTTCGGTGAAGGCTGGCAAGCTGGGCGAACTCCAGGTCATCAACGGCTCGGAAATCCTGCTTGGCGCGCCTTACGTGTTCAACAAGGACAACATCGGCCAGTTTGACTTCTGAGATTGGTCATCAGGCAATGTTTGGCGCCGTCCTTCGGGGCGGCGCTTTCATTTTGACGCAGGGCGAAGGGTGCCCCGGGAGCCGATGCACGCTTGACTTTCCGCGCCACGCTGCAAGTCTGTGACAAAAATGATCGGGTGGAAAAATACATGTATCTAGGCATTGATCTCGGCACATCTGGCGTCAAATCCGTTCTGATTGACAGCCAGCAGAAGCTCATTGGGCAGCATTCCTCGAAACCGCTGGACGTTTCACGCCCGCACTTCAGCTGGTCCGAGCAGGATCCCGCCATCTGGTGGGACGGTGTTTGCCAGACTCTCGATGGCCTCGCGGCGAACCATCCGAAGGAGCTTGCCGCGGTGAAAGCCATCGGTCTCTCCGGGCAGATGTATGGTGCCACGGTCCTTGGTGCCGATGACAAGCCGTTGCGGCCTGCCATCCTCTGGAATGACACGCGCACCGAAAAGCAGTGCGCTGAACTGGAAAGGCTGGAACCGAATGTCCGCCGCATCGCCGGACGCATGCCGACGCCGGGGGTAACCGCGGTCAAACTGCTCTGGCTGCGCGAACACGAGCGCGCGGTCTATGACGCCACCAGAACCGTACTGCTGCCCAAGGACTATGTGCGGCTGATGCTGTCGGGCGAAAAAGCCTCTGACATGGCGGATTCAAGTGGCACCATGTGGATGGACATCGCCACCCGCGACTGGTCAGACGAACTTCTCTCGGCCACGGGCATGCGGCGATCCCAGATGCCACGCCTGCATGAGGGCACGGACGTGACGGGCAAACTGCGTGGCGAATTGGCAGCGCGCTGGGGCATGTCCGGCAATGTCGTCATTGCAGGTGGCGGTGGCGACAACGCCTGCGGTGCCTGCGGCACGGGCGTGATTGGCGAAGGCGAGGGCACGGTGTCGCTTGGAACCTCCGGCGTTCTCTTCGTCGCCATGAACAAGCCACGCCCCAGCCTCGACTATGCAATCGAAACCCTGTGCCATTCGGTGCCCGGGACATGGCATCAGATGTCGGTGATCCTCTCGGCCACCTCGTGCCTGAACTGGCTGGCAAAGCTTTTGAAGCGCAATGCTGCCGATCTGGTGGGCGAACTTGGCACTGAACTGTCAGCACCATGTCCCGTATCCTTCGTGCCATTCCTCGACGGCTCATGGTCACCGCGCAGCGACACGGAAATCCGGGGCGCTCTCTTTGGGCTTCAGCATTCGACGGATGATGCCGAAATGACGCGCGCTGTCCTCCAGGGCGTGGCATTTGCGCTGCGCGAGTGTGCTGACGCTTTCCGCGCCACAGGCACGCCCATCGACAAGCTGCTGGCCATCGGTGGTGGGTCCCGTTCTGATGTCTGGCTGTCGATGATTGCAACCCTGTTCGGCGTCGAACTGCGTGTTCCGGAATCAAGCGAACTGGGCGCCGCCTTCGGTGCCGCGCGCCTTGCCATCATCGCCGAAACGGGTGCCAGCCCGGCCGCCGTCCTCACCCGCCCGCGGATCAACCGCACCATCACGCCGCGCACGCAATTTGCCGAGGCCTACGAGCAGGGCTACCAATCCTGGCTGCAGTCCATCGCGCAAATCCGCGCTGCACGCACGGCGAAGGCAGGGTGACGTCAGGTCAGGCGGCAGCCGCTCCTGTGCCTGCCTCTCTCACAATGGCAGCGATCTGCGAGAGTTGATCGGCAATCGGGTTGGTCTTGCGCCAGACCATGCCGATCTTGCGCGACGGGTGCGGCGCAGGAAGACGGGCCACGGACACCTCGGCGGAGCGTGTTTCTATGCTGACGGCCATTTCCGGAATGAGCGTGACGCCAATGCCCGCCCCCACCATCTGCACCAGCGTTGACAGTGAACTGCCTTCCATGAGGTCGCGGGGCGCGGAGGAGGTCAGGTTGCAGTAGGACAGGGCCTGATCGCGGAAGCAATGGCCCTCCTCAAGCAGCAACAGCCGCATTTCCCGCAGCATCTCCGGATTGGGAACAGGCTTCCCGGCATCGTCCCTGGCACGGACCAGAAGGAACTGCTCGTCGAAGAGCGCGAGTTCGGTGAGTGATGGCTCCGAGACAGGCAAGGCCAGGATGGCGGCGTCGAGCCGTGCATCCATCAGGTCGTCGATCAGCCGTTGCGTCACCGCCTCGCGCGGATGCAGGTCGAGATTGGGGAAACGCTTTGACAACTCCTTGATCACGGCGGGCAGGAGATAGGGTGCGACCGTCGGAATGACGCCGATCCTGAAGCGGCCCACCAACGGATTCCGGTGCGCCTGCGCCAGATCCCCCAATTCGTCCACCGCCCGCAGGATGTCGCGCGCGCGGATGGCGAGACTTTCTCCCAGATGGGTCAGACGAACATGGCGTGTCCCGCGTTCAATCAAGGGTACACCCAGTGTTTCCTCAAGCGCCTTCATCTGAAGCGAGAGCGCAGGCTGCGAGATCGCGCAGGCATCCGCTGCTCGCCCATAGTGCCCCTGCAGGGCGAGCGCTTCAAAATAGCGCAGTTGCTTGAGTGTTACTCCATTCATAATTATTACTTATCATGCAAATTTGAAAATGCGAATTCTAATTATAGGTTTCCAGTGCTAAATTCCGCCTTGGGAACCTGCGAAGACCACACGATGTGCCCCGCACAGCGTTGCGCCAGGCCACGGACAAACCGGGAGATTCGAGAATGGACGGAAATGATGTGAAAACGGCGGGCAAGTGCCCGGTGATGCATGGCGCGCTCACGGAAACCAGCGGCTCGGTGATGGCCTGGTGGCCCAAGGCCCTCAACCTCGACATCCTGCACCAGCACGACAGCAAGACCAACCCCATGGGCAAGGACTTCAGATACCGCGAGGAAGTGAAGAAGCTCGACGTTGATGCCCTCAAGAAAGACCTGAAGGCGTTGATGACCGACAGCCAGCCCTGGTGGCCAGCCGACTGGGGCCACTACGGTGGCCTGATGATCCGCATGGCGTGGCATTCGGCGGGCACCTACCGCATGGCCGACGGCCGTGGCGGCGGCGGCACCGGCAGCCAGCGTTTTGCGCCGCTCAACTCATGGCCTGACAACGTCAGCCTCGACAAGGCCCGCCGCCTGCTTTGGCCGATCAAGAAGAAGTACGGCAACAAGCTGAGCTGGGCCGACCTGATGATCCTCGCGGGCAACATGGCCTACGAGTCCATGGGCCTGAAGACCTTCGGCTTCGGCTTTGGCCGCGAAGACATCTGGCACCCCGAGAAGGACATCTACTGGGGTGCCGAGAAAGACTGGCTTGGTTCCACGCGCCACGACGGTGAATCGCGTGAGTCGCTGGAGAACCCGCTCGCTGCCGTGCAGATGGGCCTGATCTATGTGAACCCGGAAGGTGTTGGTGGCAAGCCGGACCCGATCCGCACGGCACAGGACATCCGCGTCACTTTCGCCCGCATGGCCATGAATGACGAGGAAACCGTGGCCCTCACCGCTGGCGGCCACACCGTCGGCAAGGCGCATGGCAACGGCGATGCCAAGCAGATCGGCCCCGACCCGGAAGGCGCTGACATTGCTGACCAGGGCTTGGGCTGGGCCAACCGCAAGAACCGCGGCATCGGCCGTGACACCATGTCGAGCGGCATCGAGGGCGCATGGACCACCCATCCGACGAAGTGGGACAACGGCTACTTCGACCTGCTCTTCAAGTATGACTGGTGGCTGACCAAGTCGCCGGCCGGGGCAAACATCTGGCAGCCGCTGGACATAGCGCCGGAAGACATGCCTGTGGATGTGGAAGACCCGTCCATCCGCGTGATGCCGATGATGACTGACGCCGACATGGCGATGAAGTTTGATCCGGTCTATCGCAAGATCGCCCAGCGCTTCCACAAGGACCACGCCTATTTCTCCGAGGTCTTTGCCCGCGCCTGGTTCAAGCTTACGCACCGCGACATGGGCCCGAAGGCCCGCTACATCGGCCCCGACGTGCCGAAGGAAGACCTGATCTGGCAGGATCCGGTTCCCGCAGGCCGCAAGGACTATGATGTCGCCGCGGTGAAGGCGAAGATCGCGGCAACGGGCCTGCCCATGGGCGAGTTGATCACCACCGCATGGGACAGTGCCCGCACCTTCCGTGGGTCAGACATGCGGGGCGGTGCCAACGGCGCACGGATCCGCCTCGCCCCGCAGAATGACTGGGAGGGAAATGAGCCTGCACGCCTCGCAAAGGTCTTGGCCAAGCTCGAACCCATCGCGAAGGAAACGGGCGCAAGCCTTGCCGACGTGATCGTTCTCGCGGGCAATCTTGGAATCGAGAAGGCCGTGAAGGCCGCCGGCGTCAACGTCACCGTGCCGTTTGCGCCTGGCCGTGGCGATGCCTCTGAAGCCCAGACAGATGCGGACTCGTTCAGCGTGCTGGAACCGCTGGCTGATGCCTTCCGCAACTGGCTGAAGAAGGACTATGTGGTCAGCGCCGAAGAACTGCTGCTCGATCGGGCCCAACTGATGGGCCTGACTGCAGCGGAGATGACAGTGCTGGTGGGCGGCATGCGCGTGCTCGGCACCAACCATGGCGGCACGAAGCATGGCGTCTTCACCGAACGTGTGGGCACGCTGAGCAATGACTTCTTCGTCAATCTCACGGACATGGCCTACAAGTGGGTGCCCGCAGGCACGCATTATGAGATCCGTGACCGCAAGACGGACAAAGTGAAGTGGACCGCGACCCGTGCTGACCTGGTCTTCGGGTCCAACTCGGTGCTCCGGTCCTATGCCGAAGTCTATGCCCAGGATGACAACAAGGAGAAGTTCGTGACGGACTTTGTTGCCGCCTGGACGAAGGTGATGAACGCGGACCGCTTCGATCTCGCCGCTTGAAACTGAACCACACTCCATGCCGACATGCATTGTGTCGGCATGGAGCTTTGCGCAGCGACTGGAACGGCTAGGTCGGTGTCTTGTTCCGGCGACTGGTTTTTTCCGGTTTGTGGGCGGTGCCGATATCGCGGGCGCACTGCGCCATGAATGTGCGCACAGTGAGCGTGGGTTTGGCCTTGGCGATGTGCAGAAGCCCCATGTGGAGGGGCCGCAAGGGACCAGTCAATTGCACGCTGTGCAGCCGCTTGCCATCCGGCGAGTGTGTCGGGGCGGGTTGAATGTTCGCCAGGGAATATCCAAAGCCATTGCCCACCAGCGACTGCATGACCGCGATGTCGCGCGTCCGTTCGATGATCCGGGGAGTCTGCCCTGTGCGTTTGAACAGCGAGAGGAAGTATTCGGAACTCGCGGGCAGGTCGAGCAACACCATGGGGTGGTCTGCGAGCATCCTGGCATTGACGGTACGCGCGCGGGCGAGAGGATGGACGGCCCCAACGAGCACGTAAGGCGGCAACGTCGCCAGTGGCTGGAAGCGCAGGTCGCCGGGGATGTTGAGGTCATAGGTCAGCGCCACGTCCAGCGAGGCATTCCGCACGCCCTCGAACAGGCCGGTCTGCGACATCTCAAACTGCCGGAAGGTGACGTCCGGGTAGGCGTCCACGAATCTCCGCCGCAGCTGCGGAAGGACAATTTGCGCGAATGTCAGCAGACAACCGACGTTGAGCGGACCTCTCACTTCATGCGTGACCTCATGTGCCAGCGTGCCAAGCCGCCTGGCATGTGCCAGAACCTGGCGGGCCTGCGCCAGCAACTGCGTTCCCGCAGGTGTGAGGGAGAGCCCCTGTGCATGCTTGCGCACGAACACCTGCACACCGAACTCCATTTCCAGTTGGGAAATCGCTGCCGAAATGGAGGGTGACGAGACATTGATCTCGTCCGCCGCGCCCGCGATTGAACCGTGTTCGGCGACGGCATGGAAATATTCCAGCTGGCGCAGCGAGAAACGTAAGGCCATGACTAATCCTTCGGTGTGGCTTGTTCGGAAGTTCCTAACCAGCACCTCGGAAAATCATAATTTACTGCGGGTGGCGGCCTCAATAAGAATCTGCGTTCGCCTTGCGGAAGTGCCACAGCGGTGCGGGATGGAGATGTTGCGCATGACTATCGAAAAAGCCGGGACACTCATCATCGGGGGCGGTCAGGCAGGCCTCGCCATGAGCGAACATCTCGGCAAGCTGAACATGCCGCATCTCGTTGTGGAACGTCACCGCATCGCCGAACGCTGGCGCACTGAAAGATGGGACTCGCTGGTTGCCAACGGACCGGCGTGGCATGACCGCTTCCCGACCCAGACCTTTGACGGCATTGATCCCGGCAGCTTTGCCACCAAGGACAGAATCGTGGCTTACCTCGAGGCCCATTCCCGCCAGATCAAGGCACCTGTGCGTTGCGGGGTCGATGTCAAGGCGCTGCACCGGAAGCCCGGTGGCAAGGGCTTCAGCGCTGAAACAACCACCGGAGTGATCGAAGCCGACAACGTGGTCGTGGCGACCGGCCCGTTCCAGAAACCGGTCATTCCCGCCATGATTCCGGGCGATGCCGGGGTCATGCAGATTCACTCGGCGCACTACCGAAATCCTGCCCAGTTGCCAGCGGGGGCTGTACTGGTGATTGGCGCGGGCTCATCGGGCGTTCAGATCGCCGATGAGATCCGGCGTGCGGGCAGGCGTGTCTATCTCTGCGTCGGCCCGCACGACCGGCCACCAAGAGCCTACCGCGGCAAGGACTTCGTCTGGTGGCTGGGTGCGCTTGGAAAGTGGGACGCAAAGGCCGTGACCCCCGGCATGGAGCACGTCACCATCGCGGTCAGTGGAGCACACGGCGGCCATACCGTGGATTTCAAGCGGCTCGCGGCGGAGGGAGTCACCCTGCTGGGCCGCGCCGAAGGCTATTCGGACGGTGCCTTGCGGATCGCGCCCGATCTTGCCGCGAACATTGCCGCAGGTGACGCGAACTACCTGTCGGTGCTGGATGAAGCGGATGCCCATGTCGCGCGCATGGGGCTGGACTTGCCGGAAGAACCAGAGGCGCGGCGGGTGGAGCCGACGCCGGAGTGTGTGGCCAACCCGCTGTTGTCGCTGGACCTCGCCTCGGCAGGCATTTCATCGGTGATTTGGGCAACCGGCTACGCGCTGGATTTCGGCTGGGTGAAGATGGACATCTTTGACGGCAAGGGCCGCCCCGTTCACGAACGCGGGGTTTCGTCCGTGCCCGGACTGTATTTCCTTGGATTGGCCTGGCTGTCGCGCCGTGCCTCGCCCTTCATCTGGGGTGTCTGGCACGACGCGGAATATCTTGCCGCCCGGATCGCGCAATAGGGGAAGCACGAAAACGCGTGCCATTCCGGGTGGCCAGACGGTTCGAATGTCAGGCGCTTCCACCATTTTCGTCGCCATGGAGCACGGGCACGAAGCCTCCGCGCAGCGTGCGCACGGAAAACCACACCAGAAAGGCAAGTCCGGCAACAAGCATGAAGAGTCGTGCCCAATCATCTCCATTGGCAATCTCATAGGCCGGAAAGTCGGGGTGGCCTGCGAATTGGCTTGTGCGCATGGCAAAGGCGTTGGCTGCGACCTCGACAAGAACCCAGAGGGTGGCGGCGATGACGACATAGGCAAGCGGTGGAATCAGCCAGACCGTGGCAACCGCAAAGCTCACGAGGATCATGGCTGCCATCAGGCTTGTGCCGAACGGCGACTGCGCCGCAAAGGCAGGCAAGCTCGCCAGAATGACCAATGCAGTCCACAGGAGGGCCGACCAGAGCGTCTTGCGTCGGGCCGGACGGTCAGTCACCGATGACGCAATGAAAGACTTTGCGGCGGCAAAATTGTCTTCCGTGCAATAGATGACGGCAACCGTGCGCCAGTCATTGCGCAGGGCGATGGCACGTTGGGCCGAATGAATACGGACCGCTGCCACACTTTTCCAGGTACCAGAGCGGCGCTCCGTTGACAGGGCCAGAAGACCGGACCCTGCCACTCCTGCTTTCCCCAGCAACAATCCGAGCCCTGTCGTGAGCCAGCCAACCCGGCGGGCGCGGGCGTCAACGACGGCAGACTCGAATCCAACTGGTGACAAGGTGAACCGGTAGCGCATGCGGTTCCGGTAGATCAGGAGAGAGGAAACGACAGCGAGCAAAAACAGGCCCGCCGACAGCGCAAACAGCAAGCCCGAAATGGCAGGAAGTGGCGACATGTCGCCCTGACTCCAGAAGGCCAGGGCCAGCAATGCGGCAGGCAGCAGCGGGGCAAGAACGAAAACCAGCAGCAACTGCTTCATCACCAGGGGATTGCTGATGATGGGAACGTCGATCTCCCACGCTAAGTCACGGCGCTTCATCAAGTCCCCGTGCAATGTCACGCATGATGCCGTCCGCGTCCACGGCGGCCTCGGCACTTTCCTCCTGCGATGCGGGGATCTGGGCCTCAGGCGAGTCATCGGTGCTGTCCGGAGGCGATGTGAGGATGTCGCCGCCAATCTCCTCATCGGGCGGTGACTCAACTGGTGGCGGCGTTGCTTCAGTTGCGATTGCTGGCAGGCCGTGGCGGATGTATTTCCCGAAGGCCCAACCCTCGGTGCCATCCTCCAATTGAACCCGCCGCCAGCCTGCGCGCTTCTCAACGACGGTCACGACCGTATCCGGTCCCATGCGCCGGAGTTCGTCGTATTTCGAACCGGGGCCGGAACGCAGTGAGAGGTAGTTGTCGCCATTGGGATCAAGTCCGCCGACATAGTCAGCCAGCGCAGGACCGGAGAAGACCAGCAGCAACATGACAACGAAGAGGTGTGTCCTGATCATCGCCCACTCACTTCTGCCGCGACAGCATGTCGAACTCGGCCGGGCTGATCAATCCCTTTGCCTTGGAGGCCTGGGCCCAAAGATCCACCTCGTCAGGACGGAGGTTGCGGGTGGCGTCCTGAATCACCTCGTTGCGCATTTTCATGAAGTCACTTCCGGAGAGGATGCCGGACTTGAGCCCGGTGTTGATTTCACCAAGAGCCGCGTAATGCCAGTAGGGCGTGCCGCCGGTGGACAGTTTCTTGATGGACGCAGCGACAAGGTCCCGTGTTTCACCACGAGCCGCCTTGCCTGTTACTTTCTCGATGGTCTCGAACATTGAACCCATGTCCTTGACGGCCTGTTGCGGACTGCTGCCGATGGCGGCCAACATGGCCTCAGCCTGTTTGGCCGTGACTTCACCTTTTTCAACTTTCCTGAAGATGTTGAGAGAGGCTTGCAGTTTCGGTGGCACGGCCGCCGGGTCCATGCCATAGGCCTTCATGCGCGAGGCGATGATGTCATCATATTGCTTGGTCGCCTGCCGCATGCCCTCCGCCACGTTGCGGGCCTGCTCGGTCGGGTCGGCGGATTTCGATGCCCGGTCAAACCATACATTCGACTTGAATGTGATGGTGTCGCGCACATCTTCCACCCGCGTGATGCTGGGTGTCATGCCCTTGTTGAGGAAATCATCCAGCGCCACCTCGCCCGGATTGTAGGCTTCCTTGTGCCATTTTGAGGTGACAGTCTGGTCCATTTTCTCATGCGCATATGAGTGGATCGTGGCCATGTCGGGCTTGCCGTCTTTCATCGGCAGGGGGGCATTGTGTGTGCTCTTCCAGAAATTCTGTTCGTAAATGGCCTCGCTCACCTCGTGGTCAACGTCGAAGCGGCGGCCATCGGGCGCGACGATTTCAAACGTCACATCGCGGTCGCGGCCAAAACTTGTCTTGACCGGTTTGTTCGGATCAACCGGGCGCTTGTTGGTGATCGTCTTCACTTCAATCTTGAAGTCTTCGAGTGGCAGGCCCTTGGATCTGGCATAGGCCGCCATCTGATCGCGCATTTTCCGGGCCGCCTCCTCGTTGATCCCCAACGCCTTGGCAGCCTCCTTCGCGTCGTCGCCATAGCCGATCAGCTGTTTCAGGTTGCCCTTGGTTCCGGCATCGGCAGTCTTGTACCAGCCTTCAACCGCCGCCTTGGCCTTCTTGCGCACATCGTCGGGAATGTCCGCGCCATTGATGAGTGACTGTGCCGTCTTGTTGGCCTGCAATTGGCGCACTGCATCCTCGAAGTCCGGTGTACCCGGTTCGGTTTTCTTCAGCCGGTCAATCAGGTCGCTGGCTGTCTCTTGGTCAATCTTGGCGCGGTTGATTTCGGCAAGTCCCTCCGGTGTGCTGGCGAAGTCCTTGGCCGCCTTCTCGGCTTGCGCGTCCAGTGCCTCTGTTGCGGCCTTGCGCTTCTTTGCGACAGCCTCGGAAATCCCGCCAACGCCTTGCGCCACTTCAACGGCCGAGCGGCCAACACTTTTGGCGACGGCCTTGCCAGCGCCACCTTTCCCCAGCGTGTGGGCTGCCGCACCGACATCATCGGCAAGCTTCGCGGCAGCCTTTGAATTGCCCAGCAGCTTCTCGAGACCTGCTGGCCCCGCAATTCCCACGAAGCGGATCAGGGCATCAAGGCCCGTCACTTTCTCACCTGACAGGGTCCAGTCCCCGTCGCCAGCCAGCCAACCTGCCACTGCGATGGCATCCATGGCATCGCCGACCACCGGCACCGATGACATGACGTCTTCCACGAATTTCTGATTGCCTGCGATTTCATCAAGCGCGCCTTCCGCCGCCTGATGCATGCCTTCGTCATAGTTGCCCAGCGCCTGCGATGTCTGGCGGATGCCTGCCATGATGGTGTGGGGATTGCCGGATTCGAGGAGTCCGATGAAGCGTGTGTCCCATTTCTCGAGCATGCCGCGGCGCCAGCGTTCAAGCTCTGCTGCGTCTTCCTTCGGCGGGCTGGCGAGACCCAAGCTCTCCCAGAAGCCAGGCAGTGCACCTGGCTGGTTGAGTCCCATGATGTGTTTGCGCACCATGGCATTCAGCTGTTCGATGCGGTTCATCGGGTAGCCGCGCATGCGCAGGTCGGTGAGATGCTTTGCGACGAGCTTGTCGTAGTCGCTGACAGTGCTGTCCGGCCCCTTGCCTGGATTGGGCGCGGCCGTTGCCGCGGCCGCTGCCTTCTTCTTGTCGCGCAGGCCTTTCACTTCGCCCGCCAACACGTCAACCAGCGACGAGCCATCGTCATAGCGCTGTGACTCGACACAGCTGGCCCAGGTCGAGGCATCGTTCGGCAACGGTTCATCCCATTCGCCAAAGCCGGAGAAGTGGCATTTGCCATCCCGGTAGCTGACGCCAACATGGCCAGCCCGCCAATAGGTGCCACACAGGCAGGCGTAGAAGTCCTTGGGTGGCTGGCGACCCACGTGAGCCATAAGGGCGTCCAGCTTCTCCCTGTTCAACTTCGAGAGGCGGTCCTCGATCCGTTTGCGGATCGCAGCTTCCTCTTCATCCTTGGCCGTCTCGGCTTGCGCCATCTGCCAGACAGGGTCGGCATCATTCATGATCACGCCAGACTCCGCCACTTGCACTATCACGGAACCTTGCAAGGCACCCTCGCGGACAGGAGCCTCATCGCCGAGCAACTCATCCATGAAGTCATCCGGCTTGAAATCCTTGTCCTTGACGAAAAGCCAGCGCTGCGCCTTGTCCATACCATCAGGTGGCACGCGGCCTGCCTCGATGGACTTGAGGGTGAAGGATGTCGGCTGGTTCTCGCCCGGCGGATTGGCCATGACAGCGGTGTAGAAGTGAAAGCCGTTGCCATAGGCGTTGACGGGCAGGGACACGGTCGCCCCATTCTCAAGTCTTGCTGTCACCCGGTCCCGCGTGAAGACGAGATCGAAAACACTGCCCCAGGCTCTGGGAATCTTGCGCTGCGTGTTGATTTCATTGGTGGAGTGCACAAACAGCAGGGATGATTCGTCATCCAGTTCGGCGATACCGGCGGCAATCCAGTGTCTGTCGTCAATGTCCTCTCCAAGCTCGCCCCGCATGGCAATGCGGAATGCCTTTGTCTTTGCCGGATCGAACGTGAAGCGCAGCCGGTAGGGTGCCAGCCCGTCGGTCGGTTCGAGAATGAAAAGCGGGTCCTTGGAGACGATGCCGACCTTGCCCCAGGAGGCATTTTCCGGGACTTTGACGGCAAGGCCGGATTTTCCCATGTGGGCGTGCGCGGCAAAATCACCACCTGCCACCGCCATCTGGTTCCACAGCGCCTTGCCTCTGCCCGGGAAAACCATCTCGCTGGGCAATGGTTCCACGCCGTCGGCGGCCTTTGGCTCAACAATCGGCGCACCCGCTGTGCGCGACATCTCCACCCGCCGCACTGCCATGCTGGTGGCGAGATGCGGCTCCGGCACACTGGAGAACAGGCTGATGTAGAGCCCGGTGTTGGGTTGCAGGGCAGGATCCTCGACTTCGACCGGCGCGAAACCGTCGGCTTCGAGGATGTATTTGCCACGCCTGATCGTCACGCGGATTGTCTCGGGTGCCGTTAGTACTCCATCGGCCCTGAATGGCGAACCACCGACACCCTGCTGCGATTTGATGACGCTCAACAATCCCGCCGTTTTGTCCGCAGTGATGTTCCACTGAACATACAGTCCAGGCATTGACCACGGATCGGGTGACCATGAAGAACCGATTGCGAGTCCAAGTCCTGTGGTGCGTGCCGGGTCGAATGTGAAAGACAGCTTGATTTCCGCACCATCGCCAAACTCATCCAGCCATATGATGGGTGCTTTCGACACAAGCCCGGCTTTCGCCCAGCCGTGACCTTCCGGCATGCGGACCACAAGTGCCCCATCCTCAAAGGTTGCGTTGCCTTCGTAGACGCCGCCTGCTGCTTCACCCGGCCGCCAACGTTCATCCATGTCGCCGCTGAAAGGGACTTGTTGCAGCGGGTCCGGGGTGAATGCTTCAACTGAAGTTGCTCCACCAACTGCGAGAGAAAACATGTCGGCAACGCCGTCGAGCGCATCCGGGCGGGTGGGATCGGCAAGTGCGGTCACCAGAGTGGCTGATACGTCGCCTTCAATCAGGTACAGCCGTGCCGCGACCTCATCGCCGTTGTGGACGCCGGTCAGACTGGCAACACGCGCCGTGGAACCTGCGACGGCCGTTTCATCGATGTCGGTGACGACCGATTCCGTCACGACGTCACGCTGGTAGGCAGCCAGGAACTGTTCAAACAGCGCGCTGCTTGAGCCTGACTGCAACGCGGTAACGCTGACGGCTCTCAGGGCGGCAGCGCGATCAGGATTGCGGTAGATGCTGGTTCTCGAATCCTGCCGATTGCTGTTGGTCTTCGTCCACCCCTTCGGCATTGAAAAGATCAGCTTGGCAGCATCAGATGTCTCTTGATCGCTTCCAAAGGTGATCCCCTTTGCCACGCCAGCCAGAACTGGTTTCAGCGCGCTCCAGCGCTCGTGGGGGGCGCGGAAGCTGACGGTGACGTGCCGTCCGTCCTTGTCACCCTCCTTGAAGATCAGGGCGAAGCCCCGCATGACATCGTCTTTCCAGTCGATGCGGCGAACGGGGGCACCATCAACCTCCGTGTCAATCTGGCTGATCAGACCTTCAAGATCGCTGTTCTCGAGGCTTTCGCCCTTGAAGATTTCGATGTGCGCCGCTTGCGCCGCATCCACCCCGGTTTCCACCAGCGAGACTGGTCCCTTGCCAGACTTTGACCAATTGTCTGGAACAGGAACCGAGATGCCGAATGCGCTTGCATCAGCGGCCTGCACTGTCCACCCGCTCATGCAGGTCAGAAGCAGACCCGCCGTCACCCGCACCAGAAGACCAGCCATCGAAATTGCCTCCAGTAAACAAGGAAAGGCTAGACCGGGGTCCATGCGGGGCATTGATGCAGGTCAAGATGCGCGGCGGAGCCGCAGCTGCAAAGTGAGCACGCACCTTCCAGGATGCGCGATGGAGGACATTCCCGTGCAGCGGGCATTCAACCGAGTTGAAGCTCCGCGCTGATCCAGTCGCGGAACAACTGCAGCGGTTGCCGGCGCAAGGCCACCCGGGGAAACACCAGGAAGTGACCGACATAGCGGATGTCCCTCGCCTGTCCGGCAAGAATGGGCACAAGTGATCCGTTGGCGATTTCCTTCTCCGCCAGCCGCGTGGATTCAAGGGCAATGCCCAGGCCGTTGACGGCAGCGGAGATGGCAAGGAAACTCCTGTCGAAACGCATGCCATGTGGTGGCGGGGCCGTCAGGCCGTTGGCCGCGAACCAGTCCGGCCAGCGAACCTTCTTGTTGTCACTGTCGATCAGGGCGTGATGCAGCAGATCCTCCGGTCTCCTGACCAGACTGGCAAACTTGGGCGCGCAGAGCGGCGTCACCGTTTCTTCGCCGAGCGGCAGCACGATGACACCTTCCTGTGTCGGTCGCCCATAGACGATGTCCACATCGAACTCATCGTTGGCAAAACGCGTGTAGTCCACGCCAGCGGACAGGCGGATTTCAATGTCGGCATGCGAAGCAAGGAAGCGCGGCAGCCGTGGCGTGAGCCACTGTGCGGCGAAACTGGGCGCGGCGTGGACACGCAGGACCTTTGGCCCCCGCAGCGAAACAGTTTCAAGGCCGCGGCGAAGGTCATCAAAGGCAGGGCCGACGTGACGCATGAGCGCAATGCCATCCGCGCTGAGCTTCACCCGGCGGCCTTCGCGCTCAAACAGGCTGGCACCCAGCAGGTTCTCAAGTTTGCGGATGGCATGGCTCACAGCACTCGCCGACAGATGCAGTTCTGTCGCCGCTTCATTGAAGGAACCGGATCGCGCAGCGGCCTCGAAGGCCTTGAGAAGTGACAGGTTGAGCTGCATCCAATTAGTGAACAGGATTCATCAGTACTTGTAAAGTTCGCGTTTGTCAGGGGCGCAGACCTGATGAAATCTCGCGCATCAACGACAATCAGAAAATGTTCGGCTTGGGAGGATGAATTGCTCTTGCACGGCAAAACAGCGGTTATCTCGGGTGCTGCCAGCCGCAGGGGGATTGGTCTTGCCACGGCAAGGCTCTTTGCGTCCCATGGTGCCAAAGTTGCGATCCTTGATCTGGACTTGAATGCGGCACATGAGGCGGCGAGCACTCTGGGCGAAGGTCACATCGGTTTGCGCTGTGACGTGACCGATTCTGAAGCCTGCCGAAGCGCCGTGGCTGCCGTAGCCGGAAAATTCGGCGGGATCGACATCCTGATCAACAATGCCGGCATTACCCAGCCGGTGAAGACCCTCGAAATTGACGCGAAGAGCTGGCAGCGCATTGTTGATGTGAACCTCACGGGCGTTCTGCTGCTGAGCCAGGCCGTGATCCCCCACATGAAGAACCGCGGCAAGGGCTCCATCGCTTGCATGTCGTCCGTATCCGCCCAGCGCGGTGGCGGCATTTTTGGCGGTCCGCACTACTCGGCGGCAAAGGCCGGTGTGCTCGGCCTGGCCAAGGCCATGGCCCGCGAATTCGGCCCGGATGGCATCCGCGTCAACTGCGTCACCCCCGGCCTGATTGAAACCGACATCACGGGGGACAAGCTCACGCCTTCCATGAAGGCCGACATCATCAAGGGCATTCCGCTGGGCCGCCTGGGCGCGGCCAGTGATGTGGCCAACATCTACCTGTTCCTGGCGTCCGATCTCTCCGCCTATGTCACTGGCGCGGTGATCGACGTGAATGGAGGAATGCTGATCCACTAGGGTCAGTGAACACAACGTCGGTCCACCTCCGAGGCGACATCGGGAACCGGCATCACATTGGGAGGATAAAGTGATCAACAGACGACAACTCATGCTGGGAGCTTCGCTTCTCGCGTTGACCCCATCCATGGCCCTCGCCCAGGCCAAGAACGCCGCGGAAGTGGCTGTAGAGGCCGCCAAGAAGTTTGCGGGCACAGAAATCAGCATTGTCTGGGAAGCGGGCCTGCAGTCCCTCGATCCGCTCAACTACTCGGGCCCCAAGTGGGAGAAGCTGACTGGCATCAAGGTCAAGGTCGTGGAAGTGCCGACCGACCAGATGTTCACCAAGATCATGCAGGACTTCCGCTCCGGTGCGGGGGCCTATGACGCGCTCAACGTCATTCCGTCATGGATGCCGGATCTGGTCAAGGCCGGTGCGCTTGAGCCGCTTGACGCAATGGTGGACCAGTTTGGCTACCGCGACGAGTTGCAGGACATCGCCGCCGCCTATCGCGACAACCAGATGAAGGTTGGCGACAAGATTTATGGTTTCCCCGATGACGGCGACGTCATGCTCCTCTACTACCGCAAGGACATCTTCGAAGATCCGAAGATGATGGAAGAGTTCAAGGCGAAGCACGGCTACGACCTGGCGCCGCCCAAGGACTGGAAGCAGTTCTCCGAGATTGGACAGTTCATCACCGACAAAATGGCGCCAAAAACCTACGGCGCTGGCTTCTTCCGCGCGGCGCCCTATCCGCAGTACATGTACCAGGAACGTTTCCGCATGGAAGGCGGCAAGTTCTTTGATGCCGAAACGATGAAATCGACGGTCAACAGCGATGTGGGCGTCAAGGTCCTGCAGGACATGCTGGCCGACAACAAGTTCATGCCGCCTGGCGTCGAACAATGGAACTTCGTCGACAATCTCGCGAACTTCCTGCAGGGCGCAACCGCCATGACGATTTCCTGGCCGCCTTATGGACGCTGGGCCGCCGGATATGGTTCAGGTGAAGAAGCCCTGAACTGGGTGCCAAAGACCCAGGTCGCGGGCAAGGTCGGCTATTCCATCAACCCGCTGGGCAGGCCGGAACTGGGCGTGGGCTTCGCACTGTCCGTGTCTTCAGCATCGAAGAACAAGGAAGCGGCCTATCTCTTCATCCAGTGGCTGAACAGCAAGCAGACGAGCCTTGAGCGTGTGCAGCTTCCCTACACGCTGCGCGATCCGTTCCGCACCTCGCACTACGAAAGCGCGGAGTATCGCAAGCTCTGGCCAGACGCCGGCGCCTATCTCGACACGATCAAGCTGTCCGGCGAGAAGGGCCTGCTCGACCTCTCGATGCTGCAACAGGACAAGTACGACGAGGCCATGTCCAAGGCACTCAGCAGCCTGTTTGCCGGAACCGACCCGAAAGCCGTGGCGGATGAAATGGCGGCCCAGTTCGACGCCATCACCGAAAAGGTGGGAGCCGACAAGCAGAAGGAAATCTATCAGGCCTGGGCAGCCAAGCCCGGCGCCTACCCTTGATGTGTTGACAGGGGAGGGCCACCCTTGTGGCCCTCCCTTTTTCGCGCTTGCATGACGCCATGAGCACAGACACCTACGGACACCGCCTTTCCGTATTCTCCGACAGGAACTTCAAGTACCTGATGGTCGCACCGGGTATCCTGATCCTGCTTCTCGTCGGCATTTTTCCGCTCATTTATTCGCTGGTGGTGAGTTTCCAGAACATCACCATGACGGATGTGGACACGTCATTTCAGGGCCTTCTGAACTACAAGCAGTTGTTCAGGGATGCGCGGCTGTGGCAGGCGTTGGGGCATACCGCGCTGATCACGGCGATTGCCCTGCCGCTGGAACTCGTCCTCGGATTCCTGCTCGCGCAACTGTTCCTTGAGCGGATGCCGGGGCGGCAGATCTTTGTGGCACTTCTCGTGCTGCCCACCGTACTCTCTCCCATCGTGGCCGGGGCCACCTGGCGCCTGATGTTTGACGTGCGCTTCGGCCCCATCGGACAGATCGTCAGCTATTTCGCGGGCGAGCCGGTGACCCTGCTGTGGACGGTGAACCCCAGTCTTGTCTATCCCGCCATCATCATCTGCGAAGTCTGGCAATGGACGCCATTCATGTTCCTGCTCCTGCTTGCGGCGCTTTCCAACGTTGACCAGTCGCAACTGGAAGCGGCTGAACTGGATGGTGCGTCCTACTGGCGGGTGCTCCGGCAGATCATCATGCCTGCCATCAAGCCGGTTGTGGCGATCGCCGTGCTGATCCGCGGGCTCGACCTTTTCCGCATCTTTGACATCATCTGGGCCCTGACCGAGGGCGGTCCGGGCTCCATGACGGAGACAATCTCGCTCTACACTTATGTGATCGGATTCACGCAGTTCGACACCAGCTACACCGCGGCCGTCGCATTCCTCGTGGTAGCGCTGCTCAGCGTGATCGTCACACTGGTCCTGCGCCGCATGGAGTTGGTGAAGTGACCGCGCTCACCCGCAGACAGCGCCGCGCGCTCACGCTGGCCATGCGCTATCTCATCGCCGTGGCCGTGACGCTGCTGTTCCTTTTCCCGGTCTACTGGCTGTTCATGATCTCGTTCAAGACGCCGGAGGAGATCTTCCATGTTCCGCCGCTCTGGCTTCCGGGGCAGATACAGTTCAACAACTACTGGGTCCTGTTCAAGGATGGAGACGTGGTCGCCATTCTCAACAGCCTGATCGTGGCGGGCACCAGTTCGGTGATTGCCATGGTGCTGGGCACCTTCTGTGCCTACAGCCTCGCCCGATTCAACACGGGCGGGGAGAACCTCGCCATGTGGATCATTTCGCAGCGGATGATCCCGCCCATGGCCGTCGTCTTCCCGATCTTCCTGATCTACGTGCACTTTGGCATGGTCGACACCTTTTCGGGCCTCATTCTGCTCTACACGGCGTTCAACCTGCCATACGTCATCTGGATGATGCGCGGCTACATCGCCGACATTCCGTTGGAACTCGAGGAAAGTGCTCTGGTTGACGGCTGCACGCGCTGGCAGGTGATCTGGAAAGTGGTGTTCCCCATGGCGCGGTCCGGCCTGATGGCAACTGCGGTTTTCACTTTTGTCTTTGCGTGGAACGACTTCCTCTTCGCCCTCATCCTCACGCGGACGGAGGTGATCACCTTCCCGGTCCAACTGACACACTACATGGGTGGGCAGTCCAACTTCTGGGCGAAGATCGCGGCCATGTCGGTGCTCGGTACTTTGCCGATCTTCGTCGCGGTCACGATCATGCAAAGGTATCTGGTGCGCGGCATTTCGCTAGGCGCGGTCAAGGGTTAGGGAGAACAGGGTGGCGGACGTCCGGATTTCAGGTCTCCACAAATATTATGGTGCCATGCATGCCCTCAAGGGCATCGACCTCACCATTGCTGACGGGGAGTTTGCCGTCTTCGTCGGACCCTCGGGTTGTGGCAAGAGCACCTTGCTGCGCACTATCGCCGGGCTGGAAGACGTGGATGCGGGAGAGATTGCAATTGGTGGCGGCGTGGTCAATGACATGCGGCCGCGCGACCGGAACATCGCCATGGTGTTTCAGAACTATGCGCTCTACCCCTATCTCACGGTATTTGAGAATATCGCCTTCGGATTGCGGGCACGGAAGTTTGCCGATTCCGAAATCAGCAAGCGGGTCGGTGATGCGGCATCAATGCTGGGCATCACCGCATTGCTGGACCGGTTCCCGCGCCAGTTGTCGGGTGGACAGCGGCAACGTGTTGCCATTGGCCGGGCCATTGTGCGGCAGGCGCAGCTCTTCCTCTTCGACGAGCCGCTGTCCAATCTGGATGCCAAGTTGCGAGACGAGATGCGGAGTGAGATCAAGCGCCTGCACAAGAACATCGCCACCACGATGATCTACGTCACGCACGACCAGGTGGAGGCGATGACTTTGGCGGACCGGATTGTCCTGTTGCGGGATGGCCGCATTGAACAGCAGGGTTCGCCGCTGGACCTGTTTGAGCGGCCGGCGACGGGATTTGTGGCAGGTTTCCTCGGGTCGCCGACAATCAATCTTATTCCTGCCGTCATGGACGTGCGCGGCAACTCGGTGGCCGTGAGGTTGACCTCAGGAGAAATGTTGGAACTCCCCGCAGACAAAGTGCAAAGTGCGGCCGGCAGCAATGGCAAGAAAGTCATCCTCGGCATCAGGCCACAACATCTGACTCGCGCCGGGCGCGCTGCGCTGCCCAAGGGCCAGATACGGGTCAAGGCGGTGGCCGATCTGATCCAGCCCACGGGAACGCGTACCTACGTGACTTCGCGGATTGGTGATGTGGCGGTCACTGCGGAATTGGGCGCCCATGATGTGCACGAGCAGGGCGCAACCCTGGACTATGCCGTGGACATGAATCGCTGTGTGCTGATTGACCCGCAAACAGACAAGGTGTTGTGACGTGACGGGGAAAATCTCAAATACGAGCCTCGAACAGCGGGCAAGGAACATCCGGCGCCATGCATTGCGCATGGCCGAGGTGCAAGGGCAGGGCTACATCGCGCAGGCGCTTGGCATTGCGGATGTTCTGGCCGTGTCCTATTTTGATGGCCTGAATTACAGGGCCCATGATCCGGAATGGGAGGGCCGCGACCGCTTCCTGCTTTCCATCGGCCACTATGCCATTGCACTGTATGCCGCATTGATTGAGGCGGGCATCATCCCCGAGGATGAGATTGAAACATACGGATCTGATGACAGCCGTTTGCCGATGTCCGGCATGGCCTCCTACACACCGGGAATGGAAATTACCGGCGGATCGCTTGGGCAGGGGCTTTCAATAGCGGTGGGCATGTGTCTCGGCTTGAAGCGGAAACAATCCGGGAGCTTCGTCTACAACCTGCTCTCCGATGGCGAGCTTGACGAGGGATCCACGTGGGAGGCGGCGATGTCGGCTGCAAGTTTTGGTCTCGACAACCTCATCGCCATTGTGGATGTCAACAACATGCAGGCCGATGGACCGTCGAAAGGCATCCTGAATTTTGAACCCTTGCATGAGAAATTTGCCGCTTTCGGTTGGCACGTGCAGCGTGTGGATGGAAATGTGATCGCTGATCTCGTGACTGCCTTTCGCGCCGCCCGCGCATGTGGGCAAAGAAAGCCACGCGTCATCATCTGTGATACCAAGATGGGAAAGGGTGTTGATTTCCTTGAGGCGCGCGAGCGCAATCACTTCCTCAGGGTCGAGCCGGAGGAATGGAGCAGGGCACTCGAAGCGATCAACGCCGGGCGTGCGTCATGATGCGCGACAAGTACAGCCGTCCACACGTGGCGGCGCAGGGAGTCCGGCTGAAGACATCGGCCATGATTGCCTCCATTGCCGGTGATGACCAGCCAACCCGCATGGCACCCTTCGGCACGGCATTGGTCGAACTTGCAAAAAGCCGGCCGGACGTGGTGGGTTTGTCCGCCGACCTGGCGAAGTATACCGATCTGCATGTCTTCGCGCAGGCCCATCCCGACAGGTTCTACCAGATGGGCATGGCGGAACAGTTGCTCATGGGAGCCGCCGCCGGCCTTGCCCGGGAAGGGTTCCTTCCATTTGCAACCACCTATGCGGTTTTTGCCTCGCGCCGCGCCTATGATTTCATCTGCATGGCGATCGCCGAGGAAAATCTCAATGTGAAGATTGCCTGTGCCTTGCCTGGTCTCACCACTGGCTATGGTCCCAGCCATCAGGCAACAGAAGACCTTGCTATCTTCCGTGGCCTTCCCAACCTCACGATCATTGACCCATGTGATGCGCTGGAGATTGAGCAGGCAGTGCCCGCCGTTGCCGAACATCAGGGCCCGGTCTACATGCGCCTGCTACGGGGCAAGGTCCCGCTTGTGCTCGACAAGTATGACTACCGCTTTGAGATCGGAAAGGCCAAGCTGCTGCGGGATGGATCGGACGTGTTGTTCATATCAAGCGGGCTGATGACCATGCGGGCGCTGGAGGCGGCCGCTGAACTTGAGAGATCCGGCACACGCGCCGCCGTGCTTCATGTCGGCACCATCAAGCCACTGGATACCGAAACCATCCTGAACGAGGCCATGCGCGGCGGGCGAGCCGTAGTTGTCGCCGAGAATCACACCGTGGTTGGCGGGCTTGGCGAAGCCGTGGCTCGCCACCTCGTGCTCAATGGGTTCTCGGGCCGCTTTCATCACATCGGATTGCCTGACGCCTTCCTCGATGCGGGCGCATTGCCCACGCTCCACGACCGCTACGGCATCTCATCTCAACGCATGGCCGAAACAATCAGGAACTGGCTTTAGAAGACGGGAGGACAACATGGCTTCGGGGATTTTTGCGCGGAACATTGGGGCACCGGAGGGACCAATCTCTCTGACGGACGGTTCAATGTATGTGACGGAGATGTCGAATTCGACATTGAACGTGACGAGGCTGTCTCCGAAAGGTGAGAGAAAGGTCATCAAGAACACGGGAGGGCGGCCCAATGGGTTGGCCGTTGATGGCGAAGGCCTGATCTGGATTGCCGAGGCCGGGCAGCGTGCACTTGTCTGCATCGATCCTGCGGGCCGGGAACTGAAGCGCCTCGAAGGGGATGAAAAGCACGGGCGCTTCTTCTTCCCGAACGATCTTGCCTTTGGTCCGGATGGTGATCTCTACATGACGGATTCCGGCATGGCGCTCACCGATTTTCTCGACGGCCAGAACTTTGTTGACGACTTTATGAATCTGAAATGGGACGGCCGCGTCTACCAGATCGATCCACGCAGCATGAAGATTGTCAGGTTGATTGACCGCAAGATCCGCTTCACGAATGGCATCGCTTTTGGTCCGGACAACACGCTCTACGCCAATGCGTCCTTCACCGGCGAAATCTACAGCTATGATGTCTTTGGCGCACGCAAGCCGAAGCGCGAGCTGTTTGGCAATGTCCTGCAGAAGGACAAGCAGACCGGCTTCAAAGGCCCGGATGGCATGAAATTCGGCGTTGATGGTCGCCTCTATTGCACGGTCTATGGCCAGAAGAACGTGACTGTGCTCAACAAGAATGGCAAGGTGGCGGACCGGATTCCGCTTGACGGTCCGTGCCCGACAAACCTTGCGTTCTCGCGCGATGGCACGATGATCTTGGTCACAGAAGTTTCAAAAGGCCAGGTGGAACAGCTCGAAGCACCCTGCCGCGGCCTCGAACTCTTTTATCCCAAGACTTCGTGACCCCCGTTGTTGTCGTTCGCATTCGCGACGGCCTCATCGCCGCTCTCGGCCGTCAACACTGACGGAACTGGTCCGAAGACTTCCGCACGGACGTGGTGCGAATCTCGGGGTGCGCCAGCCTCTTGCCGGAGGGCCGAAGCAGCTGGGCCTTCGTGCTGATGCGGAGAAGTCATCGGAAGGTCGGCCCGGCCTGTGGCATTTGACGAAAGGAGGGACTGGTTGGATAGTTGCCACAACTGCGGGCTCTGTTGCGCGCCGAACGGCATCTGCGCATCAATTGAAACGGCAGCGGGAGACTGGACATGGTCAAGAAAATTGTCAGGCGCAAGCCAGCAGACAAAAAGGTCCCGGCGATAAAAACGAAATCCCGGAACTCGGAGGCCCAGTGCTTCTTCACGGTCAGGGACAGCGTGAAAGTGGTTCAGGGGCGCGTGGGTCAGAAAGCAAACCAGCGCGTGAAATTCATCGCAGACGCATTGGTCAGGCATCTCCACGCCTTCATCAAGGAAACCCGTCCGACCATGGACGAATGGATGCAGGGCATCGGGTTTCTCACCCGAACCGGTCATCTCAGCAATGATTGGCGGCAGGAATTCATCCTGCTGTCCGATGTGCTTGGAGTCTCAATGCTCGTGGAAACACTCAACCATCAAAAGACGTCGGGCGAGACTGAATCGACAGTGCTGGGGCCATTCTATGTGAAGAATGCGCCGCAGTATCCCAATGGCGCCAACATCTGCCTTGATGGAAAGGGCGAGGCTGTGCTTGTCCGCGGTCGCGTGACCAACGCGAGAGGCAAGCCCATTGCGGGAGCCCTGCTGGAAATCTGGCAGGCGAATGAGGATGGCTTCTACGATGTCCAGCAAAAAGGCACCCAGCCTGACATGAATTTGCGAGGTGTGTTTACTTCGGATGAAGACGGAAAATACAGCTTCCGGACAGCCTACCCGCGCCACTATCCCATCCCCTATGATGGAAGTGTGGGAGACCTTTTGAAAGCGCTGGACCGGAACCCCAACCGTCCGGCACACATGCATTTCATGGTATCGGCAGAAGGCCATGAAACGCTCGTGACACATATCTTCACGCCGGACTGCCCATGGCTCAGGGATGATGCTGTCTTCGGAGTCAAGGAAAGCCTGATTGCCGACTTCAGGATTGTGGATGACCAGCAGCGCGCGGCGGATCTGGGCTTGCCCAATCCGTTTCGCGAGGTGGAGTGGAACGTGGTATTGGCAGCTACATGAATTCATCACCATGCATCATCTGTGTCGCCATCACCGGATCGCTCCCGACCAAGGAGAACAACCCGGCTGTGCCCATCAGCATCGCTGAGCAGATCGAAAGCACCCATGAGGCATTCGAGGCCGGTGCGTCGATCGCGCATTGCCATGTGCGCGACGACGAAGGCAAACCCACCTCGGACCCGGAACGCTTCGCGCGGCTCAAGGCCGGAATTGAGAAGCATTGCCCCGGCATGATCATTCAGCTTTCCACCGGTGGCCGCTCCGGCGCTGGCAAGGCGCGGGGTGGAATGTTGCCATTGCGGCCAGACATGGCCTCACTGTCGGTTGGCTCCAACAACTTCCCGACCCGCGTCTATGAGAACCCGCCGGACTTGGTCGACTGGTTGGCGCAGGAGATGATTGCCCATGACGTGAAACCGGAGATCGAGGCATTTGACCTGTCACATATCGTACAGGCTGCGGCGATGCTCAAAGACGGCAGGTTGAAGGGGCCGCTTTATGTGCAGTTTGTCATGGGCGTCAAAAACGCCATGCCGGCGGATGAACGCATTTTTGACTTCTATGTTGAGACACTGGACCGCCTCGCCCCTGGTTCGCAGTGGTGTGCGGCAGGCATCGGACAGTCGCAGGTCACGGTGAATGAGTGGTGCATCGCCAAGGGTGGGCACACCCGGACGGGAATGGAAGACAACGTGCGGCTCGACCGCTTCACGCTGGCGCCTTCGAATGCGGCGCTTGTGAAGCGTGCCGTGGGTATCTGCGCAACCTATGGCCGCCCGGTCGCCACATGGCGGCAGGCAAGGAAAATCCTCGGACTGGAAAAGGCAGTGGGATCCATCGGCCTGTAACCCGGCGGCAGGAGGGCCTAACCCAAAGATCTCACTTTCGCGAGCGCTGCTTGCAGTCCTCTGCTGACGGCCTGATCAAATCCATTCTCCTGCATCGTGGTGATGGCAGCGGCTATCGCACCCTTGTAGTCGACAAACTCGCGGACAATCTCTGCCATCGGCTTTGGGTCCTTCTCCATCAGATGCCCCGATCCCACGAGCAATTGGAACACGGCGCGCTCGGCAACGTCCGGTGCAATGCCACGTGCCACGGCATCTGCCTTGAGGGCGGCTGCAAGCAGGGCCGGATAGGCCGGGCCAGAGCCTGTGAGGCCCGTGAGGTAGTCAAGATGTTCTTCGCTTTTGACTTCGTCACATTGGCCACATGCTTCAAAGATTTTTCTTGTGATGGCAATGTCAGCATGAGTGGCCGTAGATGAGGCAACGACAGGTGTGTAAGAATAGCCAATGTTCGCTGCGACATTTGGCATGGCACGCAGGATGCAAAGGGCCTGTGTTGCGCTGGCGATCCGGGCCATGGAAATGCCTGCCATCACCGAGATGACGCGTTTTCCTGCTGCATTGATCCTGAGGTTTTCAAAGTCCGCCGGGCGAACAGAGAGAATGACGGTTTCGCACGCGTCGACAAGTTGCTGCGAATCCCTTGTCAGGAGGGCCGCGCTGAAGTCTGCGGGTGTCTTGCTGCGGTAGGATATCGCCAGTTCACGTTCCGAAACGACGCCCTTGGCGAGGAGAGCCTTGACGATGGTCTGGGCCAGCCAGCCGCCGCCACCAATCACGCCAATTTTCAATTTGCCTGTCACGTCTGCAACTCCCTGTCTCGTGTCCCGAGGCTGTGTCGCCTTTGGAAGCGGTTCATTTCATACTTCGACGCGGTGGTATTGGCAAAGACCACCACATGTCAGGGCATGCTTGACGTGCCAGCGTCCAGCGGCACTGCCGCCTGTATCAGGAGGTGGACGACTGAGAGAGTTGATTGCGCGCGGACGCTCGTCCCGACCCAGCAACAAGCCGAAGCGCAGGAGCAGATCAGCCAGTTCAGGGAGGCGTCCACATTGTGTAGGGCCTCGGCTACCGCCTCCCGAACATGAATTGCCATTTCTGCTCACTGCCGGGATTCCCGGCGGAGTGTTCGTGTCATCTGGCTACGTCATCAACGCAGGTCGCGCACGGCCGTCATGAAGTCATTGCAGGCCTGGGTCAGGTCCGGCTTCTGAAACAATGCGCCAGACATGAGAAGCGCGGTATCCTGGCCAAAGACGTCCACAAATTCCGCCAGGCGGTCCATGGTGACGCCCCCGCCGGGCATCGGCAACGCGGGCCTGAGATTTCCACAAGGGCGTTGCAAGGCTTCAGTGACAGACCTGCAAGCCTTGCGCGGGATATCGAAGCGGCCACCAAAGCCGGGCATGATGGAAAGATCGGCTCCCGCCAGCCGGGGAAACAAGCCGAAGACCAGTGGCATGGAGATAGCCGGGTTGGGCGGGCGGCAGAGTGCGCCCTGCCAGGCGCAATGGCTGATCACAGGAAGATCGAGGCCAGGGAGGCTGGAGACCATGCGAATGGAATCGAGTCCCATCGGTCCGGGAAGGATTTCGATGCCGGTGGCCCCCTTCTCCTTGGCAAAATAAGCCCGTTCAGCAAGGCCTTCCATCGGACCCGTGATATTGGCGAAGTAGATGCAAGGTTTCCCGGTCTTGGAACTGGCGTCCGCAATGGCTGCGGCGCAGCGTTCCACCCGCTCGTGGAAAGGGGCAAATACCTGCGTGGAAACACCATCATCTTCCTTGATGATATCCATGCCGCCAAGCGCCAAGGCACTGGCGATGCGCGCAAGTTCCCGGGGCGAAGCGCCAACGGGCTTCAGGGCCGTAGCGCCAAGGGCACCATTCTTCACACCCAGGAGTGAGCGAATCCCGTCAACACCAAACCGTGGCCCGGATGATGCCCCTGCGAAGCCTCGCGGCAATTCCACATCCTGCAACTCTATCACGGGCAGGAAACTGCCGTTTCCGGACAGCAGTGTGAGCAGCGTGGTGAGACCTCCGCTGGCCACCTCTGACGCATAGGAGAGTATGCACGCGCTGCTGCCATCGGGATTGGCGGAGATGCTGTCGACCCGTCCCACAATGTCTGACGCCAGAAAACCCTCGGGAAGAACATCCGACGGGAGTTCGACGGTGTGTTCATGCACAAGAAAGCGGGCAATCTCCGCAGCCTTCGCTGGCGCGCATCGAAACCTGTAGTGCGCATGGATGCGTTCGCCGGAAAGCGGCAAGCCTGAAACTTCAAGCAAGGGATGCCCGGAGGAGCTGTTCAACTCTCGAAGGGCGGAACGCGTTCCCGGACTGTCTGGCCGGCTCCAAACCGGCTGTGGCAAGAGGCCAGCCATCATCACGGCCTCAGCTCAGGACAATGCCGCCATCAACATTGAGTGTCTGGCCCGTGACAAAAGCGCTGTCATCAGAACAGAAGAACGCCACAGGCCCCGCCACGTCTTCGGGATCACCGATACGGGCCATGGCCGTCCTCGATTGCCAGATCGCGCGGGTTGCGGGATCGTCCAGATTGACGCGGCCCATGTCGGTGTAGATGATGCCCGGACAGATGCAGTTCGCGGTGATGCCAAGTGGCCCGACTTCTTGCGCAAGCACGCGGGTGAATCCCATGACGGCGGCCTTTGACGCGGAATAATGCGCCTGTTCAGGCGCGCCGTGCTTGCCGCCAATCGATGCGATATTGCAGATGCGGCCATATTTCTGCTTCTTCATGAGCGGCAGAACGGCCTGGATCACCAGGAAAGTGCCTTTGGCATTCACATCCATCACGGCATCCCACGCCTGCTCCGGCAAAGTCTCGACTTCAGAGGCAATGAGGATACCCGCGTTGTTGACAACAGCATGCACCGTGCCCAAGTCATTGACGATGCTGCCGATCATGTTCTCAACTTCCGACTTCGATGAGACATCGGCGAAATAACACTTCGCCTGTCGGCCCATTGCCGCGATCTCTGCCGCAACGTTCTCGAGTGACGTCTTCTGTTTTGGGATGTCGTTCAATGCGAGGTCGAAGCCGCGCTCCGCAAGGCCAAGCGCAATGGCCTTGCCGATTCCACGGCTGGCACCGGTCACAAGGGCGATTCTGGATTGTGTCATGTGGAACCTCACAGGAGATTGAGTTTCGTGGTACGTGACACGATGGCCACGGCAACGAGTATGATGATGCCTTTCACAATGGCCTGGATGTAGGTGTCCATGCCAATGAGGTTCAGGCCGTTGTTGATGATGCCAATGAACAGGGCACCGAAGAACGTGCCGAGGACTGTGGCCGTTCCGGGCCTGAACATCGTCATGCCGATGAAGACGGTGGCGAGGCCGTCCAGCAGGTAACGTTCACCCACGTTGGGCTGGCCGGAACCAAGACGCGCGGCCAGCAAAGTGCCTGCAATGACGGAAAAGACCGAACACACGACCAATGCAGCCGAGCGATAGAGATTGACCCTGATGCCAGAGAGTTCCGCCGCCTTGCGGTTGCCGCCGACGGCATAGATGTAACGGCCGAAGACTGTCCTCTCCATGATGAACCAGGCGATGCCCACAATGGCCAGCATGAAGAATGCAAGGACCGGTACTCCGGCAATTCGGCCTTGCCCGAGCCATGTGTAGGTTTCGGGCAGGCCGCCGTAAATCGCCCGGCCATCGGTAAGAAGATAGTTGATGCCAAACAGGATCGAGCCCGTTGCCAGGGTTGCGATGAGGGATGGTATGCCCACTCCGGTCACAAGTGCCGCGTTGACGCCACCGACAACAAGTCCGGACAGGAGGCCGGCACCGGCGGCCACCGGGAGCGAATATCCGTTAATCAGCAACAGTGGCACCAGAATGCCGGACAAGCCGACGGCGTAGCCCACCGAAAGATCCATCTCACGCGCCGCGAATCCGAATGTGAGTCCCGCTCCCACGATTGTCAGCATCGAAATCTGCTGCGCGATGTTCAAAAGGTTTGTTGCGGTGAGAAAACGCTCCACAAACAGGGCAAAACCCAGGAAAATGAGAGCAAGCACGACGACCGTCGAGTACCGGTTGACGGTATCCTTGCGGAGACCGAGAAACATATCGTGTTCTTGCAAGTCGGTTGAGGCTGCGGTGTTCATGCTCCGGCTCCTGTCATCGCGGAAATGAAGGCGGACTCCGAGAATTGCCCCCGTTGAAGTTCCTTGGCCGGTTCCTGGTTGACGAATGAAATCACGCGGTCCGCGATGGTCTCGATTTCGATCAGGTCTGAAGAGGCAATCAGGATGGCAGCCCCGGAGGCGGCAAGGCGGCGCATTTCTGCATAGATCTCCGCCTTAGAACCGATATCGACGCACTCGGTGGGTTCGATGAAGATCAGCAGCTTGTAGCGTCCCTCACCCCCATAGAGCCACTTGCCAATGGAGGCCTTCTGCTTGTTGCCGCCTGACAGTGTGCGGATCTGCTGTGACGAGGAGTGGGCTTTGATATTCAGGAGCTTGGTCACGCGTGCCGTCTCGGTTTCTTCACGGCCAATCGAAAGCACCCCCGCGCGTGCCGCGTGGCCAGTGTGCACCATGGCAAGGGTTTCGCGGACATTCCACTCACCGATCAACGAATTTTCCATGCGATGGTCTGGTATCAGGGCAATTCCCGCTTTCAGCATGTCGCGGACGGTTCCAACTTTCTGGGATTCACCGCAGATGGATAAGGTGCGCACCCGCACCCCGACGGGGTTGTGCAGTGAGCGCGCGAATCCGATATGGCCTGCACCGCTCAGTCCGATCAGCCCGACGATTTCGCCGCCGCTGATCTGGAAGGAGTCAATGTGGGTGCGACCCACTTGCCAGTCTTCAATCTGAAGGATCACTGGGCCTGTTGATTTGGGAACAGTGCCGCCAGTTTGGTCCGACTGTCCTCCGCCCCGGCGCAGCATCATGTCCACCATTTGCGCCTCGGAGAGCGTGTCGGCCTTGTCCGTGGTGATCTTGCGGCCGTCGCGAAGCACTGTGATCACGTCAGACAGCGCCTTGATCTCGGTCAGGAAGTGGCTGATCAGCACCACGCCAACACCGCGTTCGGGCAATGAGCGTATGATCTTCCAAAGCTGTTCTTTTTCCCGCGCCGGCAATGTCGCTGTCGGCTCATCAAGGATCAGCAGCCTGACGTCGTGCCGCAACGCACGCACGATCTCGATGACTTTGCGCTCCGCCATGGCCAGTGTGGAGACCGGCACATCGAGATCAAAATCCATCTTGGGAAACCACTTGGCAACAAGCGCTTTGGCCGTTTGCACAAGGCGTCCGGCAAGAATGATGCCGCCCTTCTGAGGCTCGGCGCCGAGCAGGATATTTTCGGCCCCCGTCAGTGACAGCACCAGGCTGCCCTCCTGGCTCACATGCGCTATGCCTTGGGACAGGGCGGCGCGCGGAGATTTGATCCTGATTGGCTTGCCATCCTTGCAGATGCGACCCGCTGTTGGCTGCTGGCTTCCGCCAAGCACGTTGACAAGCGTGGATTTGCCAGCACCGTTCTCGCCGATGATGCCGTGCACCTCATCGGTCGAGAAATCCACGCTCACGCCATCCAGCGCGCGCGTGCCTGGGAACTGCACACTGATGTCCTGCAGGGCAATTTGCATGAGGTTTCTTTCACGAACTGCCAAGCATTTTGCATGTGGTACAGTTCGGCGTGAATGGGCAGGATGGACCAACGCCCATCCTGCCACGTGCGGTGTTTACAGGAAGTCCTTGCAGTTCTTCTTGGTCACCAGCGGAGCATCCATGTAGACGGTCTTTGACGGGATGACGTCATCCTCGGCCTTTTTTTCGACGACAATGGAATTGATCCATTCGCCGACCTGCTTGCCCATCTTCTCGAAGGGCTGGCTGACCGTTGCAATCATCATGCTGTCCGGCTTGCACACCTCGGCAACAGCCTGCGGGTGGCCGTCAATGCCGATGACCTTGACGCCCGTAAGCCCGGCGGCAGTCATGGCGTTGATCGTTGCCTGGGCAGGTTCATCCCAAGGGGCCCAGACAGCGTTGATGTCCTTGCCGAAGCGTGCGGCATAGTCTTCCATCGACTTGGAGGTGTCTTCGAAGAAAGCCTTGTAGTCGATGTTATGCTCTTCAAGAACCTTCACGCCCGGATATTCCTTGAGCACCTTTTCCATCACATCGCCGCGCTTGCGGGTGCCGTGGTGGTCGGCCATGCGGAAGAATACGAGATTGCCCTGCCCACCCATCTGATCGAGCAGGTAGGTCGAAACGTCTGCCGACATCGCCCAGTTGTTGGTGGTGATGTCAACGACGACGCCGGGCGTGTAGCCGGAGTCGACCGCGAAGACCGGAATCTTTGCGGCGTTTGCAGCTTCAAGGGCGGCCTTTGAGGCGCGCAGGTCCGACATGGTGACGATGATGGCGCCAACACCGCGCGATGCCGCGTCCTGGATGTTCGCAGCCGTCTTTTCGCCCGAACCGCCGCTGTCGAGATAGCTGACGTTCCAGTCTGCTTTTCCTGTTTCCTTCAGCCATGCATCAAAGCCAGCCTTGACGCGCTGCTCCGACTGGGCAGCCGCGTTCGACTGGACCCACGCGATATCAAGTGCGAGTGCCCCGGTGCTCGCCAGAGTTGCCGCAGAGGCAGCAACCAGCAATCCTGTGATCCACTTTTTCATTCCATTCCTCCTCATTTGTGCCATTCACTTTGTGTTTTCGTCTCGGTAGCCCACCGACACGCAAAAGGTTGCAAACCGTTCTACAAATGTCAATGTACAAAACATCTGTAACGGTACATTTGTAATTCAATGGGTTGAAATGAAGAGATGAACGGTGAAGCTCAAGAAGATCAAATACTTATGGCGCGGGCGGCGTGGCTTTATCACATCGGGGGGCTGAACCAGGAAGCCGTCGCCAATCGCCTCGGCACCACGAGGGCGCGTGTCAACAAGATGCTGGCTGAGGCCCGCGAGACGGGTTTGGTGAGCGTTTCGATTGCACCCGGCAACATCGGGCTGCTCGAGATCGAGAACACGATCAAGGCACGCTATGGTCTGGAAACCTGCATCTGCACGCCGCCACTCGGATGGGACATCCGGGTTCCGGAAACGGAGCCGTTGCTCTCCAAATTTGCCTTCAAGGCCGTGGGCGCGGCGGCGGCGTCGCACCTGCGCGCGCATCTGAACGAAAACCCGGATGCCGTCGTCGGCACAGGCTGGGGGCGCACATTGGAACAACTGACCTTGAATTTCGCAGGGGTCGCGGCACCGCGAGCGAAATTCATCA
The DNA here is from genome assembly GCA_937870685.1 of uncultured Alphaproteobacteria bacterium. Classification (GTDB taxonomy): domain Bacteria; phylum Pseudomonadota; class Alphaproteobacteria; order Rhizobiales; family Aestuariivirgaceae; genus Aestuariivirga. The sequence continues at coordinate 108,930 of CALMZX010000029.1, forward strand.
GCCTCATGGGTTCACTCAACGCCAACTCCTCCTACAACCCCTATGAAGTTGTCCTGTCGCTGGCGCGCGCCACGGGTGGCGAAGGCTACGTCATGCCCGTGCCATTCATTGCGGACAGTGTTGAGGACCGGCAAGTCCTGCTCTCCCAGCGCACGGTCCGCCGCACGCTTGAAATCGCCCGTTCCACCACGGTCGGCTACATCTCCATTGGCGAACTCAAGGAAAACTCCCTGTTGCGGCGCCAGGACATGGTCACCGCCCAGGAAGTATCGGAATTGCGTTTGGCGGGGGCCGTGGGCGACACGAACGGCATTTTCTTCGATGCGGAAGGACAGGCTGTCAGGCATTCACTGAATGACCGCACGATCGCTCTTGGCTTCGACGATCTGCGCAAGTCCAACATGATTGCGCTCGTAGCAGGCGCGAGCAAACTGACGGCTGCCCGCGGCTTTCTGAAAAGCGGTGTGGCCAAAGGCTTGATCGTTGATGGCGACACGGCCCTGTTGTTGGCAGAGGATGGCGCAAAGCCGTGATTGCCGGACGTCGACCATGACAAGCGAAATGTGGCCCGCCCAGTATCCGGAGAAACCGCAATGGCCTTCCCCGCTCGTGCATGTCAATGAACGTCGTGCGGCGTGGAATTGAGCGCAAGGTTGCGCGCATCAAGCGAGGCCCATTGTCAATTCTTTGGTTGCGGATGTTCCACGCCGACCATTACACGCAAGGCAATCTTCGTCTGGCAATCGCAACATGCACAGCGGCGCCATGGAGCAAGGCCTGGTCATTGAAGTCATAGGATGGATTGTGCAGGGGTGCTGAGGACTCGCCATTGCCAATGAACAGGAAACAGCCTGGCACGTGGCTGAGGAAGCGCGCAAAATCCTCCGATCCCGTCATCGGTTCACAGTCATCGCTGACACGGGCAGAAAATGGAATGCATGCGGAAAGAGCTTCTCTGGTCAGCTCCGCATCATTCAGCAAAGGCACAAACTCGCGGGTATAGATGATCTCGCTCCTGATCGCGTACTGGGTAGCCTTGCCAGCAACGATCATCCGCATCTCCTCTTCAATCCGCGCAGAAACTTCAGGACGAAAGCTGCGGGCATCGCCCTTGATGCTCGCGGTGCCGGGCAGGGCATTGCGGGTTCCATCGGTGACCAGTTCCGTGACCGAGACCACCGCCACGTCGGCTGGGCTGAGGCGGCGTGAGACTATGGTCTGCAAGTCCATCACAAGGGAGCAGGCAGGCACGAGAACCTCACGACCCCATTGCGGCCGGGCCGCGTGGCCGCCCAGACCCTTGAGGATGATCTCAAAATTGTCCTCTGCCGCCATGATTGCGCCCGCACGCGTTTCCACATGGCCAACAGGCAAGCCCGGCATGTTGTGCAGGCCATAGATTTCGTCAAATGGAAAGCGGGAGAGCAGGCCATCATCCAGCATGGCAAGTGCACCGCGCCCCCATTCCTCCGCAGGCTGGAAAATGAAGCGGATTGTGCCGTCAAAGCCTCCCTCTTCAGCCAGCGTTCGCGCAGCTCCGAGCAGCATGGCAGTATGTCCGTCGTGGCCGCAGGCGTGCATGGTGCCCGGTGAGCGGGACTTCCATTGTGAACTGCCGCTTTCCGTGATGCGCAAGGCATCCATGTCGGCGCGCAATGCAATGGCACGATTGGACATGCCCATCTTCAAGGTTCCGACGATACCCGTCCCGCCAATACCCTCGGTGACGGCAAGGCCGAAGCTGCGGAGTGTCTCGGCAACGAAAGCCGCCGTACGCGCTTCTTCAAAGCCAAATTCAGGGTGCTGGTGCAAATCGTGCCGCCACAGCGTCATTTGCTGCTGCAGTGAGGATGAGGTGCTCATGTTGCTTTCCCCGCAAGGTTTTGGACTACATCCAGAAGAACGCTGGCTCCCCTGATGAGTGCGGCATCTTCAGTGAATTCCGCAGGGTTGTGGCTGACGCCACTTCGGGATGGCACAAAGATCATGGCGGCTGGAGCAACACGTGCCATCATCTGGGCATCGTGGCCCGCACCTGAGGTCATCCTGCGGCAAGTGATCTGGCGCCGCTGCGCAGATCGTTCGATTTCAGACACGATGGCAGGGGAAAAAACCACGGGCTCAAAGCGGGCGAGCCTTTCGGTTTCGATGGCATATCCTTCGCCGCGCAGCACATTCAGAAAATTGGCAAGCGCGGTCTCGCTGGCCTGCAAACGCGATTCCACGGGATTTCGCAGGTCAACGGTAAACGTTGCCTTGGCAGGTATGACGTTGATGGCACCCGGTTCAAGCATCATGGTGCCGACCGTTGCGACAGCGCCGGTCGTGTCGCGTGCACTGGCATCAAGGTGGGCGATCACGCGCGCGGCAGCAACTCCGGCATCCTTGCGCATGGCCATGGGCGTGGTGCCTGCATGATTGGCGGAACCTGCAATCGTGATCTTCTGCCACGAAATGCCCTGCAGGCTTTCAACGGCCCCCAGCGACAGTCCTTCGGCTTCCAGCACGGGTCCTTGCTCGATGTGAAGCTCCACATAGGCGTGAGGCTGGAGGAAACCGGGTTGCTCGGTTCCGGCATAGCCAATCCGTGCAAGCTCACTGCCAAGGGTCAATCCATCGTTTCCGATTGTGGACAGGGCAATGTCGACGTCCATGCCTCCGGCGGCCACAAGGCTCCCCATCATATCGGGCGCGAAGCGGACACCTTCTTCGTTGGTAAAGGCGGCAACTGCGAGCGGGCGGCGCAGATCGGCCCCGGCCGTCTTGAGCGCCTCGATGACCGCTAGCCCCGACAACACCCCGTAGCAGCCATCAAAAATGCCGGCATCAATCACCGTGTCAATGTGCGACCCCACTACAACAGGATCACCGGATGCCCCACCAGGCGACCAGACACCGTATATGTTGCCGATGCGGTCGATCCTGATGTCGAGGCCAGCGCCATCGAGCCATTTGCACAACAGGTCGCGGCCAGCCTTGTCAGCATCGGTGGCTGCGATGCGGCACAGCCTGCCAGCGTCATCCCGGCCTGTGGCGCCAAGTTCGCGCAGGCGGTCCATCAGGAGCGCGCCGTCAATACCCGGGGTCATGCAGTTGACCCCTTCAGCACCTCGGTCGCTGATCTGCCGACAATCCTGAGGTAGAGTTCGGGATCAGTTGCTCCCTCGGTGTTGATGACGAGCACGCGGGAGCTTGGCCCCAGTTCGATTTCATGCGCTAGGGTTTGATCCTTCATGACAGCCAGCAATCCAGCGAGCCCGGCCCCACCACTTTCGCCAACCACAATTGCGGGGTCGCCATTTGAGGGCTGGGCCAGACGTCGCATGACAGCTCTGGCGTCGTCATCCTCCACAGTCATGAAACCATCAGCTGCCCGTTCAAGGATGCGATACGCGATCATGGATGGTTCATAGCATTCCAGCATGGCCATGACCGTGGGCTGGGACTCGGCAATCTTGTGAAGACGTCCGGCCCGGGCACTCTCGAACAGACAGGCCGCGCGGGACGGCTCAACCACGGTGATATGAGGGCGGTCCTCCCCGAGTTGCAGGCACATGCTGCCCGCCACTGCCGCTGCAAATCCGCCGACACCAGCCTGCAGGAATACATGGGTTGGCGGACGATCCAGCACGTCGAGCATTTCACGCACCATGAGTGTGTAGCCCTGCATCACCAGGGAAGGGATATGCTCATATCCCGGCCAGGATGTGTCGGAGAGAACGGTCCAGCCCTCCTCTGCGGCCACACGTGCCGCCTCTGCCACGGAGTCATCGTAGTTCCCTGAGACCCGCACCATCCTGGCGCCAAACCTTGCGATGGCCGCGATGCGCGCGTCGCTGACACCTGCGTGCACGAAGATGACAGACTTGGCCCCCACGAGTTGCGCACCTTGGGCAACAGATCGGCCATGATTGCCATCTGTGGCGCAGGCGAAGGTCATCGTGGCTGCAATCTCCCGAATGGCGGGTGTCATGAGTTCGGACACCGCCACCGTACGACCCAGTCGGTGTGCTGCTTCTTCCTGTAAAAGCCTCATCAACGCGAAGGCCCCTCCCAGGGCCTTGAAGCTGCCGAGGCCCAGCCGGTAGCCTTCGTCCTTGACGTGCAGGCTGCCGAGCCCCAAGCGACGCGCCAAAGCAGGCAGGTTGTGAAGCGGCGTTGGTTCATTTTTGTCGCGGACGGCGTGAAAGCGCGCCACTTCGTCAATGGCATTGCTGCCGAGATATCGGGCGTCTTGTGGAAGAAGGGCGTGACGGTGTTGGCTGAGGGTGTTTTTCAGGTACATGTAGCGACAATAGTCAATCGAGCACGAAAAATGCGCTGCATTTTGGTGTGTATTGTGCAAGTTTGTTTCGTATGGTTGCCCTTGACGACTTTGACCGGTCCATTCTCCGAATCCTGCAGAAGGACGCGAACACGCCGCAACGCGAGATTGGCCGGGCAATCAACCTCTCGGCCCCGGCCGTTCAGCGGCGCATCAAGCGCCTGGAAGAGCAAGGGGTCATTGCTGAAACGGTGGCGCGGGTAGCGCCTGAAACCGTTGGCCTGCCCGTCACCCTCATCGTCGAAATCGAGCTGGTCAGTGAGACTCTGCAGGACATCGATGAAATGAAAACCCGTCTCAGTTCGGCTCCGGAAGTCCAGCAGTGCTACTACGTGACAGGGGAAGCGGATTTCATCGTGGTCGTGGTCATTGAAAGCATGGCAGCCTATGAAGGGTTCACCCGCCAGCATTTTTTCCAGCACGGCAATGTCAAGAAGTTCAGGACCTTCGTGTCCATGGACGCCGTGAGGCGGGGAACGCAGGTGAAGGTCTAGCGGGTCACATCACATTGGGAATTGTGCCGTTGAACGCGTGACACATCCGACATGTTTCACCAGAAGCCGGCAGACATCGTGGCTCCGGCTGCGGCTGTTAACTCCGGCCAGCCTTGCCACCGGGGCCCCCCCAATTCTCCTTGACTGTTTCCATGGCGACATTGGTTGACGTGCTCGCAACAAACGGCAAATCCGAAACCTTTTCACCCAACACGTGCCTATAGCGCCTGATGTCGCTGGTTCTGATCTTGAGCAGATAGTCAAAGCGCCCAGCGATCATGTGGCATTCCTCCACTTCGGGAATCTTCTTCACGGCTGCATTGAAGGCACGCAGGGCTCCTTCTTGCGTGTTGGTGAGCTTCACTTCGGCAAAGGCCACGTGGTCCAGCCCCATTTTCGATGGATTGAGGACCGCGCGAAAGCCGTCAATATAGCCCTCCGCCACAAGCCGCTTGAGCCGGAGCTGGCAGGGGGTTTTTGACAGCCCGACCAATGACGCCAGTTCTGTGATTGGCATGCGGCCGTCCCTGTCGAGGGCCTTCAGGATCTTTTGATCTATCTGGTCTAATTTACTACCATCTTTGGATTTCATGTTCTTTTCGCCTGCCAATCGATCATGAAATTAGACGAAATGACCGTTTCTGGCAACAACATGGGCAGATTGACATCAAGACAAGCGCTATGTTCATTTCGAAACGAAAGTGAAGCCCATGCCCGCACAATCTTCTCCCTTCGCCAATTTTGCTCCCCCGATCCGCCCGCAAGACAAACTGCGTGCAGCGATCACCAGTGCCTACCGGCGGTCCGAGCCGGATTGCGTTGTCCCGCTTGCGAACGCGGCGCGTGTTGCCCCGGCGGAAAAGCAGGCGATTGCCGAAACGGCCCGAAACCTCATCGCCGCGCTACGCGCCAAGCACAGGGGAACGGGTGTTGAGGGTTTGGTGCAGGAGTATGCACTTTCAAGCCAGGAAGGCGTGGCGCTGATGTGTCTGGCGGAAGCGCTGCTGCGCATCCCTGACATGGAAACACGAGATGCCCTGATCCGCGACAAGATTTCAGAAGGTGACTGGCGTTCCCACGTCGGAGGCGGAAAATCGCTGTTCGTGAATGCCGCCACATGGGGCCTGGTTGTCACAGGCAGGCTGACGGCAACAGTCAGTGATCGCGGCTTGGGCGCTGCGTTGACGAGGCTCATCGCACGCGCGGGCGAACCCGTGATCCGGCGCGGTGTTGACATGGCCATGCGCATGATGGGCGAACAGTTTGTCACCGGCGAAACCATTGCAGAAGCGCTCGAACGTTCCCGCCCTCAGGAAGCGCGAGGCTTTCGCTACTCCTACGACATGCTGGGCGAGGCGGCGACCACAGCGGCGGATGCCGCACGCTACTTCAAGGACTATGAAGCCGCCATCCACGCCATCGGCAAGGCCGCAAACGGACGCGGCATCTATGAGGGACCCGGCATTTCCATCAAGCTCTCGGCCCTGCATCCGCGCTACAGCCGCGCTCAGGCCGCCCGTGTGACAGGGGAGCTGCTGCCGCGGGTGAGGGCCCTGGCCCTGCATGCCAAGGCCTATGACATTGGCCTCAATATTGATGCCGAGGAGGCGGACAGGCTGGAACTCTCGCTCGATCTGCTTGAATCCCTTTGCCTTGATCCTGAACTTGCGGGCTGGAATGGCATCGGCTTCGTCGTGCAGGCCTATGGCAAGCGCTGCCCCTTTGTGCTCGACTACATCATCGATCTGGCACAGCGCAGCAAGCGCCGGATCATGGTGCGGCTTGTGAAGGGTGCCTATTGGGATGCCGAGATCAAGCGCGCGCAAGTGGATGGTCTTGAGGATTTCCCGGTCTTCACCCGCAAGGTTCACACAGACGTCTCATACATCGCCTGTGCGAGGAAACTGCTGGCGGCACGAGAGCACGTGTTTCCGCAATTCGCCACGCACAATGCGCAGACACTCGCCACGATCTATCATCTGGCGGGGTCTCAATTCACCATTGGCGACTATGAATTCCAATGCCTGCATGGCATGGGTGAGCCGTTGTATGATGAGGTCGTTGGGGCGGAGCGCCTGAACCGGCCAGGCCGCATTTATGCGCCGGTCGGCACCCACGAAACCCTTCTGGCCTATCTTGTGCGCCGTCTCTTGGAGAATGGTGCCAACTCCTCGTTCGTCAACCGCATCTCAGATCCAAAGGTTTCAGTCTCTGAACTCGTGGCTGATCCCGTCGACGTCGTGGAAGCCATGCCTGTACTGGGGCAACCGCATGACCAGATTGCTTTGCCGTCGCGTCTCTTCGGCAAGGCACGTGTCAATTCCAAGGGCCTCGATCTGTCCAATGAAATTGCTCTGGCCATGCTTGCGAAAGAGCTGTCGGCAAGCAATGCGTTGACGTGGCATGCCAAGCCGCTGCTGGCGGACGGAAGTGAGGCTGGTGAGACCCGTGAGGTTCTGAACCCAGCCGACCATGCAGACAGTGTGGGAAAAGTGACGGAACTGCGCGTTGAAGATGCCGCGCGCATCTCCGCGATGGCGGCCAAAGCACAATCATCCTGGGGCAATGTCAGCCCTGCCCAGCGTGCAGCCTGCCTTGAAAAGGCGGCCGACCTGATGCAGGCGCGCATCACCACCCTCATGGCAATCGCCATGCGGGAAGCAGGCAAGACAGCCGCCAACGCCGTGGGTGAGGTGCGCGAGGCGATCGATTTCCTGCGCTACTACGCTGAACAGGCAAGACGCACGCTGGGACCATCTCACCGGCCGCTTGGGCCAGTGGTCTGCATCAGCCCCTGGAACTTTCCTCTGGCCATTTTCACCGGGCAGGTGGCTGCGGCCCTCGTGGCAGGCAATGCGGTGATCGCCAAGCCAGCAGGCGTCACGCCTCTGATCGCCCACGAAAGCGTGAGAATCCTGCATGAGGCAGGGATTCCCCAAGGCGCCTTGCAGTTTGCCCCGGGCAGTGGCCGCATGGGAGCGGCACTGATTGCGTCACCGCACGTCTGTGGCGTGATGTTTACTGGCTCCACCGAAGTGGCGCGCCTCATTCAGGCCCAACTGAGTGAGCGGTTGTCACCGCAAGGCAGGCCCATTCCCTTTATCGCTGAAACCGGTGGGCAGAATGGCATGATTGTCGACTCTTCCGCGCTCGCAGAACAGGTTGTGGCCGACGTCATCACGTCTGCCTTCGACAGCGCCGGGCAGCGGTGCTCCGCGTTGCGCGTTCTGTGTCTGCAAGAAGATGTGGCAGACCGCACGCTCACCATGCTGAAGGGCGCGCTGCACGAACTTTCCATCGGAAACACAGACCGACTCTGTATTGACATCGGGCCTGTGATCAATGATGCGGCGCAGAACGAAATCAACCAGCACATCGCCCGCATGCAGGAAGCGGGCGGGCGAATTGAACAGTTGCCATTGCCGGAGACAGCCCGGCGGGGCACATTTGTACCACCGACCATCATCGAAATCGGTTCGATTTCCGAACTCAAGCGCGAAGTTTTTGGCCCGGTGTTGCATGTGCTTCGCTACGCACGGGAAAATCTTGATGCACTCATCGATGAGATCAACCATACGGGGTACGGCCTCACTTTTGGATTGCATACGCGGCTTGATGAGACCATTGCCCATGTCACCGACCGGGTGAAGGCTGGCAATCTTTATGTGAACCGCAACATGATCGGCGCTGTCGTCGGAGTTCAACCATTTGGCGGAAGAGGGCTGTCAGGTACCGGGCCAAAGGCAGGCGGACCGCTTTACCTTGGCCGACTGGTGCAGCGCGCTCCAGTACCGTCACAGAACACGTCCTTGCATGCTGATCCTGCCTTGCGGGATTTTGCCGTCTGGCTCGGTCAGAAGGGGTACAACGCGGAAGCTGCCGCAGCGCGCGAACTGATGGGGATCTCCGCGTTGGGCGCCGTCCGGGAACTGTCCGGCCCTGTTGGTGAGCGCAATCTCCATGCGCTGCACCCCCGAGGCCGCATTCTGCTGCTGCCTCAGACTACGGCCGGTCTGTTCCGGCAGATGGCAGCAGTCCTGGCCACAGGCAACAGCGCTGTCATCGGCACGGCAGACGGCTTTGCAAACCAGATTGCCGCTCTGCCAGGCACAATTGCGGCGCGCATCATCCTGCAGGCAAACTGGCGTGAACATGGTCCCTATGCCGGTGCCCTGATAGAAGGTGACGGTGATCGCACCCGAATACTGAACAAGGCAATTGCGGAGTTGGAGGGGCCGCTGGTTCTGGTCCAGTCTGCAACGTCAGAAGAACTACAGACCGACAACGAGGCCTATTGCCTCAACTGGCTGCTGGAGGAAGTCTCAACATCCATCAATACGGCGGCCGCTGGCGGAAATGCCAGCCTGATGGCGATTGGCTGAAAGGTTTGCATGACAACAGGCAAGCCAGTGGCGAGAACGACACTGGTTGTCCGCAATCCATTTGACAGGGCCGACGGCTGCATTTCCGCAAAGCCTCGTCCGGCGCGCGCACCGGCTGCGCATCTGATCAGAGAGAGCCGTTCATGAAGTACTTCAAGACCGCACGGACTCATCTGGTTTGGCGTACATGTGTGAACGCCCTTCCCTCCAGGCTTTCCGGACCGTCTTCTTCCGGTTCTTCTCCGGTGCTGACTGCGCCCTGAAACCAGCCGGACTCACATGAGGCAATATCATCACATGAGGCAATATCAGTGTTTCAAGTGGCGTTGTGCGCGCTTGAATAGCATTGAGCGTGCGTGACTCTCGTCTCAACCTGTCTCGCGGAGTTGACGTGCCAAATCTTCCATCACCCGCCGGGCCTCCAGCCGCAAAGCAGGTTCTGTGGCCGCCAGCAAAGTCACGCGGTCGAATGTGCCGGGATTGTCCGCGATGGATTTGCGCAACGCCTTGCCAAAGGCGAGGCGCAGTTCAGTGCCAATATTGAATTTCTTGACCCGCGTCTGAGAGGCCAGAAGCTGCCGTGTTGCAACGGGTATGCCGCTGCCGCCATGAAGAACGAGGGGCACAGTGGTCACCGCCTCGATGGCGGCCAGTGATGCCATGTCGATGATTGCCTGTTGCTCAGTCTGAAGATGCAGGTTTCCAACTGAAATGGCGAGGGCGTCAACGCCCGTGTCACGCGCGAAGATCTCGGCTTCGTCAGGTGATGTATGGGCAGAGGCCGCACCGCCACTGTACCCTACAACCCCCACTTCGCCTTCAACTGATATGCCATGCGGCCTTGCGAGCTTCACCACGTTGCGGGTCAAAGCGATGTTTTCGGCCAGTGGCAACATGGAGCCGTCAATCATCAAGGACGTAAAACCACAGTCCATTCCTTCGCGGCACTCATCGACAGTCTTGGCATGGTCAATGTGACACACCACGGGAACCGCTGCTTGTTCCGCGAGGTGACGAAACATCCTGCCGAGGATTGCAACAGGCGTGTGCTTGCGGCACCCTGGCCCTGCCTGGAGGATGACCGGAAGCCGTGCCTCTTCCGCCGCCGCAACATAGGCCCGTGCATCCTCCCATCCCAGCACAACGAGCCCGGCAACGGCATAGTGGCCGACAAGGGCAGGGCGCAGCACATCATTCAGTGTTGCGACTGTCATTTGAACTTGGCAATCATGTCTTTGATGCCGGGTATGGTTTCGACCTGATAGGCATGGGTGGGCTGGAAGAACTGCACAAGCGAACGCTGGCTCATGCCACCGAGGATGGTGAAGTAGTACATCTCGTAGCCAGGTGCGGCCACGCAAGGGTGATAGCCTTTTTCAAGCACCACCGTGGAACCATCCACGAGATGATAGGCATCGCCAACCTTGCCATCTTCCTTCTGCACCAGTTGCAGGCCAAAACCATGTTTGGGGCGGAAGCGGAAACTGTAGGTTTCGTCGTGCCGTGTTTCGAGGGGCAGTCGGTCGGTGTCATGCTTGTGCGGCGGGAAACCCGACCAGCCGCCCTGCCCGACAGTGAAGAGTTCTGACACCAACAAACGCCCGACACGGCCATGATACTTGGTGCCGAGGATATGCTTGATCTTGCGGTGGGTCTTTGTGTCGTCGGAGCCATACTGAATCTTGTCGATATCAGCAGTTCGCACGGCGAAGGGCGTCAGTTCGCCATCAAAGCGCGCGCCTGCCACAAACACTTCCGCCTTGTCTGAAGTGCAGGTCATCCGCACCTTCGCTGCAACAGGCGCATAGACGCCTTCTGGCTCCCCGTCCCAGACATCTGACCCGCGCTGACCGATGGCGTTGAAGGTCTCGCCACCGACTGTCACGTCAACGGTGCCGGTGGCGGGTACGATGGCGGTCTCATAACCCGGCACCTGATACACGAAGCTTTGCCCGGCGGTGAGTTTTACAATGTTGAAGTAGTTCAGCGGCACACGGGCATCATCAACATCGATGATCGGCCTGTTGTGATTGTCATGGGGCGGAATATGCATCAGTGTTGAATCCTATATTCGTCCGGCTTTGCATGAAACAGCTGACCTCGTCGGCATCAGGCATGGCGGGCGCACAGCCCACCTTTGTCACCACGATGGCGGCCATGGCTGCACCTCTCCGGACAGCACCGGGCACATCGGCACCCGCTGCAAGCCCAGCCAGGAACCCACCCATGAAACCATCTCCCGCGCCCGTCGGCTTGAGGGCTTTCACCCGGAAGACAGGCACGTCAAACCGCGCACCATCAGCAAAGGCGATGCAACCATTTTCACCCATCTTGTGCACAACAATGCGCCCGGGCTCCCGGGCCAGGTCCTCGGCGTGCCGCACACTGTCACCGTCGCCTGCCAGCACGGTGAATTCATCGTCATTGCCGACAATGATGCCGCAGTGCTCGGCGGCGCGTGAACATACCTGCCGCGCCTCTTGCTTCGAGACCCAGGAATAGGGCCGGTAGTCGATGTCAATAACGGTGACGAGCCCTGCGACCTTTGCCCGTTCCAGGACCTTGAGCGTGGCGCTGCGCGACGGTTCACGGGCCAGTGCCGTGCCTGTGACAATCACGGCGCAAAATGCGCTGTAGTCGATGATACTTGCATCATTCTCGCTGACTTCAAAGTCGGCGGCACCATTGCGGTAGATGACGGACTGGCAATTTTCGGCCCGCGTTTCAACAACGGCGAGTGAATTGCGGGCCTCACCGCCAACAGTCCTGAGATAAGCCGTGTCGACGCCATAGCCCACAAGTGCATTCCGTGTGTAGCGCCCCACAGCGTCATTGGACACGGCGGTGAACAGGCTGCTGTGCCCGCCTTGCCGAACAATCGCAACAGCGATGTTGGCCGCAGAGCCGCCGAGTGCCGGGAAAAATCCCCTGGCATTCTCGATTTCGGTGCCGGGTGGTTCGGCGTAGAGATCGAGTCCCGCGCGCCCCACGACAAGAAAACGGTTCTCGCGCAAGCGTGCAAGCATGGCTAAACGCCCGCCCGCTGGCGCGCGCGGCCGCGCTCAACATCGTCATGGGCCGCAAGAACTTCCTCGCGCATGGACACCGAAGGTGTACCGATTTCCCACCAGGTGTGACCTTCCTTGGTCCAGCCTTCATGGGCGTCCACCTTGAGGCTGATGACATAAGTCTTCCCGGATTTCTGCGCCCGCCCAAAGGCCTGCTTCAGTGCCTCGATGGAATGAACCTCCTCGGCCGCAGCGCCCATGGTGCGGGCATGGGTTGCGAAGTCCACGGCAAAAGGTTCACCTTCGATGTTGCAGTCGGCAATCAGGTTGTTGAAGGACACATTGCCGGTGTTGTTCTGCAGCTTGTTGATGACGGCAAAGCCGCCATTGTCACACACAATGATGATCAGTTTCCGGCCGTTGAGCACCGAAGAGTAGATGTCGGAGTTCATCATCAGGTAGGAGCCGTCGCCCGTGAACACGATGGTATCGCGTTCGGGTTCGGTTTCCATCTGTGCGATGCGCGCCCCCCAGCCGCCGGCGATTTCGTAGCCCATGCAGGAATAGCCAAACTCGATGTCAACCGTACCGACAGAAAGGGTGCGCCAGTTGGCGGCCACTTCGGCAGGCAAGCCACCAGCTGCTGCAACGATCCGGTCCCGCGGATCGCAGAGGGTGTTGATGGCACCAATCACTTGCGCATACGACATGGGCCGGTTGGACCCTTCTCCCGTCTTCGGTGAGATGTTTGCATCGACATAGGCATTCCATGCCCCGCGTTCGTTGCTGGCTGCTATCACCCAGGCGTCGCTGGAGCGGAAACCACCCAAAGCGGCCGACAGGTTTCTCAGCGAAAGAAGCGCATCGCCGACGATCGGGGTGGACATGTGCTTGGTGGCATCATGGCGGCCCACATTGATGGTGATGATCCGTGCGCCGCGGTCAAAGGCGGTCCATGAGCCCGTGGTGAAATCCTGCAATCGCGTGCCCACAGCAAGAATGCAATCAGCCTGCGCCGCGATGGTGTTGGCGGAGTTTGATCCCGTGACACCGATGGGGCCGATGTTGAGGGCATGGCCATGCACGATGTTGGCGCGGCCCGCGATGGTTTCCACCACTGGAATATTGTGCTGTTCGGCAAAGCCGAGCAGTTCTTCCGAAGCACTCGAATACTGCACGCCACCACCCGCGATGATGACCGGGCGGCTTGCCGTCTTGAGCAGGGCAGCGGCGTTCCGCACCTCCAGGTCATCTGGTGCCTGACGGCGGATGTGATGGATGCGCTCTGCAAAGAACTCCTCCGGAAAATCAATGCTCCAACCCTGCACATCCTGCGGCAGGCCGAGGAACACCGGGCCGCAATCAGCGGGGTCCAGCATGGTGGCAATAGCGCGGGGTAGGGATTGAATGATTTGTGCGGGATGGGTGATGCGGTCCCAGTAGCGGGTGACACTCTTGAAAGCGTCATTCACGCTCAGCGTCGGGTCACCGAAGTGCTCAACCTGCTGCAAGACCGGATCGGGCAGGCGCGTGGCGTAGGTGTCGCCACAGAGGAACAGGATGGGCAGGCGGTTGGTGTGGGCCACGGCTGCGGCTGTCAGCATGTTTGTTGTGCCGGGTCCTGCCGAGGCTGTGGCAAACATGAATTTGTGGCGCAACTTCTGCTTGGCATAGGCCACGGCAGCCAGCGCCATGGACTGCTCATTCTGACCGCGCCACAAAGGCAGCTCTTTCCTGTATTCGTACAGTGCCTCGCCCAGGCAGATGACATTGCCGTGGCCGAAAATGCCAAAGCCGCCGCCGCACAGCCGTTGCTTTACGCCGTCAATCTCGATGAACTGGTTGGCAAGATGCCGGACGATAGCCTGCGCCGTGGTCAAGTGGAGGGTGCGGGGAAGGTTGGCCATGGTAAAACTCCAGACGTCTTGACGGAGCATGATAGTTCGTGCTTACTCGGTTTGCAAGCGCTTGCAAAATGAGGGAGTCCGGTGGCGGAAATCGGGATTGGAATTGTGGGCGGCGGTTACATGGGCAAGGCCCATGCCGTGGCCATGGCTGCCGTTGGCGCGGTGTTCGACGCGGCGCTCCGTCCATCGTTGGAAATGATTTGCACCACCACGGAGTCCGGCGCTGCCCACAAGGCGCGCCAGTTCGGTTTCAAGAGCTCAACTGCCGACTGGCGCAAACTGGTCGATGACCCGGCGGTGCGGGCCCTTGTCATCGCCAGTCCGCAGGAGACACACCACGATATTGCACTGGCGGCCTTTGCGAGGGGCAAGCATGTGTTGTGCGAAAAGCCGCTGGGCCTTGGCCTTGAACAGTCCCGTGCCATGGTAGAGGCTGCCGAGAGAAGCGGCTGCATCCACATGGTTGGCTTCAACTACATCCGCACACCCGCCTCGCAACTGGCGCGGCAAATCATTGCGCGCGGCGAGATTGGAGACATCACCTTCCTGCGCGCCGAACACACAGAAGACTTTCTTGCCGATGCATCTCAGCCGGGAGACTGGCGCACGCAAGGTCGCGCCAATGGCAACATGGGTGACTTGGCACCCCATATCATCAACGCGGCTCTCGCATTGGCGGGGCCGATCACGTCGCTTGTCGCCGACATCGCTACCGTCCATGCCGCGCGGGGTGGGCTGCCCGTCACCAATGACGATCAAAGTGCCATCATGTGCCGCTTTGCGAGTGGTGCCATGGGGCAGCTTTTTGTGAGCCGTATCGCCACGGGCCGCAAGATGGGTTACGCCTACGAAATTTATGGCACCAAGGGCTCGATCCGCTTCGATCAGGAAGACCAGAATGCGGTGTGGCTTTACCGCGCCCAGGGGCCGGAGGAGCGCCGCGGCTTCGCCAAGATCCTTACCGGTCCATTGCATCCTGACTACAAGCCCTTCTGCCTCGGGCCGGGCCATGGCACCGGATACCAGGACCAGATCATCATTGAAGCGCGTGATTTTCTGCAAGCCATCCACGAGGGCAAGTCAAGCTGGCCCACCTTCCGCGACGGCATGCAGGTGAACCAGATCATCGAGGCGGGCTGGCGCTCCCACGAGGGGCGTTGCTGGGTGAACATTGAAGGCGTGTGAGAAACAAACATGAGCATGAGAATTGGCAATGCCCCTTGTTCCTGGGGCGTGGAATTTGCGGATGATCCGCGCAACCCGTCATGGACCCGCGTGCTCGATGAATGCAAGGCGGCTGGCTATGATGGCATCGAACTGGGCCCCATCGGCTTCATGCCGGAAGACCCGAACCAGCTGGGAGATGCACTGGCTACTCGCGGACTGGCACTGATTGGCGGCGTGGTCTTCCGGCCATTTCATGATCCCGCAAAGTGGGATGAGGTGAAGCATGCTGCCGTCCGCACCTGCAAGTCGCTGGCGGCCCATGGTGCAAGACATCTGGTTCTGATCGATTCCATTTCACCACGTCGCGCCACCACGGCAGGACGGCCTGCCGAGGCCGAGCAGATGTCAAAAGCGGAGTGGGATAACTTCATCTCGCGCTTCCGCGATGTCTCACGCATGGGCAGCGAGGAGTACGGCCTCACCGTATCTCTTCACCCGCATGCGGCAGGATTCATGGACTTTGAGGTGGAAGTGGAACGTCTCCTGTGGGAGATAGAGCCTGCCCTGCTGCGACTTTGCCTTGATACCGGTCATTCGAACTATGCCGGGCTTGATCCAGTATCCTTCATGAAGCGCCATCGTGAGCGGTTGGCCTATGTCCACTTCAAGGACATTGATCCTGCGGTTCGTGCAGATGTGGTGGCAAAGCGCACGGATTTCTACACGGCCTGCGGCCAGGGCATCTTCTGCAACCTGGGCAAAGGCATGACGGATTTCCATGCCGTGCGGCAGTTGTTGCTTGAGACGGGTTATGACGGCTGGTGCACTGTGGAACAGGATTGCGACCCCACTGGACCCACAAGCCCCGTGGATGATGCGCGCGCCAACCGCGCTTATCTCAAGACAATCGGTTTCTGAGTTCGGAGTTTTGTCATGACACGTTTGACCTGGGGGATGATTGGCGGCGGCGAAGGCAGCCAGATCGGCCCTGTGCACCGGATCGCATCGGCGCTTGATGCACGCTTTGACTTCACGGCCGGCGCCCTCGATGCCGATCCTGCGAAGGGCCGTGATTTTGCCCGACGCCTCGGCATTCCCGCTGACCGTGCCTATGGTGACTGGCAGGAAATGCTGGCAGCAGAGAAGAACCGCAAGGACAAACTCGACCTTGTTACGGTCGCCACGCCCAATTCCACCCACTACGCCATCACCAAGGGTTTCCTCGAAGCGGGCATCAACGTGCTGTGTGAAAAGCCGATGACGGTGACGGTGGATGAGGCCGAAGACATTGCGGCCACGGCCAAGCGCAAAGGCGCGATTTGCGCCGTCAACTATGGCTATACCGGTTACGCCCTTGTGCGTCACATGCGGGCGATGGTTGCGCGCGGTGACCTTGGCAAGGTGCGGCTTGCCGTTGTGGAGTTCTCGCACGGCTTTCACGCTGATGCGGCGGATGCAGAAAATCCGCGCATGCGCTGGCGCTATGATCCTGCGCAGGCCGGGATCTCCGGCCAGTTTGCTGATTGCGGCATCCACGCCCTGCACATGGCAAGTTTTGTCACGGGCCAGAATGCGCGCGAACTCTCGGCGGATTTTGTTTCAGCCATCGACAGCCGAAAGCTTGAGGATGATGCGATGGTCAATGTACGCATGGACGGCGGCACCACGGTGCGCCTGTGGACCAGTTCCGTGGCCGTGGGCAGCTTCCATGGCTTCAACATCCGTGTGTTCGGCGAGAAGGGCGGTCTGCGCTGGGCCCAGCAATGGCCGGACCAGTTGCACTGGACACCGCTGAATGGACGCACGGAAATCATCGAACGCGGCATGGGTGGGCTTTCACCTGATGCCGAGCGCGCCACCCGCATTGCCGCCGGCCATTCCGAAGGCATGCTTGTAGCCTTTGCCAATATCTATGCGGACCTGGCCGATGTGATCGCTGCCCGCCGGTTGGGTACGGCGCCCAGCCCTCATGCGTTGCATGTGCCCACCGCCATTGACGGCCTGCGCTCCATCGCTGCCATCAAGGCCGCCGTGGACTCGGTCAGCGCCGGAGGACAGTGGACCGACGCGCGCCCGCCCAGCTTGCGCGGCTAGCGCTTTCGCAAGGTTCCTCGCAGAACCGCTTCACAGGCAAAGAGTTGCGGTTTGGGCTGAAGAGCTGGGTGTTCCACCAATTGAATGGCCCGCTCCACGGCAGTCACGATGATGTCAGCGATCGGCTGTCGGATGGTGGAGAGGTCATAGGCCGCCCAAGACGCCATGGCGATGTCATTGAAGCCGAGAATGCCAATGTCACGTGGCACCTTCCGGCCCGCGTCCCGGCAGGCATCCAGCGCGCCCATCGCCAGAATGTCGTCGCCACAAAACACCGCGTCAACGGTGTGTGCTGCCAGCAGGTCCGTCATTTCTTGCCGGCCTGCGTCATGAGAATAGCTCCCGGCAAAGACTTCAGCCACGGGCAACAGGCCCTTGGCTTTCAAACCGGTGAGGAAACCCTTCCGCCGGTCAAGGGTGGAACTTGCAGTGCGGGGACCGCCGAGAAAGGCAATGTTGCGGTATCCGTGATCAAGCAATGTCTGTGCGGCGCTTCGCCCGCCCTGCATATTGTCCGCGCCCACCACATGTAACGCCGATTGGGGGGATGCCTTGCCAAAAGCATGGACCAGCGGAATCCGCGCCGCGACACAACTGTCAACGAAGGATTTCGATACGGTTGATGATGCGATGATGACGGCATCCACGTTGTACTGCCGCAACATGGCCACTGCTTTTTTCGGATCGGAATTGCCGGAGAGATTGACCAGCAGCGGGCGCAGGCCATGGTCTTGCAGTCGGCGCGTGAACAGGTCGAAAATTTCCATGAAGGCCGGGTTGTCGAAATTGTTGGAGACAAGGCCAATCAGTTCCGTCCGTCCGGTCATCAGGCTGCGTGCGAGGACGTTGGGTTGGTAGCCCAATGCGTCTGCTGCCTTCATCACCTTCGCGCGGGTGCGGGACGAGGCGCTCGCGCCGGGCGTAAAGGCGCGGGACACGGCGGAGATTGATACACCTGCCAAGTCCGCGACCTGTTGCGCAGTCACATGTCTCGGTTTGGCGGCAAACCTGTTCTTCACACTATCCACGACACATCCAACAATCGTCCGGGGCAGTCTGAACCCCCTGTCGACTTGTCCTGTTCAATTCCCGCTGTCAACATGTGGTTGGTATTGTGGGTGTCGCGTGAGTGTCCCGACGCGAAGCGAATCAGCCGTAGACAATGGAGACGTGGACTGCGTTTCGGGACCAATACAGCATGGTCATTTCCAGGTGAGCATGTGGTACGGTCTCAAGGCAGTATTTGACCAAGTTGCTACAGCAACACCAAACGGCCACGCACCGCGCAGGAAACCGTAGGTCGACCCGTGTCCACAGGCAAGAGCGAAGGCCAGCACAAACCAGTGGCTGCTTGCTTCAAGC
>CALMZX010000030.1 GCA_937870685.1 uncultured Alphaproteobacteria bacterium
AGAGGGTTGGGGCCCGTCCGGCGAAGCGCAGCGAAGCCGGATGGGAGGGTGAGGGGCCGCGTGGCCCCTCACCGTGATACCTTCTGACACAATCCCGCCCCCGCCCCGCCCTGCCCGGTTGAAGCCGCGCACGCTCTGCCGTAAGGCCCGCGCACGCACCGGAATCAAAGGAGTCTCCACACCATGACCGCCAAACTGAAAGCCAGGCTCGGCATGTCGCCCATCGCCTGGTGGAATGACGACCTGCCCGAACTCAGTGATGATGTCTCGCTGGAGGAATGCCTGCGCCAGTCGCGCTCGGCGGGCTTCACCGGCATGGAAAAGGGTCGCCGCTTCCCCGACAGCGCCGCCGAAATGCTGCCGATCCTCAGGAAGGCCGACGTGACGCTGTGCGGCGGCTGGTATTCCGGCACGCTGACCATCGAGGACCTGGCCACCAACAAGGACCGCATCCAGCCCATGATCGAGCTGTTCAAGGCGGTGAATGCCCCCTGCATCGTCTATGGCGAAGTGGGCCGTTCCATCCAGGGCGACCGTTCGAAGCCGCTCGCCACCAAGGCGAAGCTCTCCGGCGACGAGATGAAGGCCTATGCCCGCCGCGTCACCGAATTCGGCGAGTGGTGCGCCGAACAGGGCATGCCGCTGGCCTACCACCACCACATGGCCGCCGTGGTTGAAACCGAGCAGGAACTGGACAGCTTCATGCACCATTCCGGTGCCGGCATTCCGCTCCTCTTCGATGCCGGCCACATGGCGTTTGCGGGCGGCGATGTGCTTCGCGTCATTGACAACTATCACAGCCGCATCACCCACGTGCACACCAAGGACGTGCGCATGGATGTGATCAAGGGCCTCGACCGCTCGAAGGAGAGCTTCCTCGACGCCGTCTACAAGGGCGCCTTCACCGTGCCGGGCGATGGTTCGCTGGATTTCGAAGCGATCGTGAAGAAGCTTGCCTCCTATGGATACCAGGGCTGGTTTGTGGTGGAAGCCGAACAGGACCCGAAGAAGGCCCCGCCCCTCAAGATGGCGCAAATCGGCGCGAAGGAACTGAACCGCGTGCTCACCGCCGCCGGATACGACATCGTCGCCTGATCCGGGCCACCAGAAGCATGATGCGGGCCGGAGGCAACTCCGGCCCGTTTGCGTTCAGAGGACAAAATCAACGTCATTGATGCCACTCAGTGTGGAATGGCCTCCATTCTCTTCAATGAAGATGGAGAAATCGGCCTTGCGGTCACCGTTGACATCACCTTCGATGATCTGTCCGGTTGCCGTCCAGATCGCACGCAGTTCGCCAGCCGCACCGCCCCAATTGACGTTGGTGCCGATGAAGGTGAAGGCTTCGTTGGTGGCGGCTCCATTCTGGGTGTTGGCATCGATTGCTGAGAGGTAGATACGGTCCCCACCAGGTCCCGCGACAAAGTCAGTGATGGTGTCCCGTGTTGCCGCCGTCGTGCCGCTTTCCACCGTGCTGAAGTAGTAGAAGTCGTCACCATCTGACCCACCCGACAGGATGTCGGCACCAAGGCCGCCAACGATCTCGTCAGCGTCGGCGCCACCAAAGAGCACGTCATTGCCGCCTTTGCCCCACAGGTCATCGAGACCGGACCTGCCATCAAGCTCGTTGGCGACCTCCGATCCCACAAGCAAGTCTCCGCTCGAGCTGCCGATGATGTTCTCGAAGTTTTTGACCGTCTCTGTGTTGCTCACACTACTGCTGAAATTTTGCGCAAATGTGCCCGCTTGCGCTGTCTGGGTCCAGAAACCAAAGCCGCTGGGGGCTGTATGGGCGGTGGTGCCGAGGTTGAGCGCGAATTGCTGTTCGTCGCTTCCGTCGAAGGTGTAAACACCCACCCCGCCATCCACACTGTCAACGCCATCGCCGACGCCGGCAAAAGTGAAGTAGGTGTCATTGCCGCCAGACAGCGTATACTTGTCGAGACCTTCATTGTCTTGAACACGCTCTGCCGTAATGCCGCCGGTGAAAGTGTCGTCTCCGGACCCCATGTCGATTGTTTGCCCGACAGTGCCCGTATTGGTGAAGACGTCAGCGCCGACACCAAGGCTGACGAATTGCTGAATCACCCCGCTGTTTGTCACATTGTCAACATCGTCGCCGCCAGTGATGCTACCCGTCACAACAGCCGCATTTTTCACTGTGTTGAGGCCATTTCCGGTGAAGATGCTGCCATCGATCCGCACAGCGGCACCCGCCTTGTTGTCGATCAGGTCGCCACCATCGCCACCCTCGATGTCTCCGATGATGACCTTGGAGTTGGTCAGCACATTGTTGGCTCCAATGTCTGCGGAGCCGAGATCAATGTCTCCGGTCATCGTCCCACTGTTCGTCACTGTATCTGTGCCGGATCCGCCAAAATAGCTGTATCCCGAGTTACTTTGGCCCACGGTGCCGGAATTGGTCAGGGAGTTGACTCCACTGCCAAGGGAAAGGCCGCCATGAATTGTTTTGGTGTTGCTGACCTTGTCGGCTCCTCCCTCTCCAAAGATACTGAAGCCATCAAGTCCCTGTCCGATGGATCCGGAGTTGGTCACCGTGTTCAGCGTGACCGCATCACCCAGGACAACCGATCCGTCCATAGTGCCAGTATTGGTCACCGTGTCATTTCCCGACCCGCCGACATAGCTCTTGTAGTCGGCTCCAAATGCAGATTCCACTTTTCCAGAATTGACCAAGCTGTTGCTTCCGTCTCCGGCCTGAATCGCCCCCATCTCGCCACTGTTCTCGAACTTGTCCGCTCCGCCTCCGGCGAAAGCGCTGAAACCAAGCGAGTCGCTGAAAATCTTCCCGCTGTTCTTCAGGCTGTTGGTTGTCACGCTGGTGCCCAGTTCGACAGCACCAGCCAAAATGGCCCCCACGCCGGTGTTGGTTACAGTGTCGTCGCCGCTACCGCCCTGGTAAGACCTGCCATCAGCGCCATTTCCTTCGTTGCCCACGAATTTGGTGTTGCTGAAAACATTCTTTCCATCGCCAAGCTCGACACCGCCGGCCACTGTGCCGGAGTTTGTGACGGTGTCATTTCCATCCCCGGCGGTGATGCTCATTCCCGAAGAAAAATGTTCACCAATCGTGCCCGTGTTCTTCAAAATGTTGTTGCCGTTGCTCAAATTGACCAACCAACGCACGAAACCATCATTGGTGAACGTGTCAATCAGCGCACCACCCACGTAGCTTAGGCCCGATCCGTCGGCTTCAATGCGGCCCACTGCGGAATTGGTAAGAGTATTGGTCTGCCCAGACAAATCCACGAAGCCGTTCAAGGTGCCGGAATTGATGACGGTCGTATTGGCATTCGTTTCGTCGGCTGAAATGCTGGCACCAAGCGAATTCACGCCAATGAACCCGGCATTGGTGACTTTGTTTGTGCCTTCACCCAGCAGGATACCGCCCGACAATCGCCCCGTGGCCGTGTTGCTGATTGTGTCGCTGCCGTTGCCACCGGAATAGGATAAGAAGCTGATGTCAAATCCGACGACGCCGCTGTTGGTAAAACTGTTCAGCCCGTCATGTCCCCGGACCACCCCTAACATCGAACCAGTGTTCGAAATTGTATCCTTGTCCGCTCCGCCATCATAGCTGACTAAGTCACCTTTGACGTGGGTCGTCCCGTTGTTTGTGAAAACGTTTGTTCCCGCGCCAAGAGAAACGGCACCTTCAAGAGTTCCCTTGTTGGTCACAGTGTCAGTAGAACTACCACCTTGCACCGAGAGGCCACCGCCCGAACCTATGCTGCCTGTGTTGGTCAGCACGTTGGTTCCGTCGAACAACTCTACAACAGAACCGATGAGGCCGCTGTTGGTCACGGTATCCGATCCGTTGCCAAGAGTGATCCCGTTGTTCTCGATCCTGCCCGAGTTGGTCACCTTGTTGGTACCATCGCCCAGGCGAACATTCCCCAAAATCAGGCCGCTGTTTGTCAGCGTGTCGGTCGTTGCACCAACGCCGTCCTGTACGACGCGGCCGAGGATTTTGCCTGTGTTCGTAATCGTGCTGCCGGTACTATTGACGAGAACAGCGTAGTCACCTGAAATTGTACCGGCATTTGTCAGGGTCAGGACGTCCAGTGCCAATACGCCATAGTTCATTCCACTGACACTCCCGTCCGCGCCAACGGTGATCTTGCTGGTACCGGCCTCAACGGAGAGGCCCCTGGCCGTGCCGTAAACTTGGCCGTTGATTGAGGCAGTCCATGCACCAGGACCCGCCAGTGTGGCGCCGTAGGAAGCGGCCCCGGTGGCGATCAGGAAGGCGTCCGCGTCAACGGTGAGGGTGTCCGCAGCTGCAGTGCCTTGGTTGAATGCTGAAGCAAAGTCAGCCGTTTCAAGAACGCTCGGCAGTGTGCCGGCTGCATTTGTAGAGGAGATTCTGAATGTCGCCATGGCCGGGGTTCCTGAAAATCAAGAGCCCGGGGAGGATTCATCACGACGAATGGGAGGGCGCCACAGGCCAACCGCCGTCCCAGACACCCCCTGCGTGTAGAATGGCAGAAAATAGCAACTTGCGAAACAGCAATTTAAAGTGGCAAAAAGGCCGGGATCACTCCCGGCCTTGATATTCAGCAGTGCGCCGATTTTACATCTCGGTGCGGCAATAATCGTAGTACGACCAATAGTAGTTGTCCCACTTGCTGCCGCCATAGACCATGCCGCTGCCCGCACCGATGGCCGCACCGGCAACCGTGGTCTTCTTGCCGCCCAAGGCCGAGCCCACCAGGGCACCAGCAATGCCAAGGCCGACCATGTTCTTGACGACTTTCTTGGAAGACTTCTTGTCGGCCTTTTTCTTCGCCCAGGCCTTGCAGAACTTCTTTCCCGCAGCCTCAGCCGTGCCCGACACGCCGATGGCAACAGGCATGGCGAGTGACGCAACCATGGCGGCGCTCAGAATGGTCGAAACGATTTTTTTCATGGGTAGCTCCTCGCTGTAGTGTTCAGGTTTGGTGACTTATCTAGCGTCGAGACTCTGGTGGAATCATGAACCTGCCATTCATCTTCCGTTCATCTTCATATCTTGCGGCCTGCTCGGCAGGCGGAATAGGCCTTTGCGGAATTCTGCTTCATCCGCAGTTTCGCACCCCTTCCGCCAATCTGCCCACCTCCGAACGCCCCCTTGGCTTTTTGCGTTCCATCCTTGTTGAATTCACTCATGATCGCGCCAATCAAGATGGCTGAAGTGCCACCCAAAAGCGCAGTCTTGGCGATCAGTTTTCGTTGCTCGTTCTTGGCAAATCGGTCCGCCAATACCGCACAACTTTGCTTTTTTTTGACACCTGCAGCTTCAGCAGGAAGCTGAGAACAGCAAATACCAAGTGCAGCAAGCACGGTAATCGCGAGTCGCTTCATCATCGCACCCCTCGACCTCACCTGAAGCATTCGACCGAAATGCCCCGCCGTCAAGGCCCTACTCCAGCCGCGCCGGAAAGCCGTCTGCTCGCAGGTCGGTGCCGAGCGAATCTTCCAGCAGCTTGGCAATCTGCGTGGACTGTGCGGTCCCGCCGTAAACCGCCTTGCCCTTCATGAAGGTCTGGTTGGTCATCGAGGCAAGGTCGAGCGGAACGCCAAACTCCTTGCCAAAGGCCATGGCGAAACCCAGGTCCTTCAGCGCCAGGTCCATGGTGAAAGCGATGTCATAGCTGCCATTGAGGATGAGTTGCCCTTCCGTTTCGTGCACGAAACTCGAGCCGCTGGAAGCGGTGATGGCATGCCACGCCTGCCCCAGATCCAGCCCGCCACGCTTGGCCAGCATCAGGGCCTCAGCATCCGCTACCAGATGGATGAAGGCCAGCATGTTGGTAATCACCTTGATCACCGCCGCCGATCCGATCGGGCCCATGTGGAAGATCTTTTTTCCGATCGATTGCAAGGCCTTGCGGTGCGTTTCGAACAGGGCGCCTTCACCGCCGACCAGCACCGTGATCTCGCCACGCGCCGCAAGGTGAACGCCACCTGTCACGGGGCATTCCAGTGTGTTCACGCCTTTCGCCGCCGCCAACCCGGCGAGACGGACCATCTCGTCGCGGCCATTGGTGGAGTTTTCAAGCCAGGTGGAACCCGGCTTCAGCGTTTCGAGAATCTGTCCGAGCACCTTCTCCGAAATCACCGGCGACGGCATGCAGGTGAAAACGTGATCCACCTGCGCCGCAACATCGCCCGGGCTTGCGGCCCATTTGGCACCTGCCACCAGATGGCGTTCTGCCAGCGCCGGGTTGATGTCATGAACCACAACATCAAAACCGTTGCGAATAAGGCTCATGGCCAGGTGGCCGCCCAGGTTGCCGAGTCCAATATAGCCGTACTTCATACATTCACCGGATGGTTGGTCATTTCGAGATGGAGTTTCGTGCCAGTATAGGGGTGGGCCAGCGCCACCTCCTCGTTCAGTTCAACGCCAAGCCCGGGCTCGGTTGGCGGAATGACATAGCCATTTTCCCAGCGGATCGGCTTCCGCAGCAGCTTGGCATAGAACCCGCCAAAGGTTTCAATGCTCTCGAGGATCAGGAAATTGGGCAGTGACGTTCCATACTGGATGTTGGCCGCAGCCTCGATCGGACCGGCATAGAGGTGCGGCGCAATTTGCGCGTAGTTCACCTCCGCCATGCCGGCGATTTTCTTGGCCTCCCAGATGCCGCCCACGCGGCCCAGCGCCATTTGAAGGATGGAAGCCGCACGCAGTTCGAGCACCCTGCCAAATTCATACTTCGTCGTCAGCCGTTCACCGGTCGCTACGGGAATGGAGGTGCCCCGCGCCACCAATGCCATTTCCTCCGGGCGGTCCGGCGGCGTGGGTTCCTCGAACCATAGCGGATTGTAGGGCTCGATCTGCTTGGCAAAACGGATGGCTCCGGATGCCGTGAACTGGCCATGCGTGCCAAACAGCAGGTCAGCTTTGTTGCCCACCGCCTCGCGGATCAGGCGGCAGAACTTTGCGCACAGCTCCATCGATTCCAGCGACGGCTGGCGCGGATCAAAGGACGAATAGGGTGCGGCCGGGTCGAATTTGATGGCGGTGAACCCCTGCTTCAGGTAATGCACCGCCCGCTCCGCCGACTGCTCGGCGTTCCAATAGATCGAGTCATCCTGCCCCTTGGCAAGGTCTGGATAGATGTAGGTGTAGGAGCGCAACTTCTCATGCACCCGCCCGCCGATCAGTTCGTAGACAGGTTTGTTCTGCGCCTTGCCGATGATGTCCCACAGGGCGATTTCGATACCCGAAAGCACCCCCATCAGACTGACATCTGGCCGGTGGGTGAAACCGGAGCCGTAGACCTTGCGCCACAGGCTTTCGATGTGGAACGGATCCATGCCCTCCACGTAGCGCTGGAACGTATCCTCAATCATTGCGGTCATGGCGGCCGGACCGAAGGTGGCGCAGTAGCACTCTCCGTAGCCCACAATGCCATTGTCGGTTGTGAGCTTCACAAAGGTGAAGTACCGGCCGCCCCAACCCGGGGGCGGATTCCCAACAATAAAAACCTTGAGATCCCTGATCTTCATGAATACATTCCTCCCGATTGGGGACTATTGCAAAACCCGGAGCTTTCTTGAATGCCCTTGCTCTTCCCGCCCCTCAAGTTTTTTTCACCGCACCCCCGTTTGCCGCAAGTCCGCAGAGCGGCTAGTTTTTGCCCATGACCACATTTGACTATGTCATCGTCGGAGCGGGTTCCGCAGGCTGCGTGTTGGCTGACCGGCTCTCGGCAAGCGGCCTCCACTCCGTGCTCGTCCTCGAGGCGGGCGGCAGCGACCGTCGCTTCTACATCCAGATGCCGCTTGGCTACGGCAAGACCTTTTACGACAAGACGGTGAACTGGCTCTACACCACCGAACCCGATCCCGGCCTCAACGGGCAGCGTGACCACTGGCCACGCGGTAAAGTTCTTGGTGGTTCAAGCTCCATCAATGCCATGGTCTACATCCGTGGCCAAGCCGCCGACTATGAGAGTTGGCGCGCCGCAGGCAATCCCGGCTGGGGCTGGGATGATGTGCTTAAGGCCTACAAGGCCATGGAGGATGTTGAAACCGGAGATACCGCCTGGCATGGCCTCGGCGGCCCTTTGCACGTCAGCGACCCCAGCACTGCCGTCCACCCCATGACGAAGGACTACATCAAGTCCTGCGAAGCCGTCGGACTGAAATACAATGCCGACTTCAATGGCGAGACCCAAGAAGGCACGGGCATTTACCAGACCACGACCAAAGGCGGCGTCAGGCTCAGCGCCGCTCGCGCATTCCTGCGCCCCGCCATGAAGCGGGTCAATGTCCGCGTCCGCACCAATTGCCTTGTCACGCGCCTGCTCTTTGAAGGCACCCGGGCAACGGGCGTGGAATATGAACAGGACGGCCAGACGAAGCAGGTCAAGGCGATGCGTGAAGTCATTCTTGCAGGTGGCGCCGTCAACTCACCACAGCTCCTGCAACTTGCCGGAATCGGTCCAGCGGAACTCTTGCAGAAACATGGCATTGCCGTTCGTGTCGCCAATGCAAATGTCGGTCACAATCTCGAAGACCACGTCGGCATCAACTACACCTACCGCATGAAGGTGCCGACCCTGAACGACGAGTTGCGCCCGTGGTGGGGCAAGCTCAAGGTGGGCCTGCAGTACATCCTCTTCCGCAGCGGACCGCTTAGCCTTTCCATCAACCATGGCGGCGGCTTCTTCCGCACGAACCCGACTTACGCACAACCGAACATGCAACTCTACTTCCAGGCTTTCTCCACCTTGAAGCCGAAAGTGGGAGAGCGCCCCATCCTGTCACCCGACCCCTTCCCCGGAATGTCGATCGGATTGTCAAACTGCCGTCCGTCATCGCGCGGCCACATCACAATCCGCTCTGCGAACCCGAAGGACCACCCCTCTATCGTCGGCAATGCCTTCAGCACGGAACACGACATCAGGGAAATGCTCGAAGCTGTAAAGTTTATTCGCAGGATTGCGGCACAGGAACCGCTCAAGAGCCTCATCGCCGAGGAACTGCGTCCTGGCCCTGCCGTGCAGAGCGATGCCGACCTTGTCCATGACTTCAAGCAGCGCAGTGGCACTGTCTACCATCCGTCCTGCACCTGCCGCATGGGACCTGCCCCGGAGACATCAGTCGTCGATCCGCGCTTGCGCGTCCATGGCATTCAGGGACTACGGGTCTGCGATGCCTCGGTGTTCCCGAATCTCATAGCAGGCAACACCAATGCACCTGCCATGATGGTGGGCTGGAAAGGAGCCGAGATCATTCTGGATGATGCGCGCTGATCAGTGACCCATGGCCACCTTGGTCAAGTCCTGCGGATAGACAGGTTCGACAATGTAGTGCGGGATGAGGGTCACATAGGCTTCGCCATCCGCAATCACACGACAGATATCTCCAGACACGGACGTGACACGGCCTTCTCTGCCATCGGGCACCATCACCTTGTAGCCGACGGTGCACCAGTTCCCCGCGCTTGGTGCTGCGTGCGGCACAAGCTCGGTCTGCGGCATGGCTGCCGCTGTCGCCATCATGTAAGCTGCTGCAATCTTATCCACCAGGCCGCCTCGTGAACAACTGATTTGCCGATAACGCAATTAATTCACGGATAGTCTGCTTTGGCAAGAGCCTGCGGATCACGCCTCTGCCCGCGCCTGAACTGGCTTGGCGAAACACCACACTGCTGCCGGAACCCGCGCGAGAACTCCGCCAGTGTCGTGAAGCCGGTTGCCAGCGACACATCCCTGACACTCATCTGTGAGTAGGACAGCAGATGTTCGGCGCGCTCAAGGCGCAACCGTCGGTAAAGCCCCATTGGCCTGTATCCCACCTCGTCATGGAACAGTCTCTCCATCTGCCGTATCGAGAGATTGCTGACGGAGGCAAGCGCATTCGCTGCAAGCGGTTCCTCCATCTGTTGCTGCATGGCAGCGATGATGGCGAGCACGCGGGGTTCGCGGGTCCCGAAGCGCGATTGGATCGACGCTCTCACCTGCCCTGTTTCGTCGCTGGAACGGAAATGCACAAGTTGGTCTGCAACGGCAACTGAAAGTTCCCGGCCCATCTCGCCCGCGATCCATGCAAGCATCATGTCGATGGCGGCAGCGCCACCTGCGCAGGTCATGCGGTCACGGTCAATTTCGAACAGCGCCTCACGGGTCATCACGGCAGGATAGCTTTCACGGAATCCGGGCAGGCTTTCCCAATGACATGTGGCACGATAGCCATCGAGTACACCTGCCGCAGCAAGAATGAACGGTCCCGTATCCAGCCCGGCGAGCAAGATCTTCGCCCGCGCCAGCTTGCGCACTGCCGTCAGCATGGGCCGCGACAATCCGGTCTCATGGCCATAGGAAGCGCAGACCAACGCCATGGCGGGCCGACCTACTTCCGCGATCCGGCCACTGACAGAGACTGGTATGCCGTTCGAGGCAACCACCGGTTCCCCATCAATGGAGAGGAAGCGCCAGGAAAAGGCGCCCGGCGCGAAACGGTTGGCCACGCGAAGCGGTTCCATGGCGCCATAGAGCGCAATCATGGAAAACTGCGGGACCAGAAGAAAAGAGACATCGTGCAGCGCCATGGCGCATTTTCACATTTCACGGCGGATTTTGTCAAATGCGGCATGGCCCTGAAGTTACTCTCCCGTCACATCGGAGGAACACCATGCAGCCAAAAGTCATCATCACATGCGCCGTCACCGGTGCGGGCGACACCGTAGGCAAGAGCCCGAATGTGCCTGTGACACCTGAACAGATCGCCAATTCCGCCCTCGAAGCCGCAAGTGCTGGCGCAACTGTTGTCCACTGCCACGTGCGCAACCCGCAAACCGGCAAGGGATCCCGCGATACTGGGCTCTATCGTGAAGTGATGGAGCGCATCCGCGCCAGGAACACGGACGTCATCATCAATCTCACGGCCGGCATGGGTGGCGACGTCGTCGTCGGTGATGGTGAAAAGCCTTTGGATTTCGGCCCCGGTACCGATTGTGTCGGCCCGCTGGAACGGTTCGTTCACGTGAAGGAGTTGCGCCCTGAAATCTGTACCCTTGATTGCGGCACCCTGAATTTCGGCGACGGTCAATCCATCGTTGTTCAGACCCCCACGCAACTCCGCCAGCAGGCGGCCCTCATCAAGTCCTATGGCGTGAAGCCGGAGATGGAAATCTTCGACTCGGGCAATCTCTGGTTCGCCAACCAGTTGGTGAAAGAGGGCCTGATCGATGGCCCGCCCCTCTACCAGCTCTGCCTGGGCATTCCGTGGGGCGCCCCCTTCAACACCGAAACCATGGCATACCAGAAGTCACAACTCCCAGACGGCGCGGTCTGGGCCTCCTTCGCCATCGGCCGTCAGCAGTTCCATGCCGTGGCCCAGGCCGTTTTGCTGGGTGGACATGTTCGCGTCGGCCTTGAAGACAATCTCTGGCTCGAAAAGGGCGTGCACGCAACCAACGGCGCACTGGTGGAAAAGGCTGTGAAGCTGATTGAGGTGCTCGGCACAAAAGTCGCCACCCCGGATGAAGGGCGCGCAATCCTGGGGCTGAAGAAATGACAATCAAGACCGTAGGCATCGCCGGAACCGGGCTGATAGGCGCAGGTTGGGCTGCCCGCCTGCTTTTCCGCGGCTACAATGTGATCGCGTTCGACGTCTCCCCGGCAGCCGAAGAAAAACTCAAGGCCCAGATCAAGACGGCATGGCCGTCGCTGGAAGCCCTGCTCGGCAAGCCAAAGAAGAAGGGAAAGCTCACTTTCACCACGAACCTGGCGGAGATGGCGTCGAAGGCGGACTTCATCCACGAGGCTGCGCCTGAGCGCGAGGACCTCAAGATCAGGCTGTTCAGGGATATTGACGCGGCTGCCCGCCCTGACGTGATTATTGCCTCATCCTCATCGGGCTTCCTGCCGACCAACCTGCAAAGCCAGTGCAAGCACCCCGAACGGGTGATCATCGGGCACCCCTTCAATCCGGTGTATCTCCTGCCGTTGGTGGAAACGGTGCCCGGAGAAAAGACCTCTGCCGAAGCCATGGACCAGGCGGGGGAATACTTCGAGGCGATCGGCATGCAAGTGCTGCGACTCAAGAAAGAGATCATGGGCTACGTCTGCGACCGCCTGCAGGAAGCCCTGTGGCGCGAAAGCTTGCACATCCTCAACAAGGACATTGCAAGCACGGGAGACATTGATGACTCCATCGTCTATTCCGCTGGCATGCGCTGGGCCTTCATGGGCTCCTTCCTCACCTATCACGTGGCAGGCGGCCCCGGAGGCATGCGGGACTTCATCAAGCAGTTCGACCCGACCCTTGAACTGGACTGGACCGACCTGAAGTTCCCAAAGTGGAACCAGGCTCTCGAACAGCGTCTCGTCGAGGGCTGCGAAGCCCAGGCCGCTGGCCGCAAGGTTGCGGAGATCGAAGCCAAACGCAACGCCATCCTTGTGGACATGATGAAGCTGTTCAAGAAACACAAGATCGGCTCCGGCCTTGTGCTGGACCTGGAATTGAAGGCAAAAAGCAGGAAAACCGCAAAGAAGAAATAGACCAGACGGAGGAACGCATGCCCCAGCGCGTCATGCTCACCGCGGCAGCACGCGGCATTGGCCGGTCCATTGCCAAGGCGTTCTACGAGGGTGGAGCGCTGGTCCACATCTGCGACGTGAATGAAGAGGCGCTCTCCTCGTTCCGTGAGGACTTTCCCGAAATCGGGGCCACGCATGTGGATGTCACCTCCGAGGTGGAAGTGGAAAACTGGTTCGATGAGGCACTCGATGATCTCGGCGGCCTCGATGTGATGGTGAACAACGCCGGCATCAAGGGACCGACAGCACCGGTGGACGACATCGACTTTGCGGACTGGCGGGAATGCCTGTCCGTCGGCATTGACAGCTACTTTCTCTGTGCCCGGCGTTCCGCTCCCCTCTTCAAGGATCAGAAATCGGGCACCATCATCAATCTTTCCTCCACGGCCGGGCTGTTCGGTTTCGGAAACCGCACCCCCTATGCGGCCGCAAAGTGGGCTGTCATCGGCTTCACCAAGTCTCTCGCCATCGAACTTGGTCCGTTTAGGTGCACAGCCAATGCCATTTGCCCGGGCACAGTCCGCGGCGACCGCATCAACCGTGTCATCCAGAGCGAAGCCGATGTCCGCGGCGTGCCTTTCGAGGTGGTGGCCAAACAGATGGTCGGCGGACAATCAATTGAGCGCTTCGTGGAGCCTGAGGAAATCGCTGATATGGCCCTCTTCCTCGCGTCACCCGCAGCCCGGATGATCAATGGCCAGGCTATCGCCGTCGATGGCCACACCGAAACCTTCCACATCAGGTAATAGCATGGACTTTTCGCTCACCGACGAACAGCAGATGATCATCAGGACCACGAAGGATTTTGTGGCCAACGAACTCTATCCCTATGAGAGGGAAGTTGAAGAGACCGGTGTCCTGCGCCCGGAATTGCGCGATGAATTGAAGGCCAAGGCTATTGCTGCTGGCCTGTTTGCAGCAAACATGCCCGCCGAAGTCGGAGGCGCTGGACTCGATACCTTGACGTGGTGCCTCTACGAGAAGGAACTGGGCCGCGCCAACTATGCCTTGCACTGGACATGCGTTGGTCGCCCTTCCAACATCCTGATGGCGTGCGAGGGTGAGCAGCGGGACAAATACCTCTTCCCCGCCGTGCGTGGAGAGAAGGCCGATTGTCTTGCCATGACCGAGCCCGGCGTGGGCTCGGATCTCCGCGGCATGAAAACCTTTGCCCGTGCCGACGGCGATGATTTCGTCATCAACGGGGTGAAGCACTTCATCAGCCACGGCGAAGAAGCCCACTTCACCGTCCTTTTCGCGGCAACGGGCGAAGAAGATACACCGCGCGGCAAGAAGAAGCTGATCTCGGCCTTCCTCATCGACAAGGGCACGCCCGGCTTTGAAGTGCGACCCGGCTACAGGAATGTGTCGCACCGGGGCTATCCCAACAGCATTCTCGAGTTCAACGACTGCCGTGTTCACAAATCCCAGATGCTCGGCGCCCTGCACAAGGGTTTTGAAGTGGCAAACTCATGGCTGGGCGCGACCCGGCTTCAGGTCGCCTCCACCTGCCTCGGCCGGGCCGAACGCGCCCTCGAGCATGCGCTTCAATATGCCGTGGATCGCGAGCAGTTTGGCCAGCAGATCGGCAAGTTCCAGGGCATTTCCTTCAAGCTCGCCGACATGGCGCTGGAATTGAAAGCAGCGGAATTGCTGACCCGCGAGGCTGCATGGAAATATGATCAAGGCACGGTGACGGACACTGATATGGCCATGGCAAAGCTCAAGGCCACGGAGGTCCTCGCCTTCATTGCTGATGAAGCAATCCAGATTCACGGCGGCATGGGGCTTATGAGCGACCTGCCGCTGGAACGAATCTGGCGGGATGCCCGTGTCGAACGGATTTGGGAAGGCACCAGCGAAATCCAGCGCCACATCATCAGCCGCGCCCTGCTGCGGCCACTTGGCGGTTGATGCGCCATCATGACCGACCTGGCTCGCCTGATCTTCCCGCATTCCATCGCCTTTATCGGTGGAAACGAATGTGAAATCGCCATCCGCCGCACCATGGAGCTTGGCTTCTCTGGGAAAATCCATGCCGTCCATCCCAAGCGGGAACATCTTGCAGGTGTGTTGACCAAGCGGTCCGTGGCAGACATTGGTGAGCCTGTCGATGCCGCCTTCGTCGCTGTGAAGCGGGAGCCGACTGTTGAGATGGTGCGCCAACTGAGTGAACTCGGCTGTGCTGGCGCCGTCATCTACGCCGCGGGCTTCGCTGAAGCCGGTGATACAGCCTTGCAGGACGAGTTGCTCGCCGCCGCCGGCAACATGCGTCTCATGGGTCCGAACTGCTATGGCTTTGTCAATGGCCTTGCCCGCGCCGCGCTGTGGCCCGATGAACACGGTATCAAGCCCGTGCAACGTGGCGTCGCCATCATTACCCAGTCCGGAAACATTGCCTGCAATCTCACCTTCACCAAGCGAGCACTGCCACTGGCGGCCGTATTCACCATCGGCAACCAGGTCGATGTTGATATGGCCGATATGGTGGCGGAACTGGCCGCCGATGAGCGCATCTCGGCAATCGGCCTTCACATTGAAGGTCTGAAGGATGTCGCCGCATTTGCCGACGCCTGTACGATTGCGCGCAGCTACCGCAAACCAGTCGTCGTCCTAAAGACGGGCCGTTCCGAGCAGGGCGCCAAGGTGGCGCTCAGTCACACCTCCTCTCTCGCAGGGGCCGATGCCCTCTATGACTCACTCTTCGAGCGGCTAGGTGTGGCGCGCATGACCTCCATCACCGCATTTGTGGAGACCCTAAAGTTCCTGCATTTTGGCGTGTTGAATGGAGGCAGGCTTGTTTCCTTGTCCTGTTCAGGTGGTGAGGCTGCTCTGGCGGCGGACATGGCGGTGGATCGTGCCATCTCCTTCCCGCCATTTGATCCGCACACCCGGGAGAAGGTGGCTTCGACCCTCAACGAATTTGTGGCCATCGACAATCCGCTCGATTACCATACCTTCATCTGGAACCAGGAAGACAAGCTCACCAACACGTTTTCGGCAGTGATGTCCGGCGGTTTCGATGTGGCCATGCTCATCCTCGATACGCCCACCCAGAGCCACCTGAACCCAGATGCCTGGCTGAAGACTGCGCGCGCTTTCCGCATGGGCTCTGTCATGAACGAGGCACGCGCAGCTGTGGTTGCTACCCTTCCGGAATGCATGCCGCTACCACTCGCCGACGATCTGGCGCTGTCGGGAATTGCCCCCATGTTCGGACTTGACGACGCCCTCACCGCATTTGAGGCCGCCGCCCGGATTGGCGAGAATTGGTCCAGGGCAGAAACGCCCGCCGCCCTGCTGCCGCCAAAAGTGGCCAGCGGCGAAATTGCCACGCTCACGGAAGCGGAAGGCAAGGCCTTGCTCCGGGGACGCGGCCTCGCCGTGCCAGAGGGACGCGAATGTCGCATTGAGGAGGCCGCAGACGTTGCCGCCAAGATCGGCTTTCCGGTCACGCTCAAGGTGTCATCAGCAGCCATCGCACACAAGACCGAGGCCGGTGGCGTAAAACTCAATCTCGCAGACAGACACGCCGTGGCCGCTGCCGCTGCCTCGATGGCACATCTTTCAAACATGGTCCTTGTGGAGCGCATGATCCATGGTGCCGTTGCCGAACTCATCATCGGCGTGAAACGGGATCCACAATTTGGTCTGGCACTGGTGGTGGGTGCTGGAGGCATATTCACTGAGCTTCTCAGGGACTCAGTCGCCCTTCTCCTGCCCGCTTCGCGCAGCGAGATTGAACGTGCACTGAAGTCATTGAAGACGTGGAGACTGGTCGAGGGTTACCGCGGCAAGCATGGCGATCAGGAAGCCGTTGTCCGATCTGTCGAAGCCGTTGCCAACTTCGCCCAGACTTACGCCACTTCCCTTGAAGAACTGGATGTCAATCCGCTGCTCGTCCTTCCGGATGGAGCAATCGCTGTCGACGCATTGATCCGCATGAGGCCTCCCGCATGACCACTCCCATCAAGACTGAACGCCGTGGTGCTGTTCTTGAAGTCACGATCGACCGCCCCAAGGCAAATGCCATCGATGCCGCAACCAGCCGGATCATGGGGGATGTCTTCGCGGGCTTCCGCGACGATCCTGAATTGCGCGTTGCCATCCTCACATCGACAGGCGAGAAGTTCTTCTGCCCCGGCTGGGATCTCAAGGCAGCTGCGGCTGGTGAAGCTCCCGACGTGGACTATGGCGTCGGCGGATTCGGCGGCTTGCAGCAGTTGAAGGGGCTTAACAAGCCTGTCATCTGCGCTGTCAACGGCCTGGCTTTTGGCGGCGGTTTCGAGATCATGATCTCCTGTGACATCATCATCGCGGCGGAACACGCAACATTCGCACTTCCCGAAATCAATTCCGGAACAGTGGCCGACGCGGCGACGATCAAGCTTCCGCGCTTCATACCCTATCACGTCGCAATGGAAATGCTGTTCACCGGGCGGCGCATCGATACGGCTGAGGCAAAACACTGGGGCATCATCAACGAAATCGTTCCCGCTGACCGTTTGATGGCACGGGCGCGCGAAATGGCTGACCAACTCGCCGATGGCCCGCCGCTCGTTTACGCCTGCATCAAGGAAATTGCCCGAGAGACGATGCATCTCCCGGTCCACGAGGCCTTCCACATGGTGACGAAACGCAAGCTCAAGTCAGTGGATGTTCTCTACTCGTCGGAAGACCAGTTGGAAGGTGCGCGCGCCTTCGCCGAGAAACGGAAGCCAGTTTGGAAGGGCAAGTAACTCCGTCTGCACATGAAAAAATGGCCGCACCCAAAGGGAGCTGCGGCCATTTCAGTGTGGCGGGGAGTGGACCGCCGAATGAATCGAAACGGCTCAGTTGCCGCCGAAACGCGAATTGAGCGCCACTTCGACATAGGTCTTTTCAAGCATGCGCTTGGTGTCCGCATCAGAGGTAAAAGCGGTGCGGAGAGCCTTGGCGGCGCGGGAGAGGAAGGTGTTCATGGCTCTTAACTTTCATTAATATTTGTTGATGGTTCGAACATAGGTCGTTGCGATTCAAAGGGGAAACGACTAATTCTCTCAGCATCATAAAATTTCTTTTGAAGATCGCCTGGATTTCGCCATGATTGAGCTGTTCCCCGGCCTGCGGTCACTGCGCGCGTTTGATGCCGCCGCGACCCACTTGAACTTCACCCGTGCCGCCGATTTGCTGGGTGTTACGCCAGCAGCAATCAGTCATCAAATCAAGGAGTTGGAGGCACTATTGGGCGCCCCTCTCTTCACCCGGACCAGCAGGTCCATGCGCCTGACCAAAGAAGGGGAAATCCTCCATACCGCCGCCCACGAATCGCTTGAGGTGCTCAGTCGCGCCCTGCTCCGCATCAAACGTCTGGAGAACCGGCAGCAGATCCGGGTGTCCGCTTCACCCTCGCTTGCAGCAAAGTGGCTCGTGCCTAGGCTGGAGCGATTCCTAGCTCTCCACCCCGGCGCCGATGTCAGGGTCGACGTCTCCCATGCTGTCGTCGATTTTGACCGCGAGGACGTGGATATCGCCATCCGTTTCGGGGAAGGCAAATACCCCGGGCTTCGGGCTGACCTTCTGTTCCAGGACAATGTGTTTCCAGTCTGCAGCCCCCGCATCATTACAAAAGAAAAACCCCTGAAAACCCCCCGCGACCTGCTGCGCCATACCCTCATCCACCTCGACTGGGAGGCGCAGGGTTCTCCCTGGCCCAACTGGAAGATGTGGATGAAGGCTTCCGGAATCAACGACTTTGACGACCGCGCAGGACTGCATTTCGGCCAAACGTCTTATGCTGTTCAGGCCGCCATCGACGGCTTGGGCGTGGCGCTGGGGGATTCAAACCTCGTCGCCGATGACCTCGCCGCCGGACGGCTTGTGAAGCCCTTCGAACTCTCGCTCCGCGCCCCCAAGTCTTTTGCTTACTTCGTCATTTCGCGCACTGACACTGCCGATGCTCCCCTGGTTGATGCTTTCCGCGACTGGTGCCTCGCCGAAGCCAAGAGCACGGAGAACCGCCTGTCAGCAACTTCGGCCGTGGAGACCTCGAGATAGTTGATTGACCGGCATTGACTATCCGGTTTCTGGACAGCACGGAGCTGGCCAGTGTGACCGCCCGAAAACATTGAGTGCCTCACCAATCCACCAACCTTCGATTGCTTTCTCTTGCGCGAGATGATTTGTTGCCTTCTGGACGGCATTCATTCTGGGGGGAGTGGGAATGCGGATCGGGGGATTTGCGCTGGCTGTCATTGCCATGGCAGCGACGGGGGCCTTGGCGGGCAACGCGCCAAAAGGCTGTTACGAGAAGTCCTGGAACAAATGGGAGCTAAAGAAGCTCCCGTTGCAGAAAGTCACCGCGCTGCGGCTCGAAGCCAATCTCGGTGCCATTCCAGAGAACAAGCCACAAGCCTATGGCCGTTTGATGGCGCGCTTCCGCGAAACAGGCGAGGCATGGCTGGAAACGGCCTATGAATGCAGCAACACCGGCGCCGGATTTGCCTGCGCGTCCTACTGCGATGGGAGCGTCTTCGTGTTGTCATCGGTTGGTGGCAGCTTGCAGGTGATGCCGCCAAATGGCGTGCTGTTAGCCGGACCGGATTGCAAGGGCAGCTCCGCCACCTTGAAGATGAATGCCGACCAGCAACCCTTCCTGCTGGCCCGCAGGGGCGGCAAGGCCTGCCCTGCCCGCTGACCTAGTCCCGCGCCACCATGGGGTGAAAATCGTAGGTGCCGATGGGCATCTGCTCGTAGTCAATGATGGCACCCGTCATCATCTGCGCTGGTGGCGACACCAGGAATGAGCAGACCCCGCCCACATCTGCTGGTGCGATGAGCCGCCCGAAGGGCACCTTCTGCCCCGCCAATTCCGCCCAGTTCTGCGGCTGTTTGTGAAAGCCGGTTTGCAGTGCATGCTCACCCTCGGAATTGGCCCAGCCAAGGTTGATGGCGAAAACGCGGATGCCCTGTGCCTTCCACGCGTTGGCGGCATTGCGCGTCGCGGCGACAAGTGCCGCCTTGGAGGACGCGTAAATGCCAA
This sequence comes from uncultured Alphaproteobacteria bacterium, assembly GCA_937870685.1. Taxonomy (GTDB): domain Bacteria; phylum Pseudomonadota; class Alphaproteobacteria; order Rhizobiales; family Aestuariivirgaceae; genus Aestuariivirga. The sequence goes on from CALMZX010000030.1 coordinate 19,579, forward strand.
TGTCGGGTGGACCGCCATAGGCGAGCATCGATGAAATGTTGATCACGACGCCACCACCGGTTTTGCGCATGGCACGGGCCGCCTCTTGCATCATGAACACCGGCGCACGCACATTGACCGTGAAAATGCGTTCAAAGGCCTCTTGCGTCACATCATCGATGGAGCACCGTTCGCTTGTTCCCGCCGCGTTGACCAGCACGTCCACGCGGCCAAATTTTTCCAAGGCAGCGGCAACGGCCATGCCCGGCGTGGCTTTCTCCATCAGGTCTGCCGTGACAGTGGCGACCCGGCCCGGCGCGGCAAGTTTCGCTTCGCACGAAACGAGACCGCTGGCGTTCCGGTCCACCAGAACGACGCCCGCGAATCCATCCCGCAGGAATGCCGCGGCAGCCGCGGCCCCCATGCCCTGCCCGCCTCCGGTGATGATGGCAACTCGTGTCATTGTCTTCCCCGATTGATCCGCGCGCCACGATGCAAAAAGGGCTCCGGTGCGTCAAGCACCAGAGCCCTTGTGTGCAATGTGGCAGTCAGGTCAGTTGCTGAGCGTGATGCGCGTGCGGCCGGGGCCGTGCTTCTTCACCAGCGCGTAGAGCTTCGCGGCATTCGTCGGATGCAGACGCACGCAGCCATGCGACGCAGGGCGGCCGAGGTTCTTGATGTAGCCCGTGCCGTGGATGGCATAGCCGCCATGGAAGAACACCGAGTTCGGCATCGGCGAGTTGTCATACTTGCGCGAGTAATAGACCTTGGCGGTGCGTGTCACGCCAAAGGTGCCGCGCGGCGTGTAGTAGCCGGAACGGGCCGTGGACACGCGCCAGTGTGCATAGGGAAATCCGTTGACCCGCACGGACATGGTCTGCGAGCCGATGTCGATGTGCACCTGCACGGCGGCCGGCTTGCGTGCCTTGTAGCGCTTCGGCTTGGCTTCGGCGGCGCCAAAGGTCAGCATCACGGCAGCGACAAGGCTGATGATGATCGAAAGATACTTCTTCATGCTGGTTGCCCTCTTTTAACCCCCAAAGACTCGGTTAATGTATCGGGACTCCGCACACTTTGCCAGCGCTCGTTCTGGCTGTGCTTAATCAAACAAGAACTCTCGCCCGACCTTCACGCGCCGTTCGCCGCCGTAGGAGACAATATCCGCCGTCGCATAGGTCTCCGTCAAGGTGGCAGGCAGGAATGAGCCGGTACCCACCATGTCGAGCGGTGCCTTGGCTGCGCCCATGATCTGGCACTTCTCAGGGTTGAAGCCGGACGAGCCCACGATCTGCGCATCCGTGTAACCGGCGTTGTCGAGTGCCAGACGGGTGTGGATGGCGCAGGCCACCGACACGCCCTTGCCGAACAGGATGCGGCGCACCTTGTCCACCAGGATGTTGCTGGGGTCGAGCTGGAAGGCCCGGCCGCCCAGAACCTGTTCCACGATATTGTACTCGCCCGACACTTTCAGCCAGTGGCCCACCACATCGACGGACTTCTCGTAGTCGAGGCCCTCGGCAAAACGCCCGCCATGGGTATCAAGGCGCACGCCGAAGCTCTTGCCCGCCTGGTCCAGCTTCTTCTCCTTGTAGAACCAGCGCGCGCAGCGCAGCGCATCCGTCACTTCGTGACCCGTGTAATCGGTGAGCGCGGTGAGCGACTTCGCTTCCGGAATGGTGTCGTGGAACATCTTCATGGCGGCCAGCACATCGCCGCCCGCATAGCCCACCAGTGCATGCGGCATCGTGCCCATGCCGCCACCTGCCCCAAAAAAGGGTGCCGTCAGATCCTGCGACGAGCCGATGAAGCCCTTGGCCGTGGCATTGTGGCGCTTGGCGGCATTGGAACCGACCATGGCGCCATAGGCGGCGAGGATGTTCATCTCCGCGCCGGAAGCGTGCCGCGCGTGCATGTCCATGAAGCCCGACTCCGGCATGGCGAGGCACATCTCATAGGCGTTGTTGGCGCAGACACAGGGGAAACCGATTTTCTGCAGCAGCACGGTTTCCACTTCCGATAGCTTCTTCATGGAACCGGTGATTTCCATGAGCTTGCGTTCGGATGGCACGACCTCGCCTTCCGCCACGAGGCGGCGGATCTTCACATCCGGGACGAGCGCCCGGGCAATGCGGATCGCGGGTTCAAGGGCAGCGACCACGCGGCGGCGCATGAACACGGCGAAGGTCACCTCCGTGTCGCCATGGGCCGCGACGATGCGCGAGGTGTTGGTGAAATACTTGTCGGTCTGGGCATCGAGCGGCCCCGCCGCGCGGACAATGTCCATCAGCTTGTCGAGAATGGCGGCATGCGCGGGTGCAAGGGCGGTATCGGGTCTGTCCATGGGAGGGTTTTGGCCTGATTGCGTGAAGCCGTCAAATGGGAGGAGGATGGGAGGTCTCTCGCCATCGCCAGAAACCGCCCTCACCTGGCGCGTTCCGCGCCGTCCTCTCCCGCAT